>JAEDGP010000117.1 GCA_016297405.1 Treponema sp.
GGAAAATCAAAGTTGAGCCAGCGTTGCAATGATTTTAAATTACTTGAAATAAAATGTAGAGAATACAAAAGTAAATAGCAAATTGCGCAAGCAATTTACCTTTCACCGGGGCGTTGCGGGGCAAAAAAACACATGCCCTTAAGCCCCGCTGGGTTGGGTAGCTGAAAAGCTTGCTTTGAAGCGCAGGGAGGGACTCCACCCTGTAAAAAAAAATAACATTTTTATTCATATATAATGATTCTTATTTGACAACAAGATTTTAATACTTTATTATGTAAAATGAACTATTCTATAATGGTAAGGAGAAGAAGATGAACAATTTGGTTTGGTTCATTGTTCTCCCGATTGCCGGAATTGTTCTTGGATGGATTATTCGATGGCTTTATGCCAGATTTCAATTATCTGCATCAGAACAAAAAGCAGAACGTGTAAAACAGGACGCTATACGAGAAGCTGAAGCTCAGAAAAAAGAAATTTTGCTCAACGCAAAAGACGAACTCATTCGGGAACGAAACCAGCAGGAGCGGGAAAACAGAGAACGCCGTGCTGAAGTTCAGCGCTACGAAGCCAGAGTAAGTAAAAAAGAAGAACTGGTAGATCAGAGAGCAGCAGAATGCGAAAAGAAAGAAAAGGAAAACAACGAAGCAGCTCAAGCTATGAAAAAGCGCGAAGCTGCACTTCAGGTTCAGGAAGAAACATATCGTCGCGAACTTGAACGCATTTCCGGTCTTTCTGCCCAGGAAGCAAAAGAGTTAATCATAAAGAATCTTGAAAACGATGCAAAGCATGACGCTCAGGCTTTATTGAACAAAATTGAGCAGGAAGCACAGCTTACTGCAGAGAAAAAAGCCAGAGAAATCCTTGTTACAACGATTCAGCGTCTTGCACCTGAAACAACAAGCGACATCACTGTTACTACAGTTTCACTTCCTAGTGATGAAATGAAGGGACGCATTATCGGTCGTGAAGGCCGCAACATTCGCGCCCTGGAAACACTTACTGGCGTAGATATCATCATTGATGATACTCCAGAAGCTGTAGTTATTTCTTGTTTCGATCCAGTGCGCAAGGAAATCGCAAAAGAATCTTTGGAAAGGCTTATTTCCGACGGACGTATCCACCCTGCACGCATTGAAGAAATCGTTCAGAAAGTAACAAGAGAGATTCAGAACAAGATTTATGAAGAAGGTGAAAAGGCTCTCTTTGACCTTGGAATCCATAACATGCCAACAGAAGGTGTTCGCGCTTTGGGTCGCCTTTTCTTCAGAACAAGTTACGGTCAGAATGTTCTTGTGCATTCAAAAGAAGTTGCCAATGTTGCTTCTATGATTGCCGCAGAAATTGGTGCCGACAGAGAACTTGCTAAAAGAGCTGCTGTACTTCACGATATTGGTAAAGGGGCTGAAAACGACAGCGACCAGAACCATGCTGAAGTTGGTGCAGAAATGGCCAGAAAAATGGGTGAAGATGCACGTGTAATTAACGCCATTGCTGCTCACCACAACGATGTTGAAGCTACTACCATCGAAGCTGTTATCGTTCAGATTGCCGACGCTATTTCTGCAGCTCGCCCTGGTGCTCGTCGCGAAACCATCGACAACTATGTAAAGCGCCTTGAAAACCTTGAAGCCATTGCGGAAAACTTTGAAGGCGTTGAAAAAGCTTATGCAATCCAGGCCGGTCGCGAACTTCGTATTCTTGTGAACAATGAAAAAATCGCAGACAATGAAGTTAAGCAACTTGCTTCTGATATTGCAAAACAGATTGAAAACGATCTTAAATATCCTGGAAGAATCAGACTTACAATGATTCGTGAAACCAGGATTGTTGAATACGCCCGATAAAACAATCAGATATTTGGCGTTAATAAAAAAACTGCCGTTGAAGTGTCCAATAAATATGGTTTACTTCAGCGGCAGTTTTTTTTTATGAAACAAAGATGTTAAAGTCAGCTATATATTTACGTCAAAACGAAAGGGCAAAATATGCTGCAAGTATGTTGTCCCATTCGTTTTCTCCTCTGGGCATGCAACGGTAATAAGTACCAATCGATGGAAGGCATTTGTGGTTAGATCCATATTTGAAATCGTACTCAATTCCAAGTCTAAACCCGTTTCCCCAGGCAGAAGAATGAGTTATGGAATCTTCCACTTCATTGTTCGCAAAGTCATTTCGACATCCCAGGCAGTATGCAACAGACCCGTTCAATCCGCCAATTCCTGGATAAAACTTAAGTCCTGTAAAAAATGCATAATCGATATGATTCGAATAGTCGTTGCCTTTCCAGATAAAATCAAACAGAACATCAGAGCCAACCATAAATTTGATTGGATCTCCAAGTTTGAAATTCAAATCTGCGCTGGCCCCGATGATAAATCGATAAAAATCGCCGTCATTCACACGGTCATTAGTGTTTGTTACATAGGATGAACCATAAAACGGAATGCCTGTAGCAAGGCCGATGTCAAAACCAACTATCTTGTCCTTTGGTTCAACTGCACTTTTTGAGGCAAAAATAAGCTGGCATGAAAGGAGGGCCACCATGCAAAAAAATATAATCTTTTTCATACTTCAATTATCGTCAATTTTATATAAAAAAAAAGCAGAAATCGGTATTTCGATTTCTGCTTTTTTGAAGATTGACTAAGACTTAGTCGTTCAAATATACCATTGCACCAAGTACAAGAAGGTGACCTGCAAACTGGTAGAGCCATGGAAGTACATCTGGCTTAAGAAATTTGCCGTTCAAGAAGTCAAGAAGAACGATGCCTACAATCCATACAATCATGATAATAATCATAAGAATTTTATCAAGCTTACCAAAAACATCACCCATGAAAAGCTCAAGGATAAGGAAAATGCCTGCAAGAAGTTCAACAACTGCAAATACGATGCGTACAATGTTGCCAACATCACCTTTAAATGTTTCAGTAATTGCTATTGCAATATCAGAACCTTTGTCCTGAAGTGCATAGATACCACCAATTGCAAGAAGCAAACCAAGTGCAATCTGAAGAAGAAGTCTTCCCAAAGAAATAGAAGATTTTTTAGCCATTATTTATAGCCTCCTTATTTTTTATTTCCAAATTAAAAGGAATAACTTAATTTTATAACAATTTTTTTATCAATTCAAGGGCTGTTTTTCACTAACAAAAAAAACGCAAATGAATAATATCTTCATTCAGCCAAAGCAAAATATTTGCTTTCATACTTATTTTTTATAAATGCAACGGAATGTCTGATAAACTAGAAGCATATCTGGTTTGAAATCAAATCCAACTACAGCTCCTTCATCTTCCAGGTTTTCCTGCATTTTATTGCGCCACTGTTCAAGGTTTTCATCCTCTCCTTCTTTCTGCGCCATATCCCAAGTCACATCACAAAACGGCAAAATGGTTACG
Organism: Treponema sp.; assembly: GCA_016297405.1. Lineage (GTDB taxonomy): Bacteria > Spirochaetota > Spirochaetia > Treponematales > Treponemataceae > Treponema_D. The sequence continues at coordinate 3,402 of JAEDGP010000117.1, forward strand.
CTTTCCAGTTCAATTACACATCTTGGATTTTCACCACGATCAAAAACCAGATAAAGCTCACCTGAAACAGGAACCGGTTCTCCATCAATCTGAAGGGTTTCCAGGCTTGTAAAAGTTGCCGTTTTTTTGCCTGCCATCACCATTGCTACCAGGGCATCGTTATTGAAGCCACGAGCTTCAAAATTCAAATCCCCTGAACATCTGTCTTCTGGATCACGTCCTGTTTCTGAAAGAAACTGCTGCCAAAATCTATCTGGTGTAGAAATATCCATTTATTTACCCCCTAACCTTTCTAAAACCTGCTGCTTCTGTGAAGCATGAGGCTGATTGCGATGATAAACAGAAGATCGGGAATAACAGTAAATGCGATTGTTGTGATGTTTATATCATAGATCTGGATGCCGATTGGCAGCACCACACTCAGTTGGGTAAGCATATCATAAACAATACCTGCATAACGAATTACGATTGCGGCAACCATGCACATCCAGGCACAATCTTTTGTCTTTGACCAAAGGATTATTGCAAAAAAAGCTGCAAATCCACCAAAAACAAGCTTGATTGCATAAAGTATCATTTGGGCTTGCGTCATACCTTCTCCCTTAAAGTAG
>JAEDGP010000041.1 GCA_016297405.1 Treponema sp.
CTGGCTTTCATTGACATATACAACACATTCAAGAGAATTGTAGAAAAATACGATATTTCGCCTTCAAATCTTAAGCTTGAAATTACCGAATCGGCAGTTTTAATGAACCTTGATATTCAGCTCAAACTTATAAACAAATTGAGGGCTGCAGGTTTTAAAATCCAAATGGATGATTTTGGCAGCGGTTATTCTTCTCTGAACATGCTTAAAGACATTCCCTTTGACGTTCTTAAAATCGACATGGCATTCCTTGAAAAAACAGAAAATGTTACCCGTTCCAAAATAATTCTAAAATCTATTGTGGAAATGGCAACAGCTCTTGAAATCGATGTGATTACTGAAGGCGTTGAAACTAAAGAACAAGCTGATTATCTGAACAGCATTGGTTGCAATCTTTTCCAGGGCTACTATTTTGACCGTCCAATGCCTATTTCAGATTTTGAAACTAAATACCTTAAATAAGATACAATAAGTCATGGCTCTTAAAAATGAAATTCAGGCAAAGATAAAAAACCTGCCGGTTTGTGACCACTTAGATTCGATTTGCACACAGCTTAAAAACTCAAAAAGCAGATTCCTTATTTTAACAGCAGAAACCGCAGCTGGAAAATCCACCAGTGTTCCTTTAGCATTGATGGAAGAATTTTCCGGCAAAATCCTCATGCTTGAACCCCGAAGGCTGGCTGTTTTTGCAATAGCTCAGCGCATTGCACAGCTAAAAGACGAAGTTCCTGGCAAAAGCGTTGGTTATCGTGTTCACCTGGAAAATAAAATCTCAAGGGAAACCAGATTGGAAATCATCACAGAAGCAATTCTTATCAGACAATTGCAAAGCGATCCTTCTCTGGAAGGGGTAAGCGTTGTGATTCTGGATGAATTCCACGAACGCTCTATTCATTCTGATTTGTCCCTGGCGTTTTTAAAAGAAGCTATGGCACTTAGGGACGATCTTTTTGTGATAATCATGTCGGCAACAATCAATACACAAAAACTGGTAACCTTTCTGGGCACTCCATCAGAGCCAGCCCCAGTGTATAAAGTGCCCGGCCGACAATTCCCTGTTAAAATCGAATACAAAGAAAGTGAAGTTTGGAACGCAATTTATGACGAAGCTTTTTCCTGCCCACCAGGCACTTCAATTTTAGCCTTTTTCCCTGGAATTGCAGATATCAGAAAATGCCATCAGAAATTGCAGGATATGGGACTCACTTCAAATCCAGATTTCCAAGTGATGATTCTGCACAGTTCCATTAATCTATCCCAGCAAAAAGCGGTTCTATCTCCAGTTCCAACCAATGCTGTTCGCATAATCTTATCATCTGCCATTGCCGAATCTTCACTTACGGTTCCAGGAGTTTCTATTGTCATCGATACAGGGTTGTGTCGTATAAACAAAATGAATTTTTCTGCCGGTCTTGAAAAACTTGAAACCGTTCCAGAAAGCGAATTTTCAGCAGAACAGCGGGCAGGTCGTGCAGGGCGCCTTGGAGAAGGCCGCTGTATCCGCCTATGGAACAAACTTGAAAAACTTCAAAAAGAAACTCCACCTGAAATTCTTCGAAGCGAACTTTCAAATCTGGTTTTGGAATGTGCACAATGGGGAATTTTTCAAAAGGAAAAACTTCAGTGGCTTGATGCACCTTCTCAGGCGGCATGGACTGCTGCTACTTCTTTGCTTGAGCTTTTAGGATGCATCAAACATCAGCAGATAACAGATCTTGGAAAAGCTTCACTTTCAATTGGTCTTTCACCTCGATTATCATGTGCAGCAATAACAGGCGGCGCACAATTAATTCTGCCATATACAAATTTCGCTGAATCTGCCCTAGAAATTCAAACTCGTTTTTGTCAGGAAACAAACCGCCGCATTCAAGAAGCGCGCAAATCTTTTGCTTCTTCATTGCCCGCCTTCACCAACAATCAATGCCAAGCGCTTCTGGCAGGTTTTCCTGACCGTTTGGCTCATAACACACAAATTTCCCCGCAAAATGGCCAATACACTGAATCAAATTACCAGCTTTATTCTGGTCGCTCTGCAAAACTGAAAAATGACCTTGCAGAAGTCCAGCGAACTTTTCCTGAATGGATAATTGTTACTGAAGCTGATTCGGGGGAAAAAGAAGGCATAATCTATAGCTTTATTCCAGCTCCGCAAGATTTCATAAACCTTTGGCTCAATGACAAAACAACCACCCGGGAATTCGCAAAGCTAGAAGGAGCAAAGGCAACAAGATACAGGGAAAAACGTTATGGCCGAATCGTACTTGAGCGAAAAAAACTTCCTGCTGCTCCAGAAGATTTTTCTCTGGCCATAATAAATGAAGTTCATGAAAAGGGTCTAAATGTGCTGCCGCTTTCTGATAATGCGCAGGAACTATTGATTCGCACAGCATTCTACAGACAGCAAAAAGAATGGGAAATTTTGCAAAAAGCCCAAAAGTTAGATTCAGCTGAGAAGAGCGGGGAAAATCAAAACGCTATTCATCAGATTCATTTGGAAGCAGAACTTCAGGCAAAGCCTGAAGAATGGCTGCTGCCATTTCTTGGCGGAAAAACAAAAATCAGTCAGGAAGATGTATATAATGCGCTCTACTGGTTTTTGAATGGCGCAGAAATCGACAGGCAAGTGCCCGCCAAGATTCTGCTTCCAAATGGAAAAAGCCGAAAAATTATTTATGAGAAACAATCATTGGCAAGCGAAAAAAACAGGCTTGTCATTCGACCTGTTCTTGAAATCATCATTCAACAGATTTTCGGTTGTTTTGAGACACCAAAAGTTATGGGAATGCCGGTGCTTTTACGTTTGCTTTCACCGGCCAGAAGACCGTTGCAGATTACAGATGATTTAACTGGTTTTTGGGCGAATACCTGGCCCGATATCTGCAAAGAGATGAAAGGCCGGTATCCAAAACACAACTGGAACTACAAGGTTGTGGAAGATTAGTTTACGTTATTCATGAAGAAATATGAGAAGAACAGGCTGGCACTTCCCAAAAGCACAACAATATCGCCAATACAATGCATATATTTTACTTTTCTCATGTTGCAGAAAATCAGTCCCACTACATAGAATGCCCCGGAACACAGAAGCAGAACGAATGATTTGTGTGAAAGAAAGCGCGAAAAGTGGTTGATAAGCAAAAGAGCTGCTAATCCACTAACTGCATAAAAAATAATATTTACTAATTCAAGGCGACTGCCTGCAATTGCATACATTATAAGTCCTGTTAAACAGATTACAGTGATTATACCTGCAACGATCCAGCCAAAAAGATTTGACTTTGTATTGAAACAATATACAAAATAAGCACCGACTATTACAAGAAAAACTCCCACACGACTTAATCGTTTAAAAACTTCTTTTGCATTTATATTTGTAATCGCATGATAAAGAATGGACATTACATAATTCAATGTCATAATTCCACCAAAACAAGAAAAAAGCACCGCATAGATGTTTTTTTCCGAATCCGGAACATTTTTTATGGCAAAAACATCAAGAAGAACTGTAGCTGCAATAAAAAGGCAGGCTCCAATTCCCTGGACAATGGAACTGAAAATCTCTTCGCCAAGTGTATATGGTCGCAAACTAAATTGGCTTTCTACATGAGCCTTTTCCTTTGCAATAGCTTTTTCAGCCTTTTTTCGTGCCTTTTCTGATTTTGCGTAATCTTCAGCAGCATATTTTGCCTTCAATCGCTCAGGATCTTCTGCATACTGAATATTTATTTCCCTGATTTTCTGCTGTGCATCATCTTTTATTTGTTGTATTCGAAGCTTTTTCTTGGCCTTAATAGATTTTAATGTTGAAAGTCTTACAGCTCTTGCTGCAATTGTATCTTCACGAGTCAATTGGTAACCCCCAAACTCTTTTTTTGATTCTAAAATTATATCAGCACTACAAGAAATATTCCATAACTTGAAACTAAGGAATAAATAATGTAAATTTCTTTCAGATTTTACGTTTGTGATGAACAAAGGCAGATTCCACGGAACACGCTTTTCTGACGACACCACGGTGCGCAGAAGACAACATTAACGAGTAATTTACTGAAAGTTTTTATTTTTGGCAATTTCAAAATATTCAGAAATTTGCCGGAGGTTTTATGAATCGTTACGTTAAGCGTTACTGTATCGACGCAATGAGTGGAATGGCTCAGGGACTTTTTGCCTCCCTGTTGGTTGGAACAATCATCAAAACACTTGGACAACAGCTTCTGCGCCTTGGTTCAAATGAAATTTTCCAATTTTTAGTAAATGCAGGTACTTTCTGCTGTGAACCACATGTAGTTGGAGCTGCCATGGCTTGTGGCATTGGTTTTGCAATGAGCGCACACAATCTTGTTCTTTTCAGCTTGATTACTATTGGCGCAACTGCAAACACTTTGGGCGGCGCTGGTGGTCCTTTGGCAGTTCTTGTAATTGCAATCGCTGCTGCAGAAGCTGGTATGCTTGTTAGCAAGAAGACAAAAGTAGATATTCTTGTTACTCCAATCGTTACTATCCTTGCCGGTACTTTTCTGTCAGTTCTTTTTGCCAAATACATCGGTATAGCAGCAAGCTGGGTTGGAAACCTTATCATGCTTACTACCGAACTTCATCCTTTTGTAATGGGCATTCTTGTAAGTGTTGTTGTTGGTGTTGCCCTTACTCTTCCAATCTCTTCTGCAGCAATTTGTGCCGCTCTTGGGCTTACAGGATTAGCTGGCGGTGCTGCTGTTGCAGGATGCTGCGCACAGATGGTTGGCTTTGCCGTTTTGAGCTTTAAGGAAAACCGTTGGGGTGGGCTTTTGAGCCAGGGGCTTGGTACTTCAATGCTTCAAATGCCAAACATCGTAAAAAACCCAAAAGTTTGGATCGTTCCAATCCTTGTAAGTGCAATTACAGGACCTTTTTCAACATGCGTATTTAAAATGGAAATGAACGGCGCCGCTGTTTCTTCTGGTATGGGAACTTGCGGACTTGTAGGACAGATTGGAGTTGTAACTGGCTGGTACAGCCCTAGCAAACAGGCCGTTGCATGGGCAGAAAAAAAAGAAGAAAACAATGCAGCTGTTCAGACATCTGATGATGCAACTACAAATACAGTTGAATCTAATAACTCTGCCCTTTCAGTAAATACTGAATCAGCAACAGCCGAAAACGCAGCTATTCAGGCAGAAACTACTGCTCCAACAGAAGAAAAAACTACCGAACAAAAACTTGCAAAAAACCCAGGTTTCTTCGATTGGTTTGGCCTTTTAATGACAAGCTTTATTCTTCCTGGCGTCCTTTGCTACGTATTTGGCAAAGTTTTCAGAAAAATCGGCTGGATCAAAGACAACGATCTTTTGCTTGAAAACTAAGTTTTGCTCATAAAAAAAGCTGCCAATCAGGTTCAGCGTTTACAGTTATAAATGTTTCAGGCAGAATCTTAACGAACTTGCCAGATTTTTATAGCTTCTGAACTTTGATGGGCAGCTTTTTTTTAGGAAACCTTTTTTTTTAGGAAACCTGCAAAACGCAATTTTTACAGGTTTCCGGCCTTGTTTAATCTTGAGCTTGATTTTAAAGCTGGATGCCAGCCTTCAATTCCTCAAGAGTTGCAGACTTCTTTTTTCCTGATGGCAGAACAATCTCATAATTGTTTGGAATAAAACTTAAATCGCCTTTTACTAAAGCTTTCAAAGTACGACCTTCCAGCTTCATTTCAATTTCACCATATTTTCCAGTCTTGTATTCTTCTGTTTCTCCGTCATCATCATATAAAGTGAACGTGTTATTTACAGAACTTGAATTATCAATGGCAACAAAAAGCTCAGTCTTGCCATCAACAGCTCTTGGAATTATAGCGCCTTCCTTAACATAAATCGGAATGTTTTCCAATTTTGACTTTACCGTCAATTCTGTTCCGCCTGCGACTTTCTCATTTGAATAGAAATTGAACCAGTTTCCTTTTGGCAAATAGAATGTTCTTTCACTTTCTGCCACAAGCTCCCTTACAATTGGAGCTACCAGAATTGAATCGCCAAACATATACTGGCTGTTGATAAATTTCTGGGGAGTTGCTTCATCCTCAAAAAACATAGGTCGCATCATTGGAATGCCATTCATTGTCTGGCGAGCAGTTGAATAAATATATGGCAAAAGCTGGGCTCGCATACGAATCAAATCGGAAACAATTTTTTCAGCTTTAGGGCTGAATGCATAAGGTTCACGTGGTCCAGTTCCATGTGCACGATATATAGGTGTAAAAGCACCAAACTGCTGCCATCGGATATAAAGCTCTTCTGGTGATTCTGGCTGAACAAAGCCGCCTACATCGCTTCCCCAATATGGAAGTCCAGAAATTCCTGCATTCAAGCCATAAGCCATCTGATTCGAAAGTGAAGGCCAGCTAACACTTGCATCTCCTGACCATACAGAAACATTGAACTTTCCGCTTCCTGTTGTAGCAGAGCGGCTCATTATGAAAAGGCGGCGATTCGGGTATTTTGCATGAACGCCTTCATATAATGCTTTTGACCAATAATAATTGTAATAGTTGTGGAAATCCTGTTCCGCATATTTTCCGTATTTCAAATCCGCTGGAACTTTTTCTGGCTCTCCAAGATCTGTCCAGAAACCTTCGATTCCACTATCAAGCATGGAAGAATATTTATCACCCATAAAGCTTGCAGCATTCTTTCCCAATGGATTAAAAATGCCAGCATCCCTGGCTCCAATACACCACCAGTCATGCCACAATGCAACCTTACCTTTCTGATTCTTGCACAAAAGATCTTTTGACATCAATTCATCAAAATTCACGCTTGCTGTTGTAAAGAATGGTTCTGTGATTGTAACTAGCTTTACGCCATTTTCTTCCATGTGAGCATCCATTTCCTTGTAATCAGCAAAATCCTTTGCTGTCCATGAAATATCGCCCATTTTTTCGAACCAATATAAATCCAAAACTACGGCAGAAAGGGGAATATTTCTTTCTTTGAAAGAATCTACAAGTTCCACAACTTCCTGTGCCGACTTATAGCCATATTTCGACTGGATATAACCGTAAGCCCATTTTGGCAACATGCAGCAAGTTTCCGTTTCTGCATAGAATTTCTGAATGCTTTCCTTCATTGACGAATCCTGACGAACAAAACATTCAATACGATGGTATTCGCTTCTGTAAAGCTGAGCATCTTTGCCATTCTGGAAATAGATTTTATCTTTTCCATTTGCATTGTAATAAACTGCTGTATTCTTGTTTGTCACATAAAAAGGGACGAAAACATAGGCATGGTCGCCATATTTCGATTCGTTATAAATTGTAAGCGACTGATTTCTAAGGCTTACAAAACGGCTGGCTTCACCAAATCCATAAAATTCATCTGCTTTTTCCCAATTTCGCAATTCTTTAAGAAGTTTGCCGTCATCTTTAAAAGTTGATGAGTAAATCTTTTCGCCTTTAAACGAAAACGCATATCCTTCATCGCCTACATCAACCTGGTAATCGCCCCATACATAAGTGTTTTTTGAAGCAGCAATAAAGTTTTCCTTTGCTGCTGTTCTTTTTAATTCAACAGCATTCATTGGTTCGCGAGCTTTTTTTCCTTTTGCTTCAAAGCGAACAGAACCATCCTGGCAGCCTTCGAATTCAAGAACTATGCCATTAGCTAATTTCACTTTTGTAAGAGCAGCTGCATTTACAACAAACGCAGCGCTCAAAACAAGCAATGCAATCTTTTTTTTCATTTTTCCCCCAATATTGTGTCCAGAGAAATATTCCCTGGACGGATAAGGTTTTTGCTATTTCTTTAATAAAGCTGCAAATGGATTATAAGTATCTCCATCATCATCCTGACTTCCCAGATATGAAGCTGCAATTGCGTCCTGTTCTGTAGTTGTCGCAGGAATCAAAGAAATACGCTTTGACGCTGCATCAATGCTCTTTACCACAACAGAGAATTTCTGACCAATTTTATAAACCTTCTTGAGGTTTGTGTTGCGATCCACATCTTCAAGAGTTGAAACGTGAACAAGACCATCAATTCCTGGTTCAAGCTGAACAAAAAATCCAAAATCTGCAACTTTGGAAATTGTGCCGTCGATTTTGTCGCCTTCCTTTATTCTTTCTGCAGCTGCATCCCATGGACTTTTTTTCAAAGCCTTAAGACTTACAGAAACCCTTTCACGACTCCAATCTGCGTTGATAACTTTTCCTGTAACTTCATCGCCAACCGAAAGAACATCGTGAACATCTGCAACTCTTTCATATCCGATTTCTGAAATTGGAATCAAAGCCTGGAATCCATCAATATCAATGAACGCACCAAAGCTTGCAATTTCTTTTACTGTTCCTGTAACAACAGAACCAACCGTAATCTTTGAGCTCAAACCAGAAAGCTGATCCTGATATTCCGCTTCCATTACCTTTCTATTTGATACAAGAATGTTTTTTCCACCTTCTTTGTATTCTGAAATAATGAACGAAAGTGTGCGGCCAACATAATATGCAGGTTCTTCTTTCTGTCTGAATCCCATCTGCGAATAAGGGCAGAATGAGCGCTTTCCACCAATCGTTACTTCAAAACCACCTTTTATTTCTTTTTCAACATGACCTTCTACAGGAATGTGATTTTTGAATGCATTCTCAAGCATGGAATCATCTGCTGCATCACCAGCAATTTTTGTGGTAAAACGCATTTCTCCATTTTTTTCACCTATAAAATAGGCTTTGATTTTGTCTCCTTCCTTCACAGACAGATTTCCATTTGCATCAGCGAATTCTGCGCTTGCAATTACGCCTTCGCTTTTTGCACTCATATCAATGAAAATAGTATCTCCATTGATTGCTACAACTGTAGATTCAATTTCTTGGCCTGGAACCAACTTTTCAAACATATATTTTCCTCTTTTGAGCGGATTTTTGCCGCCCACAATTATTTTTTAGGAATCGACTAGAGCAGATATTTCTGTATCAGCCTTTCCACTAATTCCTTGCTTAATTTTTTTTCAGAAGTTTCCATGGTTACTATAAGTTTTTCCCCAGAAAACATCCCGCACATCTGAAATCCCTGCAATCTGTCTACAGATTTTGCAGCTTGCGAAGGATCATCCATCTGCCCAAAATGTTCCCAAATGAATTCTTTTCCGGTGCGACGGTTAAAACAAATAAAATTTGTATATATTTTTCCCAATGTCTTTAAATTGAACGGAAATTCATAATGATATGGCACATTGTTCCGGTCCAAGGCATCTGCAATGTTCATTTCTGCTTCAGAGCGAACTTTTTCCCCTTTTGCCGTCATAAAAAAAGCGGTTCCTTCATCAAAATCAAGCCGCTTGTACTTTACAGCCTGCCAGCGCAATGCAAAATCATCATCTGGTAAACGCAAAGGATGAACAAAAGACTTTCGCCCTTCATTCAATTGCAAAAAGATTTGTTCCAATTCATCAGGTTTGTATGAATGACTAACCTTTTCTAAAGTTCGAATATCATCTTCAATTTGCCGCAGCGCCTTTTTATCATAATCACGCTGGGCCAGCTTTTTCACCAGCTCTTTTTCTACAGGATTTTTTAATGAAAGGTATTTTCCCTTTGAGTCAGCTTTTTCTGTAATAAGATAAAACTGAAAAGCCTTCCCTTTTTTTGCTGTTCGCAAATTTCCTTCAGGCGCTGACTTCAAAGCCTCTTCCAAATGGATTTTTTTTTCGTAAAGTTCGTTTAATCTTTTTGCAATTTCAGGAAGCACCTGATCTTTTGAAAGGGATGCCATAAAACTACCTACTAAACATTTAGAATACTTTATTATATAGGCATTTTTTTATAACGGCAATTATTCTTTAAAATAAGAAAGGAGCCATTCCACTCATAAAAATGAGGAACAGCCCCTTTATAAACAGCATTTAGCATCTCCGGCAATTTGCTTTTTGCGTTTCACCAATACCCGTTATTTCAATTCCTTTTTGATTGGGGCAGCAGTAAACAGACTTCTTGTTGCTATATTTATCTGTTTTGCAACAAACGGATTGTTCATTGTGTAAAGATGAACTCCATCAACACCATTTGTAACAAGGTCTGCAATCTGGTCTACCGCATAGGCAATGCCAGCATCACGAATTGCTTCAGGTTCATCGCCATAACGTTCCATCATGCGAACAAATTTTTTTGGAAGAACTGCATTTGTCATGCTTACCATTCGTTCAATTGACTTCTTGTTTGTAGCTGGCATAATACCTGCTTCGATTGGAACATTGATTCCAAGAATCTGACAGCGTTCAAGAAAAGCATAAAAACGCTCATTATCAAAGAAAAGCTGACTCAAAAGGTGTTCTGCACCGGCATCAACCTTCTTTTTAAGATTCTGAATATCTTCAACAATATTCGCAGAAGCTGGATGTGCTTCTGGGTAACATGCGCCCATAATCTTAAAACGCTTTCCATCTGTACGCTTTTCGTTAAATTCACGTATAAAACTTACAAGATCGCTGGCATGAAGAAAATCATTCACAGGATCACGACCTTCCACGCGATCACCGCGCAGTGCAAGAATATTTTCAATGCCGGCAGCCTGAAACTGTTCCAGAACAAATTGTGCATCCGCTTTTGTCATGTTTATACAAGGCATGTGAACTGCACTTTCTACACCACATACGTCTTTAATTCGTTTCGCAATAGTTACAGTGTTGTCGCAATTTTCGCTTCCGCCTGCGCCATAGGTCACACTGATAAAATCTGGTTTAATATCGCTCAAATCACTTAATGTGTTGTAAACCGTTTCAATATTCATTGTTTTCTTTGGAGGAAAAACTTCAAAAGAAAATGCCGTTCTGTTAGTCGTTGTAATCATAGATAAAATATAGCGAATTGCTAATAATTAAAAAAGGGGATTGTCAAGCTTCAATGATTTCCATTTATAGACGAATAATCCTGTTGCAAGTAAAACAACACCCATCACTCCACCACCATGCACAAGGTTCACTTTTAATAAAATATTTTGAATCAAATTTATTTGATTTTGCGGATATTACTTCAAAAAAAATAACTGGCATCACTGCCACACAAAACTTTTTACATCTTCCTCTTATAGTTAAACTTTTTTTAATATTAAGTTATCATAATGTACGAAAAAACTCAAAAATCACTTTGCCTTTCAGGAGAATATTCACTATGACACCAATTACTGACTGCAACGGAATCCCATACCCGGTATTTACAACAGGAAACGTAACTTTATGCGCATCTGTAGACGGCGCAAAACCAAACGGTTCTGTATATAAAATTAAAATTGAAACTACTGGCGAAAATGCCCGTATGCCTGTACCGGGACAGTTTTTCATGCTTCGTTCAGTAAAAAGCCAGCAGCTTCTTGCCCGCCCAATCAGCGTTTTTCATGCAGAAGAAACTCCTCATGGCGTAGAAACAACTTTTCTTATTCTTCTTAAAGGAAAAGGTACAAAAGAACTTTGCGACTTGGAAGCAGACGACAAAGTGCAGATTCTTGGTCCTTTGGGAAATGTTTTCCCACGCCCTGATGTTTCAAACGGCTCAACTTCCACAAAAGTTCTTATCGTTGGCGGCGGAATCGGCGTTGCACCAGTAGCCGGCTTTGCAGAATCTCTACCAGAAAAAACTTATGACTTTATCGCATCGTTCAAAAGCGGTTCATACGGTCTTGAAAACATCAAACCAGAAAATCTTACAGTCACAACAGATGACGGAAGCGTTGGTGTAAAGGGCATGGTTACAGCTGCAATCGACGCCGCAAAAATCAAAGCCGCCGGATATTCTGCCGTTTACGCCTGTGGACCTGCTCCAATGCTCAATTACATAAAGACTGTCAGCGAAGAAGCCGGCGTTCAGTGCTGGCTCAGCATGGAAGCCCACATGGCTTGTGGCGTAGGCGTTTGTCTTGGCTGTGTAATTCCAACAACAGAAGGAAACCTGCGCTGCTGTAAAGACGGCCCGGTTTTTGACTCAAAAATTCTTTCCTTCCCGAAACCAGAACCAGGCCGCATTCCACGCCGCGAACCAGAAGCCGCCCCAGACCTTAGCGTTACAGTTGCAGGAGTAAAATTCCAGAATCCTCTTATCGGCTCTTCAGGCGCTTTCGGCTTTGGAACAGAATACGCACCAATCTTTGACGTAAACCGACTTGGCGGCATCGCTTCAAAAGGACTTACCCTTGAAAAAAAAGCCGGCAACGACGGCATCCGCATTTGGGAAACACCAAGCGGACTTATGAATTCAATAGGACTTCAGAATCCTGGAATCCCACACTTCATCGAAAAAGAACTTCCAGAAATGATGGCACTTAAGCCAGTTGCAATCGCAAACCTTTCTGGCTCAAGCCTTGAAACTTATGTGGAAGGCGCAAAGCTTCTTGAAAAAACAGACGTTCCTGTAATCGAACTGAACATCTCTTGTCCAAACGTAAGTGCCGGCGGTGCTGCATTTGGTATGAGCTGCAGTTCAGCAAATTCAGTTGTTGCAGCCGTTCGCGCAGTAACAAAAAAGCCATTGTGGGTAAAGCTTACTCCTCAGTCGCCAGAACTTGCAAAAGTTGCCCTTTCCTGCATAGAAGCCGGTGCCGATGCAATCAGCCTTTGTAATTCATTCCAGGGTGTTGCAATCGACGTTGAAACAGGCCGCCCTGTATTCGACAAAATCAAAGCCGGCTTTGGAGGCCCAGCCGTTCGTCCTATCGCAGTTCGCCTTATTTACGAGCTTTACGAAACAATCCAGAGCCTGCCAGAAGATAAGCGGGTTCCAATCATCGCTATCGGCGGCATTGCCACATGGTCAGACGTAATTGAATTCGTTATGGCTGGTGCCGACCTTGTTGAAGTAGGAACAAGTACCTTTGCAAACCCACTTACAATGCTTGAATGTATCGACGGCATCGAAGCCTACATGAAACGCAAAGGAATCAAAACTTTGTCAGAAATCAAAGGCATCGCACACTAAAATATTGACCCAAAGGGGCTGTCCAATAAGTTTGCATTACGGTGGTTTCGATGCTAAAGTAAAAGTTTTTTGTGGACAAAAACAAATAGTTTCTGTTTGCGTCAATGCATTAAAAGTTATAATTTATCTAAAAAACAAGAGCCTGTGTTTTCATCAGGCTCTTGTTTTTTTTTATTTTTTATAAATTCTTTTTACTTTTTTAGTTGTTGTCATTTCCAGTGGTTGTTCAAGAATTGTAATTTTTGTAATTCGGGCATACGGCTGCAGGCCTTTGTTGATTTTTGAAACAATTTCTTCAACATGGGCCAGAACTTTTGCATCAGCATCCGCTTCTCCGCGCTTACCGGCACAACCACATTTTTCGTAGCAGCCGTCTGCCGGGTAGATAAGCGCTTCAATTTCTTCTGAATTCAAAGCTGCATCCGCAATGAATCCCTGAACTGTAATCTGTTCAATGTCGTATTCAAGCTGGAAGGCGTTTTCAATTTCTTCCGGATAAACGTTTTTTCCGCCGGCTGTAACAATCATGTTTTTAGCCCGTCCACAGAGCATCAGGTAGCCTTCACTGTCAAGCCAGCCTAAGTCCCCTGTTTTGAACCAACCGTCTTCTGTAAATACCTTTGCTGTTTCTTCAGGCATGTTGTAATAGCCTTTCATTACCATTGGACCTTTACAACATACTTCACCGATTCCTTTTTCATCAGGGTCAAGAATCTTCATTTCCATGTAAGGGTAGAAGTAGCGGCCTACGCTTTCAATCTTGAAGTTTTCGATAGGGTTCAGGGTGATGATTGGAGAAGTTTCAGTTAATCCGTAGCCCTGGATAAAGTCTAAGCCCAGTTCGTTGTAAGTTTTGAATACGCTGGCAGCCAGAGGTCCGCCACCGCAGATTGCAACGCGCAGTGTGGAAATGCTTGCTTTTTCAAGAACGGCCTTGAATAGTTTTTTACCGATATTTTTGCCGGTGATTTTCTTAATCAGATAAGAAAGTCCCATGAGCATGTGCATAAGGCCGTTTACGAAAGGTCCTTTTGCTTTGATTCCTTTAAGGATGCCGTCCAGAAGCTTGTTGAAAAGCAGAGGAACGCCCAAAAGCATTGTAATGCGGCCTTCTTTAAGTTCTTTCATCAGGCGGGTAACGGCCATTGATTTTCCGAAGACAAGCTCTGCCCCTGTAGAAATTGTGATAATGAAAACTGCCAGCATTGTATATGCGTGGTGAATCGGCAAAATCGCATAAAATACATCAGTTGGATAAATATCAAGGCAGGTCTGGGCTATAAAAGCATCGCTCACAAGATTTTTATGGGTGAGCATTACGCCCTTTGGTGTACCAGTTGTTCCAGAAGTAAAAAGGATTGCCGCAACATCGTCTTCCTGAACCTTATTTTTGTTCAGCGTAGAGCCGGCTTTTGGTTCAAGGTTATAGGCATAAGTGTCTGCATATTTTGGACTCAAAGAATATGTTTTGTATGATTCGCCCTTTTTGGCTGCAAAATATTCGTACTTTTCACTATCTACAAAAAAAAGCTTTGGCTTAGCCGCATCCAAAAGATTTTCGGTTTCTGAATTATGAAGCGCATAATCCAGCGGAGTAATTGTGGCACCAGCGAAAAGGGCCGCAAGGTAAACCACTGTCCATTCCGGAGCGTTCTTTCCGCTTACAGCAACAATGTCGCCTTTTTTAACGCCGTTGTCATTCATCCAGATTGAAAGCTTTACGATTTTTTCGTATGCCTGCCTGTAAGTAAGTGTATTGCGCGACCCACCTGGTCCTTCAAAATCGGTAAAACAATTTCTGTCTCCGTGTCGTTCTGTGGTGATTGTGAACAGTTCAGGCAAAGTAGGCCATTCCCCGTTAAAAATCCGTCCCTTGTATTCCTTAAGAAACTCAAAAGGTTTACGTTCAATCTGCTTTTTTGCCATGTTTTTTTCCTTAATTTTGTGAAATCATTTCTATTATCGCACATATTGAAAAATTGGCAATTTTTTAAGGAATATACATAGTTTAAATGATGCTGGTGCAGATGAACGTAGTGAAATGCCGGAACCCCCACTTTCGAAACCACTGCGCCCAATAAAATACCTTATAGAAAACCGTCAAAAAATCCGCTAAAATGAAAACATGACAACAATACATAAAATGCAGGAATTACAGGCCCTGGCCGCAGAACGCGGACCATTGTGCGTTGGTTTGGATACAGATCCATCATATCTTCCAGAATCGGTAATTAAATCAGTGGGTTCGGCTACAGAAGCTGTTCTTGCTTACAACAAAGAAATCATCCGCCGTATTGCAGCCGACAAATCAGCTTGCTGCTGTAAGGTTCAGATTGCTTACTACGAATCAATGGGACTTGAAGGCATGAAAGTTTATGCAAAAACCCTTAAGGCTGTTCAGGAAGCTGGCCTTATTGCCATCAGCGACATTAAGCGTGGAGATATTGCTGCAACGGCAGATGCTTATGCCCGCGCTCATTTTACAGGTGACTTTGAAACAGATATCATTACAATCAATCCATACATGGGTTTTGATACTCTTACACCTTTCACAAACTATGCCGCACCAGAAAAAGGCGGAAAAGGTGTCTTTGTACTCCTTTGTACTTCAAATCCTGGCATGACAGACATTGAACATCAGGAACTTAAGGCTGGCGGACTTCTTCTTGAAAGAGTCGGTAACGAAATCGCCCGCATAAATGAAGGTTATAAAACAAACTACGCTACACAGACTTGCGGCCCAATTGGTGCAGTAGTCGGAGCTACTCAGGAAGCCGATGCCCGCCGTCTTCGTGACCAGTATCCTGAAACTTTCTTCCTTATTCCTGGTTATGGAGCTCAGGGAGGAGCCGCAAGAATCGCAGCCACACTTCTTGACCGCTGTGGTGGTACAGTAAACTCCAGCCGCGGAATTCTTTGCGCCTGGAAAAAGGATGCTGAACTGGAAGCAAAACGCGAAGCCGGCGGCCTTTCCCTTGCTGACATAGCGGATGCAGCTGCTCGTAACGCTTTGTTCAGCAAAGACGATTTGCTCAAAGCAAAAGCAAGTCTGTAATCTTTAGCGTTTTAAAAAATCACAAACGAAGGCATCAAAATGAAACTGACAGAATTACAGCTTGAACAAATCCGTGCACAAATCAAGCGCGTGAAAGATTGCGGAAATCCTTTTTATACAGAACGCTTTAAGGATGTTAATCCAGAAGATATAAATACCCAGGAAGATTTCGAAAACCTGGTTCCGTTTTGCACAAAGCAGGATCTTCGCGACGCATATCCACTTGGACTTGCGGCTGTTCCAGAAGAAGAAATCGTTCGCATCCACTCATCATCTGGCACAACAGGCGCCCCAGTAATTGTTCCTTACACAAAAAAAGATGTTGACGATTGGGCCACTATGTTTGCCCGTTGTTATGAACTTGCTGGAATCACAAACAAGGACCGCATTCAGATTACTCCAGGCTACGGACTGTGGACTGCCGGCATTGGTTTCCAGGCAGGATGTGAAAAACTTGGCGCAATGGCCATTCCTATGGGCCCTGGAAATACCGAAAAGCAGCTTATGATGATGCAGGATCTTAAGGCAACAGTTATTTGCGCTACATCATCATACGCCCTTTTGCTTGCAGAACAAGTTGAAGCACGTGGCCTGAAAAACAACATAAAACTCAAGAAAGGTGTAATCGGTTCTGAACGCTGGGGCGACAAAATGCGCGAACGCATTCAAAGCATACTTGGCATTGAACTTTTCGATATTTATGGACTCACAGAATGTTATGGTCCTGGCATTGGAATCAACTGCGACAAATCCGACAAAGGCATGCACATTTTCGACGATTTCATCTATATCGAAATACTTGATCCGCAAACCGGTAAACCTGTCCCAGAAGGCGAAATTGGAGAAATCACTCTCACCACACTGGTAAAAGAAGGCGCCCCATTATTCCGTTTCCGAACCCATGACCTTGCCGCCTTTGTAACAGAAAAATGTCCATGCGGTCGCTCATATCCTAGAATCACACAGATTCTTGGCCGCTCAGACGATATGGTAAAAGTTAAAGGAAACATCATATTCCCTTCAACCCTGGAAGATGTAATAAAATCTGTTCCAGGCACTTCTTCTGAATATCGGGCAAAAATCGAACACGAAAACGGCAAAGACAAAATGACCGTATTCGTTGAAGTAGAACCAGGCGTCGACCGCGTTGAAGTTTCCCTTGGAATCAAATACGTGTTCAAACAGAAATATAATATGACTCCAGAAGTAGAAGTCGTAGGCATTGGCGAACTTCCAAGAAGCGAAAAGAAAACAAAGCGCATCGAAGATTTAAGATTCGAATAATTTTTTTAATCTGAATGAGGGGCTGTCCAATAAGTTTGCATTACGGTGGTTGAGTTTATCGAAACCACCACA
>JAEDGP010000042.1 GCA_016297405.1 Treponema sp.
CATAAATTAAGTAATTTAAGAAAGTCGACTTGTTCGTTGACTTTTTATGGGAGAAAAAAAATGACTGGATTCGAAGAAAAACTTGCCACTTTGGAAAAACTTACCACCGACATAAAAAGAAGCGACATTTCCCTGGAAGAAGCCCTCAAGGATTTTGAAGAAGGCATAAAGCTTGCCCGGGGAATGGAAAAAGAAATCGAAAAAATCGAAGGCAAAATCCAGATGCTGATGAACCAGCCGGACAAAGAACAGAACATTGCTCCTGAACTAGATCTTTTTGCAGGAATCAGTGCCGACGGTTCGTCGGGAGCTCCAGCTGCAGGAACAAGACAATGAGCCTGGAAAAACCTGTTCGCATACTGAATGCGGAAGTTGCAAGAAAGATTGCCGCTGGTGAAGTCATAGACAGGCCAAATGCAATCATTCGTGAATTGATGGACAATGCAATTGACTCAAATGCAGATTCAATCACTGTTGAAATCAGCGGAGGAGGAATCGACAAAGTCCGCGTTGTAGACAATGGAGTGGGCATGACAAAAGACGATCTTGCTAATTGCGCAAGACCTCATGCCACAAGCAAAATCTCTACAGAAACCGATCTTATGAATCTTACAACCTTAGGATTCAGAGGAGAAGCTCTGGCTTCCATAGCTGCTGTATGCCGTCTTTCCATAAATTCAGGAGGCTATGTGATGAATGCCTCCATAACAGAAGATCACATTATAACCCCTACCACACCATTGGAAGGCACAATTGTAAGCGCAGAAGGACTTTTTGAAAACTTCCCTGCACGAAGAGTATTTCTGAAGCGTCCTGCATCGGAAGCAACTCTTTGCAAAACGATGTTTGTCGAAAAAGCCCTTGCAAATCCTCAAACTGCATTCAGATTCATAAATGAAGGCTCCATCCGCCTTGACTTACAAAAAGGACAGACCCTTATCCAGCGATTCGTAAAAGCTATGGAACTTTCAGAACCACAAAGTCTTTTCTCATTGGTTCATGGCCAGGACACAGGACACAACCCAGACTGGTCATTTGATGTGGTAATTGGAGAACCCTCAGTACATAGGCCAAACAAAAAAGATATTTTCATTTTTGTAAACGGGCGAAGAATCCAGGAATATTCTTTGGTTCAGGCAGTTGAATATGGAAGCCAGGGCTTTTTCCCAAACGGAACATTTCCCGTTGCGGCAGTTTTCATAACAGTAAATCCAGCTCTTGTTGACTTCAACATCCACCCTGCAAAACGGGAAGTCCGATTCAAAGACAGCTCATCTTTACATCATGGGCTTAGCATGGGAATCAAAAACCACTTTTGCGAATACACAAACAAGGCAATGAAATTCGATTCCCATGACCTTGCTGAAAAGGCAATTCAAAGCGAATTCGAAAATCTTTCGCAACGGCAAAGCACAGAAATCTATTCGATAAAAGATAAAAAAACAAATTCGTCTTTTGACAATTTTTCTTCCATTTCTTTGAATCAATCCACATTGCATTCATCACAAAAAAATCATACTTCCCCTTGGAAAGAAAAAACTGACTGGCGTGAAAACACAAAAATCGGAACAAAAAGCCATTTATGGTCAACGCCAGAGAACGTTATCTGCGAACATGCTCAACCAATTGCTGTAGACCACTTACTTGATTCGCAAAGCAGTTCCAAAAAAGTCGAAGACTTTATGGATAAAGTTATCTGCGCCTACAATAAAAAAGACGAGGTTGTACAGCCAAAAACAGCAGAAAACCATGAAAGCACCTCAAAGCCTTCAATTCAATGGAAAGACTCCCAATCCGCAGAGGATTTTAAAATCACAGACATAACAATGAAAGCTATGGATGTTTTCTCTGCAAACGAAAATCCTTCATCCAACTGGAATGTTGATTCTCAGTTTCATTTTCTTGGAAGCGCATTAGGCACTTTTCTGATTGCAGAAAAATCAGGTATTCTCTATATAATTGACAAACATGCTGCCAACGAAAGATTCCTTTTTGACAGAATCATGGAAAATCAGGGGGAACGACAGTCACTTCTAATTCCATACCAAATTCAAACCGCAGACGAAGATCAAGATCATTATATGGAAAGTATAAAAAATGAACTTGACCGTATCGGTTTTTCATGTCAAAACAAAGGTGCAGGAAAATGGGAAATCTCTACTGTAAATCTGCGATGGACCGGCACCCAGCAGGAACTCGAACATGAGATTCTTGAAAAAAAGATAAATCCAAAAGATATCATCTATTCGATAGCAGCAATGACAGCCTGTAAAGCAGCGGTAAAAGATGGATGGAAGCTTGAAGACGCAGATGCCGCAAAAATAGCAGAAGACGCGCTTTCTTTGAAGGATCCCCATTGCCCTCACGGCAGACCTGTATACACATGTATAACAAGAGAACAGCTTTTTGAGCTTGTTCGAAGAACATAAAAAAAAACAAAATTACGGTGGGAATATGAGTTCATTTGATTTTAACGATTTTAAGTTTGACAAGGATGACAGCAAAAAGAAAAGCCTGAACAAGAAGAAAATTATTGGCATTACTACAGCAATTGCTGCTATATTGGTTATCGTTTTGATTATTCTTCTTGCAAAAGGATGCGGAACTTCTTCCAGTTCTGTTTCAGACAAAGAAAAGATTTTGAACCTTGCAAAGAATTACATGAATAAGGGTGCCTATGACAGGGCGTTGGATTATCTGGACAAGCTGCTGGAAAATGACCCTTATGACATTGAATTGAATACCCTTCTTGACCAGATTCTTGAACTAAAAAAGAATGCCGATAGCGACAATTCAAATCAGAACCTGAATGTTTCTATAGACACGGACAATCTTCAAAACTCAATTGAAGACATGGCCAGACAAAACCAGGCTATGCAGCAACAGATGGCGAACTTCCAGAAACAACAGGAAAAAGCTCTGGAAAACGAACGCATCAGAAAAGCTGAACAGGAAAAAATGGCAAAAGAAGCTGAAATCCAGCGCCAAAAGGAAGAAGCTGAACGAAAAGCCATAGAAGAAGCAAAAAAACAGGCAGAAGCTGAACTGGCCAGAAAAAATGCCCAACTGCAGAAGGAAATCGCTTCCGTAAATGACAAAATTGCACAGGGACGAGCTGCCTTAGACACAGGAAACATCAATGGAGCAATCGCTGACTTTGAAGACGCAAAGAATCTGCTGCCAATTTCTGACGGTGAACCGGCATTCTCCGCTTCCAAATATTCCCAGATGGCAAGTCTTCTTCATGAAGCAGCCCAAAACGCTGCATCTGATGAAGACAAAAAACGTCTTGAAGATAAAGCTGTGGAATACGCGACCCAAGCAGTAGCGCTAAACCCAAAAGACGCAGATTCCCTGGAAATTCTTGGATTGAATGAACTTGAAAAAAAGAACAACGCAAAAGCTCTTGACTACCTTACAAAGGCTGCACAGTATGACGGGAAAAATTACCTTTACTACTACAACTTAGGACGCGTTCAATTCATCATGGGTAAATACAGTGAGGCAAAGGCATCATTCACAAAATCAACGGAACTTAACGCAACATTTGCGCCATCAAGATATAATCTTGGCATGACAAAAAACAAGCTGAATGATTCAAACGGAGCTCTTTCTGACTTCAGAAAAGCCCATGACATTGATCCTCGTCACGAAAAGGCTTACCTGGAAGAAGCCCGGATTCTTTCTCGCAAAGGAGATCAGGCAGGAGCAATCGCTGCATACAAAAACGTACTTAATATTAACAGTGTGAATCGACAAGCCCTTCAGGAATTGGGATCTTCTTATTCAAAAATTGAAAAATGGGCAGAAGCCGAGGAATCATTCAGAAAAAGTTTGGCACTACTGAAAGCTGGCACAGAAGACCCCCTTACCCAATACAACCTTTCAACTGCTTTGTTTGAGCAGAAAAAAATCGATGATGCAGTTTCTTATGCAAAGAAAGCCTATGATTCCTGCGGAATGCTTAAAGACATGAAACGGCGCTCAGACATCATCTACAATTATGCCCTTATATGCGACAAAACAGGCAGAACAGACGAGGCCATCACACTTTACGCAGAAGCACTAAAAAACAACCCTTCCCATGTAAAAGCCCAAATCAACCTGGGCGTAATGTACATGAATATGGATCCACCAGATTCAGACAATGCATTAGCAATGTTCCTGAAGGCTTATGCAATGGATAAAAACAATTTTGAGGTGAACAACAACCTTGGAAGTGCTTATCTTGAAAAGAAAGACTACACGAATGCAATTACATATTTTCAGAACGCTTTGAACATTTCTCAGAACAACAATGACGTAAGATTCAATCTTGCCCAGGCTTTTGCAAGCGACAAGCAGTATGACAATGCAAAAACCACCTATACGGAACTGCTGCGAAGAGACAGTTCAAACTGTGATGCGTACATTGAACTTGGAAAAGTTTGTCTTCAGCTTGGAGACAATCAATCTGCCGAAAAGTACCTTGTAACTGCCCAGGCAAAACGTCCGGATTACAGAAAAGCAGAAATTGATAGTCTTTTGAATTCGATTTCAAACGGCAGGTAAAACCAAGAGGAAATGCAGATGCTTATGGAAGAATCAATCCAATTCCGATTCATAATCGTATTCCATAACATCTGCAGCTCCTGCTGTCATATTCATCGTATCGGTCTGCTGTAAAGAATTTGCAACTTCCTCCAAAAGTTTACGCCGTCGTTCAGCATCAATCGCTCTTTGTTCGGCTTCTTTTGCAAGTCGTTCCTGTTCCTGACGGGCAATCTCCTCCTGAATACGTTGGTTTTCTTCTTCCAAACGCTTTTGCTCTTCCGCAAGCCGAACAGCCTCTTCTTCCTGCCGCCGGATTTCTTCCCTCAGATACGAAAGGAGCTTTTCAATTTTTGGACGCTGCTGGTCATCTGGAACATTATATATGTAGTTTTCATAATCAGCGATGCATTCATTATATTTTTTGAGAACAAGTCTGGTATTTGCCCTGTTGAGCAAAGCATTGTAAAAATCCGGCGATGCTGTCAATGCAAGTGAAAAACAATTTTCTGCCTTTACATAGTCTTCGCTGGCATACGCAACAGTTCCTTCATTAAAATACAGAATCTTTCTGTTTGCGCCAGGCTGTTTCATGCCAAGTTCAAATGTTTCAATGGATTTCGCATAATTTCCTAATTGAAAATATGACAACGCCAGATAGTTGTATGTGTTTTCGGTTACGTTTCCATTTTTAATTTCATTTTCAAGTGCAGAAACCGCAAGTGAAGGTTCATTTGTTCTAAAAAACGATTCTCCTTCGGTTTGAGAAAACAGAGAAAAACATATAATCAATTGCAATATAATTAAAAGAGCCCTTTTCATTACTATATATTCGGCAAATTTCTTCATTCATAAAGCAAAATAAAACCAAAGGCCGAAGGTTACATCAAGATCACTTTAATTGAACAAAAACACTAACAGATAATTATTACTACTATTCCACTTTTAAAAAGTGTAATATAATACTATTTAAATTATCTAATAGAAAGAATTTTCGTTTGGGAGATTTTAATGGAATCAGTTTGGATTATGTTAATAGTTGCAGTCAGTGTTCTGATCATCGGACTGCTTGTTTTCATCCTAAAAAACTTTTCTTCACCAAAAAAAGCCGAATCAATTTCAAAACTCATCAAACAGGGAAAAAATCAAGCTGCAGCAAAGCTTGCAAAACAGATTATTGCCAAAGACCCGAAAAACTACACAGCTCACTATTATCTTGGAAAAGCCTATATGGCAGATAATCGTGGAGAACTGGCACTTATGGAATTCAAGACAATCAATGAGAACGCCTTGTTCGATTCGAATTTGCCGGAAGTGCAGTTCAGAAAAGAATTTTCCACCCTTCTTATGAAGTTCGGCCATAATGACGAAGCATTAAGGGAATGTCTGCTCCTTACAAAGCTGGAACCTGGCAGTTCCGAAAACTATTTCAACGCAGGCCGGATTGCAGAACAGCAGAACAGAAAAGACATTGCATTGGGATTCTACAAAAAATGCGTCGCAATCGATAAAAGAAACGAAAAAGCTCACGCATCCATCGGATACATTCTTTTCCAGGCAAAACAGTATAATGAAGCAAAACGGGAACTGGATCTTGCAATTTCCATAAACCCTGAAAGCTATTCATGCTATTACTATTTGGGAAAACTTCTGAAAGATTCAAAAGATTACGGTGGGGCCGTAAAAGCCTTTGATAAAGCACAAAGAGACAACGAATTCAAGCAGAAGGCGCTTATTGAACGCAGTACATGTTACATGATGGCAAACCGTCTGGATAATGCCCAGATTGACTTGCAACGTGCAATTGAACTTGATAAAGACGGATCAAAAAGCGACACTCTTTACGCACGATATTTTCTTGCCGCCTGCTATGAAAAAAGCAGAAAAATTGAGAAAGCCATCGAACAATGGCAACTTATTTACAACAAAAACCATTCGTTTAGAGATGTTACTCAAAAACTTACAGAATACAAAGACCTGCAGTCAAATGACAACATGAAAGACTATCTTACCTGTTCAGATGCCGAATTCATCGAGATCTGTAAAATTGCAGCTCTAAAAGGACTTGGAATCGCTGCACAGCAAGTCGATGTAAAAAAATATGGATGTGAAATGCTTGGGGTAGACGGAAAAGATGGAGACTGGAGAAACATGAGAAAGCAGTCCTTCCTCATCCGCTTTTACAGGAATCCGGATCCAGTTGAAGATTCTGCAGTTCGTGAAGCCTTGGACAAATCCAAATCAGCTGGATGTGGAAAAGCCTTCTTGCTTTCCAGCGCAGAATTCACCCGCTCAGCCATTTCATTTGCCGAAAATCGACCTATCGAATTAATCGGCAAAGAAAAGCTTGAAAAAATTCTTTCTGCAAAATAACAATGAAAATACTTTGCGTATCAGACCAAATAGATCCTCTTATCTACAATCAGAATGCCAGAAAAAATTTTCCTGACATAGATATGGTATTGTGCGCAGGTGATCTTCCCATGGATTATGTTGATTTCATTGTTTCTGTATTCAATGTTCCAGCATATTTCGTTTTCGGAAACCATAATCTTACAGAATTAAAATACTACCACGGTTTTCAGAAAACATCACAACCCCACACCCAGCATACACAAAGGAATCTTTCAGGTTTCACAGCCATGGCAGAAGAATCTGCAAAAAATCATAGTCATGGCGCAACTTACGCTGGATTTAAGGTTTTATCAAACCACGGATTGCCTTTACGAATGCATAAGAATGGGCGTAAAACTCCGCTTTTGATTGCAGGGGCATCCGGCTCAATAAGATACAACAACGGACAATGCCAATATACAGACAGACAGATGAAGGCAAAGCTTATATGCATGATTCCAAAACTGCTGCTCAACAAGATTTTATATGGCAGATATCTTGATATTTTTTTAACTCATGCCACCCCCCTTTCCATTCACGACAAAGAAGACCAGTGTCATAAAGGATTTAAATGCTACAACTGGTTTTTGAAGAAATTCAAGCCGTCATATATGGTTCATGGACACATTCACTTATATGACCAAAGAGACGAAAGAAGCGGAAAGTATTATGACACAACTGTTGTAAATGCTTTTGCACATTGTGTCATATATCTTCCTTATTTGATAGATGAAAACAATCCTGACATTGTAAAGATAGAAACCTAAAATATCAGGATGTAATGTATATCAGGAGTATAAAATGCTTACACAAGCGGAGACAGATTTTTCAAAAGCCAGAAACAAGGCTCTTTTTAATACAATACAACATCTTTTGAATCCGGAAGAAGCAGCCATGATTTCTTTTAAAACGGTAAAAAAGATACTAAAACCCCAAACAGAAACCTATGCCGGAATGCAGGTCATACCCATCGACAAAATCGTCGGAAGCGAAGGTCGCTACAAGGATTTTGACAACCAGTTCTTTCCAAAAAACACATTCATGAAAGAACGATGGGAACATGTTGATGAAGCCGTTTTGAACGACATCGTTTTGCCTCCAATAAAAGTCTATGAACTTGGTGGCATCTATTTTGTCCGAGACGGAAACCACCGTGTATCTGTAGCAAAATCAAAAGGTGTGGAATTCATTGATGCAGAAGTTACTTCATTACAAACAGAAATCAAGCTTTCCCCAATCCACAATCTTTCGGGAATGATCAAGGAAATCATAAACTACGAAAAAAGAAATTTCTATTTTGAAACAAGTTTTGGTGATATCACAGATTTCTGGTGTCTTGATTTCACAACCCCAGGACAATATGACACAATCTTGCATCACATTCTAACCCACAAATATTTCATCAATCAGAACAGGAACGAAGAGATTTCGATGGAAGAAGCAATCAATTCATGGTTTTCAACAGTTTACATGCCAGTGATAAGTGCAATTGAAAAATACAACATCCTCAAGTACCAGAAAAAACGCACTTCCGGTGATTTATATATATGGATTATCAATTGCTACGACGAAATCAAGAAAAAGTTTGGAGATGAAATACCAATCGACGAAGTAGTAATGGATTTGAAACAGGAATACAAGTGGACACCATTGAAGAGATTTATAAACTCGATAAAAAGAATTATGCTGAAGAAAGAAATCAGTAATCACTCACACTAAAAACACTGATAATATATATACCAGGAATTATCGTTCCTTAAGAGAGTCGTCGGATTTACTTTAAAAACTTGACGGCTCAATATTTCAATGCTAGAATTAACTGTATAACGATACTTGTAAATTCTAAGGAGAAGTAATTGGATAATCTTTCCATCGATTCATTCTTAAACATTCCAATTCTTACGGCAGCTGCATGCGGCATCGTGCTGTTTATCTTGCTTCTTATTGCAAAAATCAGAAACACAGCAAGAGTAAGTATTGTTGCATTTCTTGTTATCGGAGTAACCCTGGCAGGTCTATGCTATTCAACAATAACCGGCTATAAATTCTATTTTCTTACATCCATTGCCGCTTCAGCTTTTATTTTTGTAATATATGCTTTTGTTCTTGCCGTTGCAAATCCCCAAAAAAGAAGCAAAAAACTTAATTCCAGAAAAAAAGAAACTGTTGTACTTTCAAAAACAGAAGTTGACCAGGTCGCTTTAGCTGAAAATTCCAGAAAGTATGAAGAACAAATAAAAACAGAGCGCCATTTAATAGAAAAGGCCTCTGGTTTTTTCAATACTGAAGACGGAATGACATCTTTCCTCGACTATTTTAACCGTACGCTTTGCGAACAGACAGCATCAGACGGTTGTGCAATTCTTTTGCTTGATGACTATGAAAACGTTCTTGCCATAAAGTCTTTTTCTGGCACAATGCCACCGCCATACAAGCTTCCGGAAGATTTACCTCATAAACCTATTCGTGTTGAAACAAACTTTAAGTTTTCAATTTTCTCTTTAACGGGAAATACGTTTGGTGATATTTTCTCCGCAGGTGAACCAGTAAACATTACAGATCCGCAGAAAGACAAAAGAATCTTCAAAAATGGACCTGAGGACTTCCTTAAATGCGGTCCTTATCTCTTCGTTCCTATGATTCAGAATGGAGTGCCTTTTGCACTTATTTGTCTTTCCAGGGCATTCGGAAAAGCACCATACTCTCAAAAGGAATTGGAAAGGACAATTTCATTGTCACAGGCAGGTTCAACTGCAATACAGCCATTGATGAGTTTCTTGAATTACGCAGAACATGCGGAACTTACAAAAGAAGGCGATATCGCCACAAAATACCAGAAAACAATGCTGCCAGAGAAAATGCCTGTAATCAACAAGCTTTCAATCGGAAAATATAGTGAACCTTATGAAAATGTATGCGGTGACTTCTTCGATATCATTCCTTTCAGAAAAGACAGAATTTCTTTTGTAATGGCTGATATCGCCGGAAAAGGTATGATTTCTCTCATGCTTATGGCAATGATTCGCGCAATGATTCGTCTTGTTGCAAATACAAATAAGAGTGCAGCAACAATCATTGACTGGATAAACATCGCAATCTGCTCCGAAAAAAACAGCATGGACCACTTTGCAAGTGTTGCACTTATCAACTATGATAGCGTTGCAAATAAAGTACAGATTGCCACTTGCGGAAATAATCCGGTTCTGCTTTATTCTGCAGAAAGCAAAACCATCAAGAAAATTTCAACTGAAAGTGAGCCACTTGGTGTAGATAAAGCAACTCAGTATAAGGACATCGACCTGGATGTTAAAGCGGGAGACATTATCGTGTCCTGTACAGACGGTCTTATTGAATGTCTGAGTGAAAGTGGAACTCAATATTCGTTGGAAAATCTAAACAAAGTAATTCAAGCAAACTGTTCACTTAGCGGTAAAGATATTGCTGCAAAAGTTAAGGACAATTTGAAGAAATTCTGTGGTAATGCACAGCAATACGATGACCAGAGTCTTCTGGTTATAAAAATACAAGGATAAGGAGCTTCGGTATGGAACTTAAAATACGAAAGAATGGAGACGTATACATTATCGATGTAAATGGTGAAATGGACCTGTACAACTCCTACAAGCTTAAGGAACTTGTAATGAAAATGATTGAAAAAAACGTAAAAGTTTTCATTATCAACCTTGAACAGGTAGACTACATTGACTCGTCTGGAATTGGTGCACTTATTTACATTTGTTCTACTATCAAAAAGATGAATCTCAAGCTTGCAATCTCAAATATCCATGGTTCTGTTAAAAAGGTAATCGAACTTACAAAACTGATGGGTTATTTCCCAATTGCAAATAGCGTTGAAGAAGCACTCTTGATGGTAAAAGAATAAAAAATTGCCAATAATTAATAAAAGATTTTAAAAAAAACAAGGAGTAAAATCTATGGATGATATGTCAATAAAAGAATTGCGTTCAGATGACAATGACCCTTTATTCGATAAAACAAACATGCTTAGAAAGGACTTTGCATCTGACTTTAGACAAATCAGATATTTTACACTGTTGATTGTACAGTCAGCTCCTTCTGAAATTAAGGAATTGAACCTTCTTGAACAGCAGATCAGCGAAGTAATCAAGAACGCAGTAAAGCATGGTAACCACTGTGACATCAACAAAAAAGTTACAGTTTGGTACTCATTCAGTCCAACTCATGCTCACGTAATCGTTCAGGACGAGGGTGAAGGTTTTAAAGATCTTGACAAATGGAATGAATTTAACAGAAAGCGTCTTTCTTGTCTTCACGAACAGAACTATGAACAGCTTGCAGACTACGTTTCTTTCCGTACAAAAGAATCTGATGCACAGGACGGTGGAAACGCTTTGTTTGCCGCTCTGGAATATTGGAACGGTGGATTTGTATACAACGGAAAAAAGAATGCTGTTGCAATGCTTAAACGCTTCCAGCAGAAACACTAAGATTAAGTAATTTGTTTTTTATATGAAAAAAGGGCTGTCCCAAAAGTAATGCGTGTAGTGTTGGTTTCGATAAACTCAAACACCGTAATGTAAACTTATGGGACAGCCTCTTTTTTTTTCAGTATAGCAAATCTTTAAGACTAAAAAACTGCCCAAAATGAACGATTTTATAGTGAACCAATCATTAAAGAACACTAGCATCGCTTCCCTTTTTCGAAGTTCAAGGAAAGCGTCATTGAAAACATCATTGGACAGTTGTTTTTATTCCAAAACTATTTTCCTGTTGAAAGGAAGTTCTGAGTAAATACTCTGTCTGGAATAGCAGAATCAAGCTTTATGTTTACAATCTTCAGACGAGTAGCATGGCCGCTCTGAACGTTCTTCATATATTCCTGCATTGGAATGTCGTATTCAACACCAGTAACGCCAGTTTTCTTCTCAAGCTTTTCCAAAGTCAAAGTCTTAAGAAGCTTTCCTTTCTTATCATACATTTCTGTATAGATTGGATAGTTAGTATTCTGATCGATATAATTGATTCTATAAAGATACTGGGATGAAGAAGGATCTTTTGGTGTTGATTTTACAACCCAGCATTTATAACCGTTTTTCTCTACAGCTTCTTCGCCATTCACAAATTCATGGTTATCTTCATTTACATCGCGACTTGACATATCATCATAAGAAGCATCTGTTCCAACAAAAGATTTTGAACCGTCGCTTGTAGCAATGCGACGAGTCTGCTTCAAAGATGGCATATAGATGAACTTGTCGTCAGCAGCGTCACCTGGATTTTCAGAAACAAGGAAGCGTGTATCCTTTACAGAAGCGGGAGAAAGAAAAACCATTACCATTGATGTAAGATCATTCTTATCCCTACCGTATTGTTTGAGCTGACGAGATTCCTGCAATGCCCCACCCTTTTCAAAAAGATCCATTTGAACAGCTGACATAGTAAATGCAGGTTTCTTTACGTCATGTGATTTCTGCATAACATCCTTTGCTTCAATTGCAAAAACATTTGATGAAGAAGCAAGAATCAAGGTTGCAAGCCCAGCTTTAAACAATGAATTAATTTTCATAATAAACCTCCTGTACACAAAGCCAAAACATGCAGTCGCATAATATTTGGCTTGGTGCGTTGAGGGTTGTTTATCCCCTCAATTATTTTAAGCCGCACAAAAAAGTGCAGCTAATGTTTTAGTTATTGGCCTCACGTTCGTCTTCCATATCGCTGATTGTATGACGCTTAGAACCTTTTGGCCTGATGAATTTTGGATCATACTGGCACAAAACTGCTGGAATGATTGTCATGGCAAGCAATGAACTTGAGAACATTACAATTGCTACAAGTATTCCGATATAACGAAGCACTATGAACTTAGAGAAACAAAGAACAAGGAATCCAAGTCCTACGGCAAGGGCATTTGTTACAATACCGTGGCCACTTTTGTTGAAAGTTCTCTTTGCAACAAGTTCTATATCATCTGTTTTGGCTCGTTCAGCCTTATAAATTTCAAGGAAGTGGATAGTGTAGTCAATGCCTACTCCGACTGCTACAGATGCTATGATACTTGTAATAAGGTCAAGATTAATACCTGCAAAACCCATTACCATGTAATTCAAAAGAATTGTAAATGCAAGGGGAATAGCACCAAGCAATCCTGCCCATCCAGATCTGAAAGATACTGCAATGATTATGAATACACTAAGCAAAGAAATGAACAGACTTGAAATCTGACTTGAAACTACCATTTTAGTCATTACACTTTCCATTTCTGCTCCACCAGTAAATTCAACTGTATAATTTTCAGGGAAATTGTTGTTTACATATTCCTGAACATAGTTGATGACCTGGCTAACTTTATCTGTGCTATGTGTACGAAGCTGAATCTGAATACGAAGACCATATGGTTCAACAGATCCACGAGGAATTGCGAAACGGTCAAGAGTATCACCGCCTAAAAGCATAAGATACTGGGAAACAATGGATGCAAGACCTGCTTCATCAGTAACATTGTATTTCTGGCTGTCAGTCGGAATTTCATAATAGGCTGCACCATTAAAGTTGCACACTTTTTTAAGTTCTCGAACAACAGCTTCTACAGAAGCAGTTCGTCCACCTGCATGAATATAGGCATTATTGAGGACTTCCATAAAATCCTCTGTAGCAGAAAGAACTTTACCATTATGAGTAAAGGAAGCAACATTCTGCCCTTCCAAAGGAGCATTCATTACCTGATTCATGCGTTTAACAAACGTTGTGAATGATACGACTTTTCCAACTTCAGGGAATTGATTCTCCACATTTTCCTGCATTGCTTCAATTGCAGAAAGAATTTTAGGATTTGTAACTGAATAATATCGTTTTGCAGGTGCTAAAGGTGCTGTTGCCACCTGAACTTCCGCAGGTTCTGCATCATCAAAACCAAGACCATCGTCAAATCCAACATCGTCAAAACCAAGACCATCGTCAAATCCAACATCGTCAAAACCAAGACCATCGTCAAATCCAACATCGTCAAAATCGGCATTTGAATCTGATGGGGAATCAGAAGATTCAGATTCGAGTTCAACATCCTCCGGCATTTCATTGCCTTTAACAAGAACATAAATTGAGTTTGTACCGGCAAAACGATCATTTACATAGCGAACATCCTGCCGAAGTTTGGAATTTTCAGGGAAGTAATTGATAAGAGCAGTATCGATAACAAGCTTTTTGATTCCTGCAAAAGAGCAAACACAAATAATAATGCAGAAAACCACAAAACGAGGCTTTGTTCCTACCAGTCCCTTATAGATTCTGTAGTAAGTTGAATCGCCATCAGACTTGAAATGCTTGTTGATTACCTTAAGATGCTTCATGCGCTTCTTCAGCTTTTCCTTAACTTTTTCGATTTTTGTTCCCTGAATTGAAGCTTTCTGACCAATCTTATTAAGGGGTTTTACCATAAGCATTGCTGGAATCAATGTAATAGAAAGAATAAGTGCAACAGCAACACCCATTGAAGAGAAAATAGCAAAACTGTGAAGCGGAACAAGTGGAGATGTAATCAAAGAGATGAAGCCGACAATGGTTGTAAGACCTGCAAGAAGAACTGCTGGAAGTACATCTTTAACACCTTCCCAGATTGTTTCCCTGTGAGATTCTTTTGTAATTGGCTGTTCAATATGTTCAAGAGCAATATAATAATGGGTCAAAACATGAATACCATAAGCAGAACCTACAGCAATCAAAGAAACTGGAATTACACTTGCAATCAATGTGAACTGAATTCCAAGCATAGCCATAAGACCACATGACCAGGATGCGCACATCAAAACCGTAAGCAAAGGAAGCAGAGTTCCATCAAGAGTTTTGAAAGAGAAGAAAAGACATACCAACACCACGATTACAACAATCGGAATCAAACTTACAAGATCCGAAAGCATATAAGCTTTGGAATTGAATGTGGTAACTGGATCGCCGTAAATAGTCTGCTTCAAGTCAGATTCAGCAAGCTCTTCATCAAGAATAGACTGAACCTGGGAAAGAACCTGAAGCTGCTGATTGATGGATATTTTTTTACCTTCATCGTCTGTACTCTTTACAACAATGGACATTTGAGAAGCACGACCATCATCTGAAAGAATAACACGGTCATACATATCAGACCATTCAATTATTTTGTGGCGGATCTCATCGATATCATCTGAAGTTCCAGCAAAAACCTTCTTCACCACTTTTCCGTTTTCGTCATACTCTACATCAAACAATTCCTTTGGGACCAAAGGAGAAGACGAAAGACTTCCATCCAAAGCACAAACATAATCCACATTGCCAATGGATGTAACGTCTTCAACCCCATCAAGTGCTTCTATCCGCTCAGCAATGGTTGCAATAGTGGAAATATATTCTGGCGTAAGAACTGATTTTTTCTCAGTTTCAAGAGCAATTCCAATCATTCTTGTGCTTCCAAAATCAGAATCAGATTGATTCAAACGTTCTCTTGATGGATTTTCAGGAGAAAGCCATTCACGAATGTCGTTTTCAACCCTTAATTTTGGCAACTGAGCTGCAAAAAAAGCAGTAATCGCAAAACAAACTGCAATAATAATCCATGGTCTTTTGTAAAATCCTGGAACCATAAAACAACCTCCTATTGTTTGTATGCGGCATTGGTTTAATTTTATAAACCAATCAAAATATAATGTATTACTGCAAATTAGTCAATAATTAGACTATTTTCAGCTGTATCATTATCAAATTTCAGCTACAGGGATTTTGTAGACGCTTGCACAATTTCGGCAGCATATTTCCACAAAGCCAGTGTCAGTATTTTTTATTTCGTCAATCTGAGCTTTTGGAAAAGCCTTGATTTTTTCTATATAACTTTCTTTGCTGCAAGGACAATCATAGATTATATCCCTGTGCAAAGCGATGGTAGGTTTGAATTCACGGAAAAGCCCGCAAATCATATCTTCCAGATTGCCGCCTTCCGAGAACCATTGTCCAAGGGAAGGCGCAGCTCTGAATGCAAGTTCAACGTTTTCCAAAAGCTCTTCGTTTGACATTTTGTCTGAGGATGAAGTTACGTTGGAACCGCTTTTTGCTTTTCCGCCTGTTTCTGGCATGACCTGAAGATACATGGCTCCAGCGCCAACAACGCGACCTTGTTTATCAAGCTGAATGCTTGTGTTGAAAGCTGTAGAAATCTGTTCAGACTGGCTGTAATACCAGGCAAGATCTTTTGCAATGTTTTTAGTGACTGCTTCAACAGAGCTTACCATTGGCGCTTTGTCACCTGGATGAAATGTCGTCACAGTTGAATTTCCTGTTCCCAAAAAAGGCGCAAGATCCCAGTTTTCCAAAGGCTTATCAACTGGAATGTGGTCCTGAAACAGATAGCCTCGTACATAACCTGTGGAATCAGCTTCAACATTAAAGCCTTCCACAGGACCATCTACTTCATATTTCCAGCAGACATGTTCCCTTCCCTTCATCATTGGAATCATAAGTGCCGAGCACAATGATGCCTGACCCAAGACCATTGTTTCCAGAATGCCAAGCTTGTGCTGCGCTCTCATTTGATTTACAAAACGGGTACCATGAAAAAGAGCTCCCCGGATTCTTCCGTCGACCATAACAAAAACGGTCATATCATCTTTGTTTATATTTGAAAGATGGTTATTCAGTTCAGTATCATTAATTTCTGCTTTTATCATACCATATAATGTAATCATAATATTTTGAGATTTCAACAAAAAAAAACAAATGAAAATAACAGAAAATTATCTCTTTGGAATTGGGGTTTAATTCTTTCACTTGACTGGCGATTTCTTAAATGCCTTCAATTCCAGCTAGAAAAAAAAGGGCTGTCCAATAAATTTGCATTACGGTGGTTGAGTTTATCGAAACCACCACATTTAGTGTAGCAGTCA
>JAEDGP010000118.1 GCA_016297405.1 Treponema sp.
GCAGTCAGAAATAAATCCTATGCTGCTTCCGCCTCTTTGCCATTCATCTGAATATGTCCAGTTTGGGCCCCAGCAGCGGAATGCGTAGATTGCACCTGTAAGATTTCCTTTAACTGTTACGCGCCAATAATCGTTAGAATCTTTTTCCATCCAATAATCGTATTTTGGCAAAGCATCACCATAAGGATTCTGATAGATTTCAAGCAAAACTTTTGTTGCATTTTTTGAATAGAGAACAAAACTTGTATTAGAAGAACCGACAGTTGCACCTATAGGTGATGAAGTATCTGTGTTTGTCTGTGAATAGTCACCAGTTGATGGATGTTTGTTTCCGATTGAAACAAGAGAAACTTTTACAGGAACAGTATCTTTTGTGGCTGTTCTTTGAACACCATAATCATCGATTGTATTTGTTACCTTACAGTAATAGTAGCTTCCAGTTTTAGTGATTGAAGAACGGGAAACATGATAAGAATCTGAGTTAGCGCCAGAAATGGCTATTCCTTGTGCGCTTGAAGAGCTTGATTTGTACCACTGATAAGAAAGGATTCCGCTTCCTTCGCCAGTTCCAGAAACAGCAAATACAGAAAGCTCAACATCTTCCGAACTTTCGCCATCAACAATAACATCTACAGGAGATCTGTTGATCTGAGGCTCTTTTGCCAAAGTGATGGCACGAACATCAATGGAGTATGGACCTGCCTTGGTTGAAGCAGACTTTTGTCCACCATCCCCATTATCAGAGATTGTATTTGTTACTATACAATAGTAGAAATAAGTCTTTTCAGAGGCAAGCTCTGAACTTTCAACAGTCAAGGAACTTTCTGTCTTTCCTGCAATCAGCTGACCATCAACGTCCGCAGCCTGAGACTTGTACCATTGATACGAAAGATTTCCCCTTCCATCACCTGTTCCAGCACTTGCAGAGACATAAACTGTGTAAGAAGCAGCAATATTATCAATAACGGTAGTAACATTCTGGAATGAAGATGAAGCTGTTGGCACATTTGCATTTATTGCATTGTTTACTGTTACGGACACAACAGAAGAAACTTCAGAAGTTGACTTATTTCCACCGTCTCCGTTGTCTAAAATTGTATTTGTAACTACACAGAAATAATAAAGAGTTTTGCGATCTTCTACTGTCAAAGTGTATGACGAAGTTAGAGATGCGTTTGTTTCTCCAGAAATCAATGTTCCCCGGCTGTCAGATGAAGAACTTGCACTATACCATTGATAAGTCAAAGTTCCTTTCCCGCTGCCTTCTGGAACATATGCATTTACGCTTACAGTAAAGTTTTTTCCGGAAGAAACTGTAAAATTTTCAGATATCCCAGAAATCACTATATCAAAGGCATTTATTATCGGAGTCTTTTCATTTACAACAACCGTCAAAACATTGCTTATAGCAAAAGCGTTTTCATCCAAAGAGCTTTCAACACGACAATAATAAAAATGAGCGCCAACTTCAGTTTCTTCAGAAGTTTTTACAATATAACTTGATTTATTCGCTCCAGAAATTGCCGTTCCAGGATTTTCTGCTGAATATGAAGCTGTTGAATTGGTATACCATTGATATTTAAGGCTTCCAGTATCGTTTTCGCCTTTTACACCTTCGGCTTTCAAGACAAAGTCAGTTCCCTGCTCTACGCTTTCAACAACCACATCCTCCTGACTGACCGCACTAATAGTAACAGATGGCTGTCCAATATATTTCGCTTGTTCAGACGATTTTGACTTTTCTTCTTTTTCCAAATCAGAAATCAAAGATGAACATGAATAGAAAAACGTCGCCACAAATAAAAAAGCAAATAAAAATGTTCTTTTTATGCAAGAATGACTCATCATAAAGCCTCCATAATATAAAACGCCCTAAAATACCTTTAAAATTATAAAACAGAATCTTTAGAAGTCAAAAAAAACAGAAAATGATATCAGCATTTTCTAAATAACAAAAATACTCAATGCATCACAATATCCGCAGACATCCGCTGCATCTTAACGGCTCATCATTAATGCTCTTGATTCAATGATTTGCATATAAAAGAAAAATTCACTAAAATGTTTCTATCGTTTTCAAACGGTTTCTACTATATTCTAACAAACAGAGGCTTCAAATGGCTACATGGGCAAATGCAGACACACTTTCTTCATGGAAAAAGTTGATGTCACTTAAAGGCATGGTTTCAATTGCAGATGAACTTTCTTCTGCAAATGCTGTAAATCGCATTAAGGAATATTCAATTCCAATGGCAGCAGGACTTACATATAACTACGCTGCAAAACAGGTAAATGAACAGATTCTTAAAACTCTTCAGGAACTTTCTGACGAATCACAGCTTCTTGAAAAGTTCGAAGCTCTCTACAACGGTGAAGTTGTAAATACTGGCGAAAAGCGCATGGTTCTTCACCAGCTTACTCGCGGCCAGCTTGGCAAAGACGTTATGGCTGACGGTGTAAACAAGCGCGATTTCTACATCGCAGAACAGAAACGCATTGCTGACTTTGCAAACGATGTTCACTCAGGAAAAATCGTAAACGAAAAGGGCGAAAAATATACTCAGGTTTGCCAGATTGGTATTGGTGGTTCAGACCTTGGTCCACGTGCCATCTACCTTGCTCTTGAAAACTGGGCAAAAGCAAACAACACATTCAAGATGGAAGCAAAATTCATCTCTAACGTTGACCCGGATGATGGTGCTGCAGTTGTTGCTTCTCTTGACCTTGCTCACACAATTTTTGTACTTGTTTCTAAATCAGGAACAACTCTTGAAACTCTTACAAACGAATCATTCGTAAAAGATTTCATCAGACAGGCTGGTCTTGATGTTTCTAAGCACATGATTGCTGTAACTTCAGAAACTTCTCCATTGGCTCACAACCCGGACTACATGCAGGCATTCTACATGGATGACTACATT
Source organism: Treponema sp. (assembly GCA_016297405.1). Taxonomy (GTDB): domain Bacteria; phylum Spirochaetota; class Spirochaetia; order Treponematales; family Treponemataceae; genus Treponema_D. Next base: position 2,922 of record JAEDGP010000118.1, read on the forward strand.
GGCGGACGTTTCTCTTCTTGTTCAGGTGTTGGTGGAGCAATTCTTTCCCTTGCATTCGGACCAAAAGTATTTGCAGACTTCCTTGATGGTGCTGCAGCAGAAGACAAGACAGCCTGCGAAAAAGACATCCGCAAGAATCCAGCTTTGATGGACGCACTTATCGGTGTATACGAAAGAAACGTACAGGAATATCCTGCAACAGCAGTTCTTCCTTACTCACAGGCTCTTTCACGCTTCCCAGCTCACCTTCAGCAGCTTGATATGGAATCTAACGGTAAATCTGTAAACCGCGACGGTGATCCAATTTCTTACGTTACAGGTCCTGTAATTTTTGGTGAACCAGGAACAAACGGTCAGCACTCATTCTACCAGCTCCTTCACCAGGGAACAAACGTTACTCCACTCCAGTTCATTGCATTCAGTCAGAACCAGACAGGAAAAGACGTTGTAATCGAAGATTCTACAAGCCAGACAAAACTCTGCGCTAACGTTGTAGCTCAGATTGTAGCTTTCGCTTGCGGAAAGAAAGACGCAGATCCAAACAAATCATTTGCAGGAAACCGTCCTTCATCATTGATTTACGGTCAGCAGGTAAACCCAGCAACTGTAGGTGCTCTTCTTGCTCACTTTGAAAACAAAGTAATGTTCCAGGGCTTTGTATGGAACATCAACTCTTTCGATCAGGAAGGTGTGCAGCTTGGTAAAAAGCTTGCAAAAGCAGTTCTTTCAAACAACATGGAACCAGCTTTGGAAGCTTATGCTAAATTGTTGATCAAATAACAGAATCATTATTTGAAGGAGCTAATAAAAACTCCTTCAGTACAAAAAAAGGGGCTGTCCAAAAGGATTGCATTACGGTGGTTGAGTTTATCGAAACCACCGAATTTAGTGTAGCACTCATT
>JAEDGP010000006.1 GCA_016297405.1 Treponema sp.
TACAGGGAATCCGTTTCCAACAGGTCCGCGAAGACAGATCTGCTGGCCAACTTCTGCGTTGTGCAACCACTGAGTTACAACACCACATTTTTTAATTGAAAATTCCATGTGAGTTTCAAGAGTAGGTGAAGAAGTAATAGAAATCATTGATTCACCAACGCCTGGTACGATGAGCATTGCACACTGACCAGGAATGTGGTTGAACAACTTCTTTCCATCAAGACCTACTACGCTGAAAGTCTTAACATCAGGAGTTTCCTGTTTAATATCAATAATTTTTCCTACATAAGGAATAAAGCTTTCGTTGTTTTCCATCGTTTTCTCCTATTCCTTAGATATCATCAGATTCAGAAATTGCTTTAAGAACCTTAACTGCATTCATGTTTACAGGACAGCTTTCAAGACAGCGGCCGCATCCAACACAGGAAAACAAACCTTTGTGAGCCATTGGATAGTAAACAAGCTTGTGCATAAAGCGCTGACGGCTTCTTTCTTTCTGAGTGTGACGTGGGTTTTCCGCAGCCATCTGTGTAAAGTCGTTGTACATACAAGAGTCCCAGCAGCGAATCTGACGGATTCCCTTACCAGTATTGAAGTCACGAACGTCAAAACACATACATGTAGGACAAACGTAAGTACAAGTACCACAACCTACACATGGTTCCGCAGCCTTATCCCAAACTTTTGAATTGAAAATCTTCATCATCTGTTCAGGCTTTACATCGCCAACCTTTGAAAGATCAAGGTGTGCAAATGGAAGAGCTTCAACCTTTGCAGAAATATCTTTTTTGCATTCTTCAACAGCTTTGTCGTCACCGTCTGCAAGAACAGACTTAGCCTTGTCAAGGAAAGCCTTACCTTTGTCTGTGTTTGCAGCAAAATAGTAAGTACCATCTTTGAGCCAGCAGCTTACGTCTCCTGCAGAACCGTTCTTTGAAGAGGAAAGACTTGCGTCAATTCCGTATGTAGAACAGAAACAAGTTTTTTCTGGATCGTTACAAGCAAGAACGATAACAGTACCGTGATCACGGCGATTTTTGTAGTAAGAGTCAACAGGTGTCATATTGAGATAAACATCATCAATACAAGCAAAACCAACAGCATCACATGCGCGAACACCAAAGATTACAAAATCTTCAACGTCTTTGCGTGGATCTGTAACAGTAATTTCCTTTCCATTCATTTCATAAGAAACCATGTGTTCTGTTTTTGGAAAGAAAAAATCCTTTGCAGAACGTACAGTCTTAAGATTAGAAGAAAGTTTTACGCCATTTTCCCATTTCTTAAAATCAGCTTTTCCAGCTGTATTATCAACAGGAAGGTACAATGGCTGCTTTTCACCAATAAGGGCGAACAATGAATCAATTTTATCAGCAGAAATACTAAGCATTATTCGTTACCTCCATCTTTAGAGCGGTCAAAAACGATAGTTGTTTCTGGGTCATCAGTTTTGAAAGTAAGCATTGCAGGCTTAGTTTCCATGTCGCTTCCAGCCTGATAGTCACCGTAGATTTCATTGATGTCTTTGATGTATTTACGGTTCAAAAGATACAATGGAATTCCCTGAGGACAAACACGTGAACATTCGCCACAGTCTGTACAGCGGCCGGCAACGTGCCATGCACGGATGATGTGGAAGAGTGATTCTTCAAAGCTTGTCTCTGCAACTTTCTGAGTTGTGTAAAGGTTGTTATTGTCGAATACACACTTTTCACAAGTACATGCAGGACAAACATTACGGCAGGCATTACAGCGGATACAGCGGCTGAATTCGTTTTTCCAGAATGCGTTGCGTTCATCAGCTGTCATTGCATCAAATTTTGCAAGAACAGAAAGACGGTCTGCATCTTTTACATCAGCGTTTGCGTCCACTCCGATATATTCATCACAAGAAACAGGCTTTTTTCCGGCACAAGAATCACAAACGTCACCGCCATCAATAGCATCCTGACATGGAACACCGATTGCATAAACGTCGCCACGAGTGATTCTGTTTTCTTTCAAGAGCTGTGTAAATGAATATGTATCAGCTGGCTTCAAGAATACAGCAGCTACTTCACTAGGAATTAGAGCATCCTGAGCATTAGGATCACGCTGCTTAGCCATAGTATTGTTCATTCTTGTAGTGCTTTTCTTTATTTCAATGTTTCTTGTGATTTTTACAAGATACTTTGAAAGGTTAGCCTTACAGTTCTTATCAAAAATAAAATCCTTATCAAGTTCTTCTGTAGAAGTAAAAACTGCAGGAGTAATGTCGTCTTCAAAAAGACCTTTTTTCCAGCCTACAACGTACTGAACTTTGCCTTCTGCAAGCAAAGCCTTAGCGCGGTCAAGCATCTGTTTAGCTACATCTTGCATCGTACATCCTCCAGTTTTTTACATTCGCCAAGGGCTTTAATCTGGCTTACGAAATCATTCATGATTCCTGCAAACTTAACACCTTCAGCAGCAGAACACCATTCTACGCGTGTACGTCCCTTTTCAATGCCCAAAAAGTCAAGCTGACTGAAGAGCAATGTCATACGACGGCGTGCAAAATAGTTACCTGTAGAGTAGTGACAGTCACCTGGGTGACATCCACACAAAATTACACCGTCAGCACCACGCTGGAATGCACGCAAAATGAACATTGGGTTCAAGCGGCATGAACATGGGATGCGGATGATTTTTACGTTTTTTGGGTATTCAAGACGGTTGTTACCAGCCAAGTCTGCACCAGCGTAAGAACACCAGTTACAGCAGAAAGCAACAATTCTTGGTTCCCAGTCTTTATTTTCAGCCATAATCAATTTATCTGTTTATGTACCGAGTTTTCGAAGAAAACTCGAGTTTATAAATCCGAAGGATTTATAATACAGAATCTACCTCCGCCAAGATTTGTTTGTTGCTGAATCCCTTAAGATCCATTGCTCCAGAAGGACAGGCAACTGTACAAGCACCACAACCCTGACACATAGCAGAGTTAACCTGTGATACGTGACGAGTAATTGTTGTTCTATTTGGCCCACGGAAATCCTTATCAACATAAGAAATAGCACCGTAAGGACAAACGTTTGCACACTGTCCACAACCGTTACATGCGTTTTCGTCTGGATTAGCAGTACATGGGTTGTTCTGAAGCTTGTCTTTAATCAAAAGACAGATAGCTTTTGCAGCTGCACCTGAAGACTGAGCAACAGTTTCAGGAATATCTTTTGGTCCCTGACAGCATCCTGCAAGGAAGATACCGGCAGTTGGAGATTCAACAGGACGAAGTTTAGCATGAGCTTCAAGGAAGAAGTCATTTGTATCCATAGAAGTAGTAAGCATTGTAGCCAATGGACGAGCAGACTTATCAGCTTCAATAGATGCTGCAAGAACTACCATATCAGCCTTAATGTGTACCTGACGGTTCAAAATCAAATCTGACCCCTGAACATCAAGAGTTCCATCTGGAAGAGGTGTTACTTTTCCAACCTGTCCTTTGATGTAGTTTACACCATACTGTTCAACAGCACGACGGTAGAATTCATCAAAGTTTTTACCTGGAGTACGAACATCAATATAGAAAACAGTGATGTTTGTATCAGGATAATGGTCACGAGTAAGAATTGCGTGTTTAGCTGTATACATACAGCAGATTTTTGAACAATATTCATGTCCTTTTGTAGAATCTGCAGAACAACGGCTTCCTACACACTGAACAAATACGATTTCTTTTGGTTCTTTCCCGTCTGAAGGGCGGAGAAGATGACCATTTGTAGGACCAGATGCGTTACAAAGTCTTTCAAATTCAAGAGAAGAAACAACATCTGGGCTCTGAGAATATGCATATTCATCAAACTTCTTAAGGTCGATTGGGTTATAACCTGTTGCTACGATGATTGCACCGTATTTTTCTGTAATAACTTCTTCCTTCTGCTTGAAGTTGATTGCCCCTGCAGCACAAGCTTTTTCACAGAATCCACATACATTGTCTTTTCCATTAGAAAGACCTTTCATGTGCAGACAGTAAGATGCGTCAATAGAAGCAACCTTTGGAACAGCCTGAGCAAATGGAATATCAATTGCTTTCTTGTTGTTCAGGTTAAGGTTGAAAGGATTTGGAACCTTCTTATTTGGACATTTTTCGATACAAGCACCACAACCTGTACATTTTGTTTCATCAACATAACGTGGGTGACGTTTGATATCGATAGAGAAGTTACCGATGTAACCCTTTACGCCAACAACTTCCGAGTAAGAAAGAATGCGGATGTTAGGATTCTGGCTGACTTCTGTCATTTTTGGAGTAACGATACAAGAAGCACAGTCAAGAGTAGGGAATGTCTTATCAAGCATTGCCATCTTACCGCCGACTGTAACGTTCTTTTCAACGATATCTACAGGGAAACCTGCATCTGCAATATCAAGAGCAGCTGTGATTCCAGCGATACCGCCACCAATTACCAGGGCACGCTTTGTCATAGGTGTTTCCCCAGGTGTCAAAGGTGTATCGAGAATTGTTTTAGCAATTGCAGCTTTACCAAGAGCAATTGCTTTTTCAGTTGCATCAGCCATGTCTTTCATAACCCATGAACACTGTTCACGGATGTTGGCGATTTCAACTTTATATGGGTTAACACCCGCACGTTCTGCACAATTGCGGAATGTTTTTTCATGCATACGAGGAGAACAAGAACAAAGAACAACACCTGTAAGACCAAGTTCCTTAATCTTGTCTTCGATCATTTGCTGACCTGCTGAAGAACACATGTAAGTGTAGTTTGTTGAGAATGCAACTCCGTCTACCTTTCCAAGTTCTTCTGCTACTTTAGCTACGTCAACTGTACCGGCAATGTTAGTACCACAGTGACATACAAAAACACCAATTTTTTCCATCTGTCACTTCCTTATTTCTTGTACTTTCTGAATGCTGACATAAGAGCCTGCTGAGGCATATCGTCATCCAGTTTTTCTGGTACCTGACTTGGGTCCAGATGATGAGGACCGCGCTGACCTTCTACAAGCTGACGCACTGCATCAATTACTTTTGCAGGTTCAACCTGACGTGGACAACGTTCAAGACAGGCAAAGCATGAAAGACAAGCATAGATAGATTTTGTTTTAAGGAGAGGTTCAATTTCTCCTTTTTCTACCATCTGAACAAACTGATGTGGATGATATTCCATTGCATCAAAGTTTGAACATGTGCCAGAGCACTTACCGCAAACCATACACTTTTTTGTGTTAACACCACTTGTTTCAAGAATCTGGCTCTTAAGCTCTTCAATTTCTGACTTAAGCATTTGCAGCCTCCTTTTTAAGGGATTCAAGAGCAGCTTCTTTTACGCCAAGAGCTTCAGCAAGAAGTTCTGTGAAGTAAATTACGTCAAGCTTTGAGTCATTCTTATTTTTGATAAGGTTATAGCGGCAAAGCGGGCAGCTTGTAACAAGAAGTTCAGCACCAAAATCTTCTGCGTTGTTCAAGATTGCCTTTGCACGTTTCTGTGGAATAGAAGGATCTTCCAGCTGTGCATAAGCACCGCAGCATTCGTTACGCTGAGCATAGATAACAGGAGTTGCACCAATTGCCTTGATAAAATCTTCAATTATCTGAGGATTTTCTGGATCATCAAACTGCATTACATCACTAGGACGAAGGAGAAGACATCCGTAGTATGCACCAATTTTCTTTCCTGTAAGAGGATTCTTAACAGCTTTCTTTACATTGTCCCAGCCGATTTCGTCACGGAGAATTTCAAGGAAGTGAAGAACCTTTGTTTCACCATTGTACTGAATGTCATCAGCTTTAAGATAATTGTTAGCCTTAAGATTTGTGTTTTCGTCGTTAATCATTGCGTTGTTAGTCTGCTTCAAAACGTTGTAGCAGGCAGCACACAATGTTGCAAGATTCTGACCATGGTCGCGGGCATCAGCCAATGCACGAACAGAAGGAAGCTTTGCTGCAACTTCTTTTGATGACATTGGGTAAACACCACCACAACACTGCCAGTCCTGGATTTCCTGAAGTTCAAAACCAAGAGCTTGTGCAGATGCTCGGGCAAATGCATCAAGTTCTTTAGCCTTGTTCTTTAATGTACATCCAGGGAAGTATGAATAGATTTTTTTATCGCTCATTTTTTTACCCCAGCCATTTCTTCAGGTTTAAATACTTCATCGAACTTTTCTGCAGTCAAAAAGCCAAGTCCTACACAAGCATCTTTAAGTGAAAGATTTTCATCGTGAGCCTTGTGAGCAACCTTAGCTGCGTTTTCATAACCGATGTAAGGGTTCAATGCTGTTACAAGCATTAAAGAGTTGTAAAGGTTATGGTGCATCTTTTCTTTGTTGGCTTTAATTCCAACAGCACAGTTATTATTAAAGCTCATCATAGCTTCTGCCATAAGGCGGCAAGACTGAATGAAGTTGTATGCGATTACAGGCATGAAAACGTTCAATTCAAAGTTACCCTGAGAAGCTGCAAAACCAACTGCGGCATCGTTACCCATTACCTGAACTGCAACCATAGTTACAGCTTCACACTGAGTTGGGTTTACTTTTCCCGGCATGATTGAAGAACCTGGTTCATTTTCAGGAATGAAGATTTCTCCAAGACCATCACGTGGACCTGAAGCAAGCCAGCGAACGTCGTTTGCAATCTTCATCATATCTGCAGCAAGAGCTTTTACAGCACCGTGAGCAAATACAAGTTCGTCTTTTGAAGTAAGAGCGTGATATTTGTTAGGAGCAGTGATAAAGTTCTTTCCAGTAAGCTTAGAAACTTCTTCTGCAACCTTTTCATCAAATCCCTTAGGTGCGTTAAGACCAGTTCCTACAGCTGTACCACCAAGAGCAAGCTGTTTAAGGTATGGAAGAGAAGAAAGGATCATTTCCTTATCACGTTCAAGGGAAGTACGCCATCCAGAAATTTCCTGTGTAAAGGAAATAGGTACAGCATCCTGAAGGTGTGTACGACCACTTTTTACGATACCTTCATTTTCTTTTTCAAGACGTTTGAAAGTTTCTACGAGTGTGTCGATTGCTGGGATAAGTTTGTCTTCAAGTACACATACAGCAGAAATATGAAGTGCTGTAGGGAATGTGTCGTTAGATGACTGACTCATGTTGATGTCATCATTTGGATGAAGAATTTTTTTACCAGCAATTTCATTACCGCGGTTAGCGATAACTTCATTAGCGTTCATGTTAGACTGAGTACCAGATCCTGTTTGCCATACAACAAGAGGGAAGTGGTCATTCAGTGTGCCTTCAACAACTTCTTCACAAGCTTTTTCAATTGCCTGAAGTTTTTCAGAAGTCATCTTTTCTGGCTTAAGGGCGTTGTTAGCTCTAGCTGCTGCGCGCTTAAGGTAGCCGAAAGCTTTTGTGATTTCGCGAGGCATAGTTTCGATGCCAACACCAATCAAAAAGTTTTCATGACTGCGTTCAGTCTGTGCTGCCCAGTATTTGTCAGCAGGAACTTTAACTTCACCCATTGAGTCGTGCTCAATACGAAAGTTCTCCATAATTCTGCAAGTCTCCTAAAATAGTTCCCCGAAGTAAAAGCTTTCCAAGGCAATCTAGCCTTAAGAAAAGCTTAATTTTAGTTCTGATTAGAACTGAATCTGCTTGATTACGTCTTTCAAGCAATCTGCACTATGTTTGAGAGATGCAACTTCATCATCTGTAAGAGGAGCAGCTACATGACCCTTAATACCGTTGCAACCAACAACTGTTGGGATAGAAAGACATACGTCACTAATTCCATATTCTCCATTCAACATAGATGTAATTGTAAGAACAGAATCAGTTGTATAGTTCAAAGCTTCGCAAAGGCTTGCAGTTGTTACACCAATTGCGTAGTTTGTACATTTTTTTGCAGCGATGATAATTCCACCTGACTTACGGATGTAATCTTCTACATCGTTTTTGTCAAAAGAAGGAAGTTTCCCGCCTGTATATGCATCGGCAAAAGAATCAACAGGAATTGAACCGATGTTTGCAAGTGACCAAGGTACAAAAGAAGAATCTCCATGTTCACCAAATACATAACCGTGAACGTTTTCCTGTGCTACTTTATAAGTTTCAGCGATACGTGCGCGGAAACGAGCTGTATCAAGCATAGTACCTGTACCAAAAATGTGATTTGCAGGAATTCCTGAAGTCTTGATGAACTGATATGTCAAAATATCAACTGGATTAGCTACGATAACATAAAGGGCATTAGGGCAAGCCTTTGAAATCTGAGGAATTACAGACTTTGCAATATCAACGTTTGTCTGTGTAAGATCAAGTCTTGACTGACCTGGCTTACGACCAACACCAGATGTGAATACTACGATATCTGAACCTTTAGCATCTTCGTAATCACCCTCATGAATAGAAACTGGACCAATGAATGGAGTACCCTGACGGATATCCATAGCTTCACCCATGGCACGATCTTTAGCGATATCTATCAAAACAATCTCTGAAGCGAGCTGTTTCAATGTCAAAGCATAGGCGATTGTAGAACCAACCTGACCAGCACCAATAATAGTAATTTTGTTTGACATAATGTCTCCTTAATACACAATAACGTCTTACAAAGTCCAAGTTTTGAAAAAACAAAACACTTAGGACATTACTCCTATTATATAATGTTTTCAAAAATATGTTAACTATTATTTGGCCGTATATAGAAATATAATTAAAAAAAAGGGCATGATAAAACCTAAAGGTTTACCATGCCCTCGCTTTATATTGCTTATGCCTTAATGGACACTTTATTTAGCGCTTCCGTTGTATGATGAAGAAGAAGCAGGTGATCCATTGACAGGAGAAAGGTCTGTTTTGTTCAAAAGACAAACCGATCCATTTGCGGCAGTCACGATGATGAAACTGTCTGCAACCGTAACTGGAGTACTGCTTTTAAGAGAAGCACTTGACTTGAGTTTTAGTGAAAGGTCAGAACCATATTTCGCAAGAACCCAGCTGGAACCATTTTTAACAACACAGTAATACTCTCCGGAATCCTGAACAAGAACAGAATTTTCATTCACGATTTCATCACTTTCCTTTACAATTTCCATAGTATCAGGGGAAAGAAGAACAAGTTTTACAGCTCCATTCTTTACGTTTTCACCTGCAATGGCCACAAAACCATCAGCCGACTGGAATATGGTCCTGTTTCTGATGAATGTAACTGGACTTGATTTTATGATAGCGCCAGTCTGTGTATTTACCTTTATGAGGCCAGAAAGCATTGATTTTTCATCTGTAAGCTCAATTCCATAAGCGGAAGGAGCCTGAGCATTCTTGATTTCCTTCTCGATGACTTCCTGCTGGTCTGAAGCAATAGACTTTCTTTCTTCCTGGGCTTCATTGTTTTTTTTGTCTGCTGTTGCCTGCTGGGTTGCAGCCTCCTGCTTTGCTTCTTCTGTCTTCTCTTTCTGTTCTTCTTCAGCAGCCTTCTGTTCTTCATAGATTTTCTGCTTTTCTTCTGCTACAGCTTTCTTTTCCTCAGCTTCAGCCTGTGCAGCTTTGTCCTCTGGATTCTCGTCAGCTTTCTTCTGGGCAACTTCAGCTTCTTTTTTTGATGCTTCAGCTTCGGTTTTAGCAGTTTCAGTCTTTGCTTTTTCTTCAGTCAGCTTCTTCTGTTCCTGAATTGCAGTCTTTTGTGCTTCCTGAGCTTTCTCAGTTGCTTTTTCAGCTTCACGTTCCTTGATTTCTACCATATCTTTTCTGGCTTCAACATTCTTGTCATCATCTTGCTGCATTTTTTTTACAACTTCTGTATCACTGATGACAGAAGTATCGACTGTACTCAAACCACCGTTCACATCGAAAAGCGGAATTACAATCTGGGACTTTCCAGCCCATTCCTTGTAATTAAGGGCAAGTCCACATTTTGCCGAATCAAGATTGTTTACCACAACAGGCTTATATTTATCCTGATAAGAATCAAGTTTTCCACGATAAACAGCGTTATAAACAGTTACAAAAACAGCGACAGTTTCTGCATCTTTTTCTGTATATCCATATGCAGCAACAAGATACGAAGCTATAATATGGCGAAGATTGTTTATATGGTCGACCGTTGCATCGTTACCAATCAAGAGGATATCAGCATCAAGCTTACCTGTGGATGATGAATCAACGGCGTGAATAACAGAATATTTTGCGGCTGATCCGGCAGAAGCAGCTTTTGAAAGATCCTGTGCAACCACCATTCCCAAATCGGAACCAAGCTTCTTGATGCTGGCAAGGGAATCGATCTTTGAATGCGGCCCTGTATAGTTTACAAACACAATAGAATCATTAGAACCTGTGCTTTTAAGTTCTTCCTCGTCTACACCAAGGGAAAATACAGGCAATCCGGCGATGAAAAAAGCAACGGAAAGCATGGCAAATCTACGAATATTCATTCTTCCTCCAACATGTTAAAACAAAACATTATTATTGTATTATATAACTGTTTGCACATAAATTCCATAAATATTTACGAAAAGAATTCTGATAAAACTTCAAATTTATATTTTCAGGCTTGAAATTTTTGACAATGTATTACGAGCCTTATCACGAACCTGGCTGTCATATTGGGGATACAAAAGTTTTTTCATTATATCCATGCCGTAGGAATAAAGGGCAGGACGCCCCATAAACCTGCATATTTCAAAAACGCAATCGCACATTTCAATAAGCACATTTGAATTTGATGCAGGAATCAACTGGAGTTTTCTGGCGATTGCTTCCAAAAGCTTTCCGTCGCTGTCAAAACCGAATCTTGCGGCAGAACGAAACAGGGTAATCAACATTGATTCATTGCTTTCTAATGTGATCAGCCTGGAAAGCATTCTTGAACTGTCTTCAATGCCGTAAAATGGAATCTGTAAAACTATTTGCTGCAAGGAAGATATATCAGTCTGAAAAACAGACTTTTTTTCTGATCTGGCCCCGGAAAAGGCGGTTGAAAGGGAAAGTGAATATGCTTCCACCACTGAGTAAAGGTCACCAAGCCACTGAATTTCATGTTGGGCATAATTTCCTGCTTTCAATTTTCGTATGCGGTTCACATCGACGAATTTCTGTGGAATAGTCTGCTGAAATGAAAAGCTGTCAAAGTATGAAGAATCAACTGGATAGGAATTCCTGTAGTCCGCTTTCCTGGCAACCTCACGTTTTTTTGAAGTCGGCATCTGAATAGTCCTGAAACCGGTCAAAAGCCAGTTCGATCCGCAAAGCACAAGATGATTGTCGTTGGTGTAGGAAATAAAATCAGTTTTTGCAACTTTATCCGTTGGAAGCTTTGCTCCCCACAGCCTTTTTCCTTCGCTGTCATAGACGAATGCATTTTTTTTGTCAGAAACAAAGAAACATTCAGAGGAATAGACCGGTGAAAGTGCGGAAATCTGGAAAAAGGACAAATCATCTATCACAAACTGGCTTAGAACAATTCCGTTTCGGTTCGAGATGATAAAAACCTTCGTCTGATTCGCAGATGGATAGAATAGTGCGGTTTTATTCTGAGAAAAACTTACAAAACGTCCGCCCTGATTGATATTCGCTTTTGAAAAAACAGGATCGTTATGGGAAATTGCCCATTTTGTTATGGTCTTGCCTTCAGCAACAGAACACAAGCCTGTGCCCCCGCCGGAAAAAACAAGGAGAATACCTTCATTCACGCTCACCACGTCTTTTACAAGACCTGCAAAAGTTATTGTTTCAAGAACCTCACCGAAAGGAGAAATGCGTACTCCAACCGTATGCCCATCGTCAGCTTCCTCATGAAAGACAATAAATGTACCATCATTTAGAAATGAAAGTGGAAGTTTTCCCAACTGCCGGGTTTCAACCTTCCATTTCTGAATGCCGTTCAATCCATAGCAGGCAACGTTCTTTTCGCCAACAACAAAAATTCTGGAATCCCGTCCGGCATAAGGGGACTGGACCACCGCAAAAGGAACTTTTACAGTCCAGAGGGGAAGTCCACTTGGATTTATGAGGGAAAGATTTCTTTTATCGCTTAAAGTAACTAGAAAATCCTTTTGAATCACCGAAAAAAAAGGCTCAGGTTTTCCGGGAATCCCCCTTTGCCAGAGCTTCGTTCCGTTTTCAGAACATGCACAAAGCATCTTTCCGTCTGTAAGAACCACAAAACCGTAACTGGTATTTTCAGGCTGACAGAGAGCTTTTCCTCCAATAACCGAAGTAAAACTCGCACTGTCAAGGGAAAGGTTTACAAGAGGTCTTTGCTGACAAAAAAGAGCAATGGAAAACAGCGAATGACAAATAAAACTGACTATGATTTTGCTAGTTCTCATAAGTAAACCAGGCTAAACTTTCAATATGACTGGTATTCGGATAGAAATCTAAAAGAAAAAGTTTTTCAATCTTATACCCAGCCTTTACCAAAGCAGCTGCATCCCGGGCATGGGTTGCCGGATCGCATGAAACGGACCGTATCTGAGGTATTTTTGCCTTGCACAAATAGTCAAGAACTTCCTTTTCCATTCCACTTCTAGGAGGATCCACAACAACTGCATCAAAACGGACATCTGGATATGACTGCACGAATCTAGCCCCGGAAAGGCCAAAGGACTTATGCATCTTGCCAGCCAGATTCAGTTCAGCGTAAACCAAAGCATCCCTGTTATGTTCAACAAGCGTAACATTCTGAAAAAAATCCGAAAGGAAAACGGAAAAAGTTCCGCACCCGCTGTACATATCAAGGACAGAATCTCCTTTTAGTCCGTTCACGACAAAACCGATGGATTTTTCCAGCACCTTCATGTTAGACTGAAAAAAACCTCTTGAATCAAAGCTAATTCTTTTTCCAAGAATGCTGACTGTAACGGCATCAGCAGGAGAAATCATGGTTCCAGAATAGACCTTACGGCTCGTCTTGTAATTTTTCCCTTTACGTACAACATGGGGTTGGCTCTTTTGAACTTCCTGAGAAACAGCTATCTTATTTCCTTCGATTCCGGAAGCACAAACGACATTTTCACTTGCGAAAACATGACATCTTCCCCTGGGTCTTCTGGAAACCGGAGTCTTTCTTAGCCATTGGTTTACAGGTTTTTCGGCTATAGGACACTCATCGAAATGAATCACCTGATTTGTCGAGCGCTGCTCAAGCCCACCATCATGAAGCTGAAATCTGGAACGATATCCCAATGAGCTGTCAGAAACGACTTCTACAGCAAGATCCTTAATGCCATTCCTTTCAAATGCGTCCAAAAGCATTTGCTTTCGAAGTTCAATCTGTGCCTTTTGCTCAACATGCATCATATTGCATCCGCCACACTTCTGATACAATGGACAAACAGGTTCAACTCGATTTTCACTGGCATTAATCACATTAACTATGCGAGCAGTATCATAATCCCGATGGGAAGCGACGTTTTCAACCTCAAGTTCTTCACCAGGAAGAGCAAACGGCACAAAAACAGTTTTTCCATTGTTTTTGGCAATACAATTTCCACCAAAAACCATTTTTTCTGTTATAATTTTATATGAGTTCATCAGGACTCATAGTAACAGAATATCTTTTTTATGTGGAGTAATGCTCATGCAGACAGAACATTTTTTTCAGCTTATGAAAGACGGCACAGAGGTTGCTGTAAACAGATGGCTACCCGAAGATGATCAGGACGTCAAGGCTATAGTAGTGCTATGCCACGGCATGCTTGAACATTCCTTAAGATACGATCGTGTCGGATACCTTTTTGTGGAAAACGGATTTGCATTGAACGCCCACGATCACAGAGGACACGGAAAGACTGCCAACAATGCCGTACAAAAAGGTTGCGGAGCATTTGGAAAAATTGCAGACTCAGACGGCTTTTCAAAAGTCGTAAGCGACCTGGACGAAATAATCGATGAAGTCAGGAAGGATTTTCCAGGCAAAAAAGTAATCCTTCTGGGTCATTCTTTTGGATCGATTGTTGCACAAAACTACATTGAAAACCATGGAAACAAAGTTGACGGATGCATTCTATGTGGAACCACAGGACCTAAATCAATAGCAAAAGCAGGACTTTTCCTGTGCAACCTGCTATGCCTTTTTGGAAAAAACAGACGTTCAGCTTTTCTGCAGAACAAAGTTGCTTTTAGAGGCTACCTTTCTAAAATCAAAAACCCCTCATCTGCAAATGCATGGCTAAGCAAAAACGAAGACAACGTACAGATGTATGAAAACGACTCCTGGTGCGGCGGAACTGCAACTGTAAGCTTCATCAGAGACATAACCGCAGGTCTTTGCAAAACCCACAGGGATAAAGCAATGAAGAAAATTCCAAAGGATCTGCCTGTCTATTTCATCGCAGGTACAGAAGACCCGGTAGGGGATTACAACAAATCAATCAAGAAACTTATTTCAATCTACAAATCAAACGGAATGAAAAATATCCAGGAATGCTTCATTGAGGGAGAACGACACGAAGTCTTCAACGAAAAAGATGGTGACGAAAACGTATTGAAGGTAATACACTGGATTGAAAGTGTAATATAAAACATGATCTGAACAGAATACAAGCCTACTGACATTGAGGTTTATCGTTGTTGATTGACTAAATGTCCCATGCTGACTAAAATCGAACCATTGTGTTGATTAGATATGGGACAGATAAGAATGGCCGCCCAGTAAAAAAAGCGGTTGTATATACAAGGGAAGAACATAACATCCCAAAAGAAAAGGTTGATTATGACGCAATACTCACCATCAACCGCCTGAGGGACGCAGGTTACCACGCATACATAGTTGGTGGAGCGGTACGGGACCTGATCGTAGGAAATACTCCAAAAGACTTTGACATTGTTACTGATGCTACTCCTTCAAAGATCAAAAGGCTTTTCAGAAATTCCCGTATAATCGGGAAGCGGTTCAGAATCGTTCATGTGATTTACGGTCAAAAAATTTTTGAAGTAAGCACATTCCGTTCCATTTGTGAAGGTTCAGTAGGAAACGAATTTGGCACTATCGATGAAGATGTTCAGCGAAGGGATTTTACCATGAACGCCCTTTATTACGATCCTATAACAGAACAGGTTTTGGATTATGTAAACGGAATGAGGGACATAAAAAAACAAGTATTGCGTCCTGTCATTCCATTGGACAGAATTTTTGTTGAAGACCCCGTAAGAATGCTCAGGGCCATAAAATATTCTGCAAAGACCGACGCAAAGATACCTTTTACGCTAAGAAAAAAAATCAGAAGTAACGCAGATTTGCTGGCTCAGGTTTCTCCTTCCAGACTCACAGAAGAGCTTTTGAAAATCATAAATTCAGGGCACGCCCAGCAGATAGTAAGCGAAGCCCTGGAAACAGACTTATACATGTCGCTGCAGCCTGCCGCGACTGCAATGATGTATGCCGATTCAAAGTTTGAAAAAAACTACATGCAGAATATGCATAAACTTGATTCCCTTATCATCATTGAACCTGATGCAAGACTTGGAAAAAAACTCACATACCTCATAAAAGACTTTATATTTACTCTGACAGACTGGAAAAAAGAAATCGAAACCCATTCTGCATCTGGTGAACTCTACACAAAAACATGGAAGGAATGCAGGTCTTTTGTGCTTCCCATGAATCCACAACGAACAGAACTGGAATACGCAGTAAAATCCGTGCTCACTGATATGGGAATCGTTGTCAGAATGCCAAAAAAATCAAAAAGGCATTCTGCAGCAAAAGATCAGATTTAGTAAAAAATTCCCCTGGGTGTCGCTATTTGAACCTAAAAAACACTATATTCATATAAAACCACTTTGGGGGACATTTTAATGCACATTCTTCACACCAGCGACTGGCATCTTGGCAAATCACTTAATTCCCAATCTCTCATAGAAGATCAGAGGCATTTTTTAAATCAGCTGAAAAAGATTCTTGAGAAGGCAGAATCAGAAGGCAATGGTTTTCGAGCCCTGATTATTTCAGGTGATATTTATGACCGCTCGATTCCGTCATCGGAAGCTGTTTTGCTGCTTGATTCGTTTCTAAGCGAAATTTGCACAAGCCTGAAAAACCTTCACATTTTTTTGATTTCAGGTAACCATGACAGCGCAACCAGGCTGTCTTTTGGAACATCTTTTTTTGAAAAGGAAAACATCCACATCTGTTGCAATACCCAAAGCATTGAGTCCCCGGTGATTATTGAAGACAACAAAGAAGCCCTTTGCGTGTACCAAATTCCATATTTATATCCTGGATCCTTATCTGACAGTACAAATAAGGAAGAGCAAAAACAAATCCTAAAGACTCAACAAGAACTTTTTAATGAAGCAACCAAAAGGATCTTCAACAGTCACCAGCAAAAACACGGGGACAAGTTGTGCCTGGTGAACGCACACCTTTTTGCAAGTGGAGCAAAAGACGGCGACATAGATTATGAAAGGATAGGCAATAGCGAAGTTGTAGATGCCAGCATTTTCGATAAGTTCGATTACACTGCCTTGGGACATATCCACGCATTCCAAAAAATTAATGAAAAAGGCAACTGTTTCTACAGTGGCTCTCCATTGGCATATGCCTTTGACGAACAAAGCAAAAAATACTTTCTGGATGTGGAATTAAAGAAAAACTTAAAGCCTGATGTAAAAAAGATTCCCGTAAATCCTTTGCACAAGGTTACAAAACTTATAAAACCCTGGAGTGCGCTTTTTGGAAGCGAAAGTGACAGGGAACTGATAGAAAAATACAGGAACGACTACATTCAGGTTATATGCACCGACAAAATCAACATATCATCTCCATTGGAAATTTTGCGGGGAATTTTTCCGAACATGCTTTCTTTCAAAATCATCGAAAGGGAAGGGAACAACAGCGAAAATTCATCACCGGCAAAAAGAAAGCTGTTGGACTGTACGACTGTGAACAAGGCTGAACTGGCCTTTGACGAATTCATGAAAGAAATCCATTCAGGCGAAACTTTCGACCAGCAGATGCTCCAAAAAGAAAAGGAGCTTTTTATGGAAATCGCAACGAAAATCCAGTGGTAGACAGGAAGGTATATTATGAAACCAGAATTTTTGATGCTGCAGAACATCGGACCTTACGCCGACGCAGAAATAGACTTTTCAAGTTTAGACAACATGTTCCTGATATACGGAAATACAGGATCTGGTAAAAGCTTCATTTTTGATGCAATCACATATGCACTGTACGGAAGCCTTCCTAAAGGCCACGATGGTCGTCAAAGCGATTTCAGATCTACCTTTTCGAATGAAACACAACAAGCAAGCATAGTATTCGCATTTTCAGTGGGAAAAGAGCGATACAGAATTTCAAGGTATCTGGCATATAAACGCATGGCAAAAAAAGGAGATGGCTTGGTTGAAGAAGGACCGAAAGCTTATTTTGAAAAATGGAATCATGAACAGAATATTTATGAAAAATTTTCAATGGTCAAAATCGAAGAAATAAACGATAAGATCAACGAAATAATAGGTCTTACAAAAGATGAATTTTCAAAGCTTATCGTCCTTCCTCAAGGTGAATTCTCTCAATTTCTTCACCAGAAAGGGTCTGAAAAACAATCCACACTTGAAAAGCTGTTTCCCATATCTGCATTTACGGCGGTTATGGATGAAGTGAAAACAAAGGTGGACAATGCGAAAGCAGAAACTAAAAGCGTTGAGCAGATGATTGCTTCACTTCGCAAAAACATCGGCAGCGATGATCCAGAAGAAAAAATATCAAAACTTAAAGATGTACTGGAAAATTTTGAAAAACAAAGCAAAGAAATCCGTGAAGAAAAGGAAAAACTTCTTGTAAGCCGCACATCCCTTGAGAGTTTAAAGTCAAAGGCTATCAAAAATGAAGAAGCTGTAGCAAAAAAAGAACTGATTGAAAGCAAACGGTCTTCAATCAAAGAACTTGAAGAAAAGATTTTTAATCATGAAAAAGCTTTCGTCGTTTACCAGCGTCTGATGCAACTTACAAAAGACAGAAAGGAATTCCAGAAACTTGCAGCAGAGCTTGAGATGAGCAAAGTAAAACTAGAAGATGCAAAAGCTGAAAAGAGCAGACTGGACGGGAAGCTTCAAATAAAGAAAGAAGACGAAAAGCGGCTTGATGTTTTGAAAGACGAGCTTTCTGCACTAAAGTCAAAAGTAGAATCCTCATGTGATCTAAGGAAAAAAATCCAGGATTTCCAGAACCTTTGCGAAAAAAAACTTACCCATGAAAAAAAACTGGAAAAAACAGAAGAAGAAGAAAGCAAACTATTTTTGAAATTTCAGGAAATTTCAAAAAACATTCTGAAAGAAGAATTTGAAGCAGGCAAGGAAAATGATTGCTACAAAAAGATTCTGGAACTAAAACATTATTTTGATAAAGAAATAAAAGATCTGAATATTTCTATATCGGAAAAAATTCAAGCAGAATTGTCCATGTCCCAAAAAAATTTGGAACAAACAAAATTGCAGGAAACAGAAGTAAGAATTTCTGAATTCAGAAAGCAAATCGAACACCTGGAATCCATCAGGGAAGAAAATCAAATCGCTTTGATCAGCTTAAAGCTTGAGGAAGGAAAACCATGCCCTGTATGCGGTTCCATGAACCATCCTCATCCAGCGCCACATGCACTTTCTTATGAAGAAAAAATCGATACGCTGGATTTTTCCCTACAACTTGCAAAAAAGAATCTGGAAGAATGGAACGGAAAAAAATCTCAATGCATACAGAAGATTTTTGACCTGGAAGAAAAAATCAGCAAATGCTCCATAAACGAATCTTCTTCACAACTGAAAGAACGGATGAAAATACTGGAAAGCGATGCTGAAAAAACAAATGCCGCATCGGATTTTCTGGAAAACCTTTTGCCCAAAATCGAGAATGCCAGAAATTCAAAACACACGGCATTGATGGAACTTAAGGAAATTAAAGGCCAGAGTGCTGCTCTTGAAAAAGACATTAACGATGAAAAGAAAAAGCTTTTTCCAAATGGTGAAACATTTGAAGATCTGGAAGATGAAATCAGGCAAAAGAACCTTATGATTCAGACGTTAAAAGAACAACTTGCGGAATTTGAAAAACAATATGCTGATGCAAATAACACCTTCATAGAACTTGCAAGCTCAACTACTGAAAAAGAACAAAACCTTGAAAAACTTAAAGAGAACCTGGAATCCGAGGAAAAGTCCTTTCTGGCTGAAAAACAAAAAAGACTTTTCGAAAGCGAACAGCAGATTATATCCTTTGTGCTTGATGAAGATACCCTGGAAAAGTATAAAACTTGTATAGAAAGTTTTAAGAAGGATGAAATAGAAGTCACAACTGTATTAAAAACTATACACCTTGATAAAACTTCTAGGCAAATAGAAGATGAAATTCAACATATAAGCCAAAAAATTACGAATCTTGAGGAAAAACAAGAAACCCTTGATGTCCACCAGAAGGAAGCGAACAAAAACCTTGCATCTTTGGAAAAGGATTGGAACAGTCTTCTGGAAAGCGAAAAGAAACTAAACGAGCTGAACGAAAGGGACAATGTGCTCAATCATCTCAACGATGACTTGAATGGCCGCAACCAGCTGAAATTCAATTCCTGGGCTTTATCCATGTATTTCGAAGAAGTTCTAGAATTCGCTAATGAGCATTTCGAAAGACTTTCTGAGGGGCGATACAGGTTCAAGCTTGGTAAAGGAATAAGGAACAGCGGAACAAAGGGACTTGATATATCGGTCATTGACAGCTATAACGGCACAGAAAGAGACGCATCCACATTAAGTGGCGGTGAAACTTTTGAAGCTTCTATATCACTTGCACTTGGCCTTACTGATGCAGTTCAGTCCAGATCCGGGGGAATAAAGCTTGATTCGCTTTTTATTGATGAAGGTTTTGGAACCCTGGACGAAGAGACTTTGGAAAAAGCCACACAGATACTAATGGAGATTGGAGAATCAAAAATGGTCGGAATCATTTCCCATGTGGACAGTTTTAAACAGATAGCAAAAAGCGGACTGAAAGTGAACAAAACAAATACCGGCTCTACTGTACAGATTGTTCACGGTGCGTGGGAATAACTTAAGTTCATATTCAAAAAAACTAAATTTTATGTTATTTTCGTTTATATGAAACACATTATAATTTACCTTTCTTTTTTCTTGCTAATTTTTTCAACAACTCCTGTAAGCGGGCAGCACTCACCATCCAGGCGTCCAAAAGTTGCCCTGGTACTTAGCGGTGGCGGAGCCAAGGGACTTGCGGAAATACCTTTGATTGAGGCTATCGAGGAAGAAGGTATTCCTGTGGATTTTGTACTTGGCACAAGTATGGGGTCCCTTTTAGGCTCATTTTATGCCGCCGGATATTCTCCAAAAGAAATAAGACAGATCATGACAGATTTGGATTTTCTAACGATTCTTAATGACAGCCCTGCCGAAATTGAACGCATTCCACGAGAGCCGTTTACAACAAAAAGCGATAACCACATATCCCTTGGAATCGGAGCAAAAACAATCGGTGCAGCCCCTGGAATCATTGGAGATCAGAAGATTCTTTCTGAATTGGACAACTACCTTTCAAGGGTCCTTACAATAAAGGATTTTGACAAGCTTTCTATCCCATACAGGGCAATCGGTACAGACATCAGAAATGGACAGCAAATCGTTTTTGACAAAGGCTCCATTGTAGATGCAGTTCGTGCGAGCATGTCATTGCCAGCCATCTTCACGCCAGCTCCAGCTGGAAACGGCGTTTACGCCATGGATGGAGGACTTGTAAATAATCTTCCGATTCGTCTTGCAAAAGAAATGGGTGCCGACATTGTAATCGCAATGGATGTTGCAAGTGCTACCGATGTGGATCCCACAAAAATCAAGGATATGGTTTCCGTTGGTGTTCTTGTATTCAACCTTATCATTTCATCAAATGCAATCGAACAGCATAAACTTGCAGACATTCTTTTCCATCCTGATCTGAAAAAATACAATACAATGGATTTTGCCCATTCCAGGAAAATCATCATCGCTGGAGAAGAGTGCGTAAATGAAAACAGACAGGAACTTCACAACCTTGCTTTGAAGCTTGAAAAAATGGGCGTCAAGCTTGAACCAAAAGATAAAAACAGAATCAGCCACTATTCGTCCTTACCAGACAAAGAAATCGAGCAGATTGACATAATAGACATATCATTCGCAAAAACGAACATCGTTCCGAAAGACAAGGAATTCAAGAAATTCCTGAACAAAAAGCTCGATAATAAAACCAAAAAAGAACTTTCTAAAGCTCTTATGACAGCAAGGAACAAATATCACTTAAGCTCACTTTCCTATGAACTTTTCGACGGAAGCACACCGCAAACTTGCAAAATGGTACTTAAAGCTAACCACTACGCACAGGATATGGCAAAATTCTTTATAGGTGGTCAAAGCTGTCTGTATATTGCAAGAGACTCAAAGGACAACCTTACTTTCCGTGTTTTACCTGATTTCACAATCGGTATGTATGGAATCACACCTATCAACTATTATTGGAAGGCCTTTTTTGGAAACAATAACGGGCTTATATTAGATTTGATGCCAACGATTGCGAAGGCCGGAAAAACAACATTCGCAGGGGAATTTGGAATTCAGGCAAATTACGGTTCCAGAAATCCAGCTTACAATTTCATGTCTTCAATCGCAATCAACGATCCGGACAAAGGTATCGACATAAATGCCAATTTCATGATCCGTGTTATCGACATACTCGCATTGCGAATCGGGGCGCTGTACAACTACGATAGCATGGCTATTTCTGGAAATACGTACAACACGTATTCGCTGTTCTCAAGTTTCGTATTCGACACAACTGAAAATGACCCGTTTGCATTCAAAGGCATAAAATTCGATGGAATAATAAAATCAGGCAATTATGTAGGAACAGATAAAAATGTCACTGCACTTTTTGCTCTTCAGACAAGACTTGAACAACGAATTCCTATCGTTCCAGACTATTGCACTCTTGGTTACGATATTTCCTTCAATACAATTCGCTATCCATCTGTTTTATGCACAGGATACACAGATATTGGTGGCATCAACGGAATGTGCGGATTCACAAGAGAAAACTACAGACGAGACAGTGCCATCGCCGGAATTTTTTTCCAGCAGAAAATACTTGAAGCAAACGGATTTCCGATTTTCCTGCACCTGAAGGGAAAAATATCTTATTTCGACAGCTTCGATCCGATAATTCACACCAGTGATAAACTGTCTGATTCAACTTTATTCAACGGAAATTCCTTCCCTGATAATCTGATAGCAGGTTACAGTGCATTTTTAGGAATCAAAACTAGAATGGGAAGCCTTGTACTTGGCGGATCTCAAAACTCAACAGGAAAATGGTATATAACGCTTGGATTCATGTAATAAACTGATCCCCGTGTGGAATAATCCAAAGATTTTTTATATATTAAATCTTAAGATACCCGAGGGTATTTCTACTTTAAGTACGCAGACAAAAATAAGGAAAAACAAATGGCAGAAACAATTAACAGCGCTACTTACGAAGCAGCACTTACTACAAGTAAAAAAATTGAAGAAGACATCGTAAAAAATCCACAGAAATATAGAGTTTTGACAGGTGACCGTCCAACAGGTCGCCTTCACATCGGTCATTATTTTGGTTCATTGCAGAACCGCGTTCGTCTTTCAAAACTTGGAGTTCCAACAATGATTCTTATTGCTGACTACCAGGTTTTAACAGACCACGACGCTTATCAGGAAATCAGCCAGAATACAAAGCAGCTGGTAATCGATTATCTTGCAGCTGGTATTGAACCAGGCGATAACGTAATCATATATCCACATTCATACATTCCAGAAGCAAACCAGCTTATGGTTCCATTCCTTACTTTGATTTCCAATGCGGAATTGAGCCGTAACCCGACAGTGAAGGAAGAAATTGCTGCAGCAGGCATTACAAATGTAAATGCGGGCATGTACACATATCCTGTTCATCAGGCAGTTGACATTCTTTTCTGTAAGGGAACTGTTGTTCCTGCAGGAAAAGATCAGCTTCCACATATTGAAATGGCCCGCACAATCGCCAACCGCTTTAACAAGAAGTTCTGCAAGGACCGTGAACCGGTTTTCCCGCTTCCAAATGTTTTGCTTTCAAAGACTCCAAGCATCATGGGATTGGATGGAAAACAGAAAATGTCCAAGAGCCGAGGAAATGCCATCATGCTTTCTGCAACAGAAGACGAAACGGCAAAACTTATCAAGAAGGCAAAAACTGACGGCGAACGACTTATCACTTACGATCCTGTAAACCGCCCGGAAGTTGCAAATCTTTTGCAGCTCATTTCATTGTGTACAAAGGAAACTCCAGAGGCTGTTGCTGAACGCATAGGTGAAGGTGGAGGCGGAATGCTTAAGAACGAACTTACAATGGCCTTGAACGAGGAACTGCGCCCCTTGCGCGAAAAACGAGCCCAGCTTGAAAAAAATCCTGAATACATCCGCAAAGTATTGCTTGATGGCGTAGAAAAAGCCCGAGCCATCGCCGACCAGACATTGCGTGAAGTTAGAGAGTGCATGAATATGCAGATTTAATCAAAACGAGCAGTGGCGCAACTTTAATTAAATCCAATTGTACAGGATACGATCTAAGGTAAGTATTCTGTACATTACTCATGACAGTGCACAATCAGTGCAGAGCGTTTTTGACATTGAAAAAGATAGTTTGCATCCATGTATTGAGCGGGAGAGGTCTACGTACCAGGCTTTTTTAGTTTTTGAATTTTACTGCATATATATTTCTTGCTATCTTCAACAGCTCTTCCCGTTGATTCATGGAAGGATCATCCAAAACTGTTTCCAAAAGCTCATTCAATATAAAACCAAGATGCTTTCCGCCAGGTATTCCTTCTGCCATCAAATCCCTTCCATTTACAGCTAAAGATTTAAGCGAAACTTCACCTTCCTGATCATAGATTTCCTTTATTCTGTCCTTGAATTCCAAAAGCAAGGCAATAGCAGGACTGTCATGGATTCTTATGTCTTCGTTGTATTTTCCATACATGTCGGCAAACCTAAGATCGAACAAGTCTTCAACGTTTTCAATTCCAACTCGAACTAGGAATCTTCTCACAGCAGCATCACTCCATTTGCTTTCGTAATGAAACATGTGATTTTCAATCAAATGGCATACATTATCGATTACTGCATTAGGAAGCTTTAACCTGAAAAGCACCTGTTTTGAAATGGATGCTGAATATTTTTCATGATTGAAAAAATTGAAAATTTCACCTTCCTTTGTTTTATTCGTTCTTTTTGCCTGGGGTTTCCCTACATCATGGAAAAGGGCAGCCAAACGCACATTCATTTTATCCTTAGGCGCTCCATCACATGCATACATATTATGGTCAAAAACATCAAAAATATGATAACCACGAAAATCATTCTGGATGCAATTTCTGCAAGCAGCAACTTCCGGAAGAAATATATTCAGCAATCCTGTATCTTCCATAAGTTTTATTGCTATTGAAGGTTTATCAGAAGCAAGAATCTTTAAAAACTCATCCCGAAACCTTTCAATTGAAATGCCTTTGGTAACTTCAAGAATCCTTGGATCTTTTATTGCATTCAAAGTTTCCAGTTCTATGGAAAATCCAAGTTTTGCGCAAAAACGTATTGCTCGAATTGGTCTTAGTCCATCTTCAAAAAACCTTTCACCAGGGGTACCAACCGTGCGGATAATCCCATTTTTTATATCTGCTCTTCCGTCAAAAGGATCTTCGATTTTGCCGTCTTTAAGAGATGCAGCAATCGCATTCATTGTAAAATCCCTGCGAGAAAGATCTTCATACAAATCCCATGTATAGAAAACCTTGTCAGGATGACGCCCGTCCGAATAACCTTCCTCTGTCCGGAATGTTGTGACTTCTATTTCTTGACCCATAAAGTGTACAGTTACAGTCCCATGGGCAATTCCTGTTGGTATGACTTTATGGAAAATGGACATAACCTGCTGGGGAGTTGCATCTGTGGTCACATCCCAATCAGAAGGAATTTTCTTCATCAAGCAATCTCGAACCGCACCGCCTACAAGATACGCCTTAAATCCAGATTCTTCAAACAGCCGGTTCATTTTTTTTAGAACAGAAGGAATTCCAATATAGTCCATTTTCTAAACTCCAGATGAAAGAACATCAAAAAAAGCGAGCAGGACAAGAAAAAATACACTTGTCGCCATAACCACAAAATATATCAAGGAAAAAAGAACATATTTTTTTTTCCTGTCGCAAATCACTGCATTCATCAAAGAAAGAATCATTCCCAAGAACGAAAATACCAGACACAATATAGCAGCAAATCCGCTTATCCTTATCAGATAAATAAGATTTGAATCCAAAAATTGCTGATAATTTCCTACCACAAATACAAGAAACAGAACTATATAAAATATAAACAAAAAGCATGTGGTGCGTTTTGTTGCATTGAACAAAAAAGGTGCGAACATTTTGCTTTTGTTTATTCTTGAAGTATTCATAAAGCATTGTTATACTAAAAAAGATATTTTTTGCAGTCAAGGGGAAGAAATGCGAAAGTTTTTCAGAACGCTTTTTGCACTCATCATCATAACCTTTCTGATGGGAACAGCAGTTTTCTTTGTGGGATGGACTCAGTTTAGGCTTAAAAACGATACATTTGGAATCCTCATATCAAAAACCGGTGGCATCTCCCAAAAGCCTGTGAAAAGCGGCATTTTCGTGTGGAACTGGGAATTTCTGATCCCAACAAATGCCAGACTTGAATGTTTTCCTCTAAATGACATATCCATCAGCAAGAATTATACTGGCAAGCTGCCTTCGTCCGATCTTTATGCAATGACTATTAACAGCGAAAATCCTTTTACATACTACATGAATTTCACTGCAAAAGTGCATGTTCCGCCAGAACGCATTCTTTCGCTGCTGAACGACGGAAAAATTTCAAACGCAAAGGATTTAAACACTTACATAGACAGCGCAGTGGAAGAACTTTGTACGGAAGCTGTAGTTTCCTTGATTTCAAAGAAAATTAAACAGCAGGATTTCATGCCGTCTCCAAAAGACCTGCAGGAAATTCTTGATTCCAGCGTTGCCACAAAGCGTTTTTCCGACCTGGTGTTCACGGACTTCACGTTGAACAGTTACGAGCTTCCTGATTACAAGCTTTACATCACTGCAAGGGACTATTATCTGAAGGCGCTGTATAAGCTGGTCGAATCCGAACTTACGAGGGTGGATCTTTCTCCTGCTGGAATCATCAGCAATATAAAGGAAATAAACAGCAACTTTGAAAAACCTGTTCCGACCGGAACATTGAACCAAAAAGAAGCTGATGAATAAACACATAAATTATGGTACCTGAAAAATGAAAAGATTATTTGCGATTCGTGGCGCTACTTGCGCACAGAACACCCGGGAATCAATTACGGCACAGACTTTGAAAATGTGCAAAATGATTTTTGATCAAAACCATCTAACCCCCCAGGATGTGGTTTCCATGCACTTTACTCTTACAAAAGACTTGGACACCATGAATCCATGTGCTGCTTTCAGAAAAGAAGAGAAGGATATAGACACATCATCCATTCCTCTTTTTTGCAGCCAGGAAGCTTTCATTCAAGGCGGTCTTGAAAAAGTGATTCGTCTCATGGTCACCGTATACATGGATGAACTTTCAAAACCCGAACACATCTATATTGATGGAGCAGAAAAACTCCGTCCCGATTTTGCGAAACAATAGGAAATAATTATGAAAATCTGGATTGCAAGCATGGAATGTGCCGGAATAGTCGAAGCCGGTGGAGTCAAAAACGTTACATATTCCCTTTGCGAAGGTTTTTCAAAAGCTGGGCACGAAGTGACTTTGTTCATTCCTGTTTTTGCTACAACCAGATTTGATTCCCTGGAGGATTTTGAACCCGATGTACTGGGGACTGAAATTTCCACATGCGAAACCAACATTTACGTTTCATATTCTTCTGCAAAATTCAAAAATTTCAAAGGAAATGTCATACTGATAAATCATCCAGCTTTCTCCGAAAAACACGGTGTTTATGTTTATACCCAGGAAGAAGAGCAGGTGAACATGTCTCACAAGTGTGGTACAGGCCATATGGACATGCATTTTCTTGATACTATACTTTCAAAATCAGTCGCTTCCTACGGGACTTTGATCGATGCAACAAATCAGCCAGACATCATTCACTGTCAGGATGCTGCTACTGCCATAATTCCGTCCTATATCGAAAGTCTAAGACCTGATTTCTACAAAGACACTAAATGCATCGTCACAATCCACAATGCAGGACCCGCATATCACCACGAATTTAAGGACTCGTCGGAAGCATATTACTACACGGAACTAAAATACGAATGGCTTCTTGCAGCCACTAATAATGCTAGAATCGAACCTTTTCTATTGGCATCTCTGCATGGACACCTTTCTACCGTTTCTGACTATTATGCTCAGGAATTACAGGATCCCAAAAACAATAATATCACCGATAACCTGGCAGGAATTTTTTATGAACGAGGAATCAAGATCGAAGGCATAACAAACGGAATTGACTACAACCGATATGATCCTGAAAACACAGACAAATCAAGGCTTGCTTACAAGATTTTGTGCAAATCAGGCGATTTTTCAGGAAAATTCGATAACAGAAAATTCCTCATAGAACTTTTGAAAACCCCTGATAATACAGAACTTCCACAGGCAAAACGCTTTCTCAGCGACATAGAATTCTTTGGCCATCTAGATGATGAAACATCAAAATCAGTATATTTCGTGTATCATGGACGCATAGTCTGGCAAAAAGGAATAAATCTGTTTTTGCAAGCCAGCGAAGAGATTCTTAAACGGCACCCGAATGTTAAAATTATTGTATGCGGCCAAGGTGAACAATCCATCGAAGATACTGTACGCAAATTCGCTGAAAGTCACCAGGGCAGGGCAGTCTACATAAAAGGTTATAACCAATCCCTTTCAAGACTAGTTGTCGCAGCATCTGACTTTGCCGCAATGCCAAGTCATTTTGAACCTTGCTGTCTAGAGGACTTCATTGCCCAGCTTTACGGAACAATTCCGATTGCACATGCCACCGGTGGACTTCAGAAAATTATCCATGGAAAAACTGGTTTCCTTTACAAACCCAATACGCAGCAAATGCTTTCCCAGCAGATGGAAAAAGCAATTGAGCTGCATCATGAAAATAAAATCCAGCAAATGCAAATCTATGCATTTGGTTACGTGCAAACTGAATATTGCTGGAACAAGGTCATCGAAAAATACCTGAAATATTTTTCCGAAATCTAGCTGGATAAAATGTTTCATTAAAAAAAATTACTTTTTTTTAAAAATTTATACTTTGAGTGTTGACACAAAAAACACTTTAGTATATTATCGTAATTGTTCGACACAACAACGAACAAAACGCTGCCATAGCTCAGTTGGTAGAGCACGTGATTTGTAATCTCGGGGTCGTGGGTCCAAGTCCTACTGGCAGCTTTAGTTCGGGGAGTTCGCATAGCGGCAATTGCAAGGGACTGTAAATCCCTCGGGAAACCTCCGTAGGTTCGAGTCCTACACTCCCCACATCAAGAGTTAGAAACTTCTAACTCTTTTTTTATGCCCTTCCAACCTATCCTTCATTTACATTGTTTGACAAAGATTTCACTATAGATTATCTTAATAAAAAATAGAAATTTATTTTTCCTTCTGGAGATTTCAGTGAAAATCCGTTTTTGGGGCGTAAGGGGTTCTGTACCAACACCATTAACTCCTTTCCAAGTACAAGCCAAGATAACTGCTGCTATTCAGCGCATAAGCGAAAAGGATCTGAAATCCCCGGACGCAAGACAGAAATTCATTTCAGAACTCCCGTCATGGATTTACGGAACAACAGGTGGTAACACCTCTTGTGTGGAGCTTTTAGGAGAAAACGATTCCCATATAATCCTGGATGCAGGTTCCGGTTTGCGTCCTCTAGGAAAAGCCTTAGCCAAAACAGAAAGGAAAAACTTCAGTATTTTTTTGAGCCATTTTCACTGGGATCACATTCAGGGACTTCCATTTTTTGATCCGGCTTACAAACCAGATTCAAAGATCGATTTTTATTCAGCAGTTGAAGATGCACGTCAAAAAATTTCTCTACAACAAGAACAAACTTTTTTTCCTGTAACATTTGACTCTATGGCAAAAAACGCTATATTTCATTATGTAAAATCCGGAGACACCTTGAAGGTGGAAGGATTCGACATCCATGTCTGCCAGATGTCCCATCCTGGAAAATCTCATTCCTTTGCTTTCGAACAAAATGGAAAAAAGTTCGTGTATGCCACTGACGTAGAGCTTTCACAACAGGACTTTGAAACAACCGATGACAGGGA
The DNA here is from genome assembly GCA_016297405.1 of Treponema sp. GTDB lineage: Bacteria > Spirochaetota > Spirochaetia > Treponematales > Treponemataceae > Treponema_D. Next base: position 29,319 of record JAEDGP010000006.1, read on the forward strand.
AAAGGTATTCAGGAATGCAGACTGCATCGTTCTGGATTCGCAATATACTGTGGAAGAAGCATACAAGAAAGCCAACTGGGGACACAGCGCATTCTGCTTCGCAATTGACTTTGCTTCCCACTGGGGAATAAAAAAACTTTTCCTGTTCCATCACGAACCTACTTACGATGATAAAAAACTGAATTCTATCCTTGTTGCAGCCAGATGGTATGCACAATACATCGCACAGTCGGATCTGAAAGTTTATCTTGCCTGCGAAAATCAGGAATATGAAATCTAACTAACTGGAGTTTTCATGAAAAAAAACAAACTCGCCATAATTCTAGTATCAATCTTATCTTCCATTCTATTATTACTTGTCGCTTCCATATTGTTCATAAAAAACCAGGCGGGTGCAGTGGATGAAGGCAACAGTGAACAGATTCGCATCGAAGTTCCAAGCGGAACATCAGCACATGAGCTTGCTTCTTTACTCAAAAGTAAAGGTCTCATAAAAAACAAAGACATTTTCTATTTTTGTGCCAGATTTCCCATTTTTCACAGGATTGCCACAGGAAGATCAAACTCATTGCAGCTTAAAAGCGGAGTATACCATCTTAGCAAAAACATGAGCATGGACGACATGTTTGATGTACTTGAATCTGGAAAGCAGGACTACATAGTCATTTCCATTCCAGAAGGGTTGACCATCTCAAAAATTGGAAAAAAACTTGAAGAACGTGGAGTCTGCAGCGCTGACGATTTTCGAAAGGCGTGCTCCGATCCAGAAATTCTAGAAAAATACAAAATTCAGAATGAACTTTCCTTATGCGAAGGATTCCTCTTTCCAGATACGTATTACCTCAATCCAACGATGCAGGCCAGCGCAGTAGTAAACCTGATGATTGAAAACTTCTTCAACCAGGCGAAACAAATTCCAAACATTGACCTGAACGATGCTGAAAAAATCAACCAAACAGTACGACTTGCTTCTGTAATTGAAAGGGAGTACAGACGGCCCGAAGAGGCTCCTTTGATTTCAAGCGTCTTCCATAATCGTCTAAAGATAGGAATGGGTTTGTACTCCTGTGCCACAGTTGAATACATCATCACAGAAATCGAAGGCCGTTCACACCCGGAAGTCATTACGTATAATGACCTGAAAATCGATAGTCCTTACAATACATACAAATGGGCAGGATTGCCTCCTGGAGCAATTTCAAATCCTGGAAAAACAGCTTTAACTGCTGCTTTGAATCCTGCAAAGACAAAGTACCTGTATTTCAGGCTCATAGACGCAAAAAGCGGCAAGCACGTTTTCACCTCTGATTTTTCGGACCATGTTAATGAAGGCTTTTCCGCTTCTACAAAGAAATAAATTGCTTAGGGATGAACGATGGCGGGATTGATTTCCAAAGAAACCATAGATGAAGTTCAAATAAAGACAAACATGGTTGCCGTAATCGGCGAATATACAAAACTTGAATCCAAGGGATCTGAATGGTGGGGCTGCTGCCCGTTTCATAGCGAAAAGACCGCGTCTTTCCATATTGAGCCGGATAAACACTTTTTTTATTGCTTTAGTTGCCACAAAGGCGGAGACATCATAAAATTCATCATGGAAATGGAAAAAATTTCCTATCCCAATGCAATTGAATACCTGGCACATAAAAGCGATATACAAATAAAATATTCCGACGGTACGTCAGGTGCAAAGGAAAATCCCGAAAGAAAAAGAATTCAGGAAAATATTGAACTTTATGAGCGAACATCATCCATGTTCCACTATATGCTCACTGAGACTCCACAAGGCAAAGGGGCGTTAGAATACATTTCAAATCGAGGCATATCTATCGATACCATCAAGAAATTTCGACTGGGATATGCGCCTGAAAACCGACACTGGCTAAAGGATTTTCTGACAAAGAAAAATTATTCAAAGGATTTTCTTTCTCAATCAGGACTTTTTAGCAAAAATTATCCAGATGTCGCTTTTTTTTCGAATCGACTCATATTTCCCATTTTTAACACCACGGGACAGGCTGTTGCTATGGGAGGCAGACGACTTGATAACAACCCGAAAAGCCCAAAATATCTGAATTCAGGTGATTTAATTCAATTTAAAAAAGGAGAGCTGCTATACGCTTTCAACTTTGCAAAAAAAGCAATCAAAGAAAACAAAAAGGTAATCTTTTGCGAAGGATACATGGATTGCATTGCGTACCACCAATGCGGAATCGAATATGCAGTTGCGCCACTTGGAACTGCACTTACAGATCAGCAGATTCTGCTCATAAAACCTTTCGTAAGCGAAGTTCTTCTTTCATTCGATTCCGATGGAGCAGGGCAAACAGCAACTATAAGAGCTATCATGATGCTCAGAAAGCAAGGAATCACATCAAGAATAATCCGGCTGAACGGAGGAAAAGACCCTGCAGAAATCATGCTTTCTTTTGGTAAAGATTCATTGACAAATGCAGTTAACAATGCTATTATTGATGGCGACTTTTTAATATCTAAACTAGGGAAGGAGTATCCTATCGATACTCCTGAGGGAAAGGCAAATGCTGCCATGGCATTTTTCCCATTTCTTGAAGCTCTACAACTAGATACTCAAAAAGAATCCTGGCTTGAACGATTAAGCCAGGCGTTTGATTTAAAGCTGGAGGCTGTGAAAAGGGATTTTCAAAATCGAAAGCAGGAAAAAGAGCATCGGATATTTCGGCAGCCAGCAATCCAATCTGAAAATCAGCAGAAAGTCATAAAACTCACAGCTGAACTCAGGGCAGTTCTGGCAGTAATAGCCCATCTTGAAAATTTCAACCTGATGCATTCCCAACTGAAACTTAATGATTTTGAAGAAGAACCGGCTCGCAATCTTTTTGCAATTTTGGAGGAATGTTTCAAAGAAAACTCTCTGACGATACCAGGCATATTAAGTCATTGTACTGACGGACAAATGTCGAATTTAATAACAAGCGTGATTTCCATGGGTGAATTCAAGGAAAGAAATGACATTGCAGTTCGTGACTCAATAAACCTGATAAAACGGAAAAGCTTAGAAAAGTATCGTTCAAAACTTCTTGAACGAATAAAAAACTTCAACGCTATAACTGTCGACGATCAGATTACTCTCCAGAAACTTCTTTCTGAAAAAATTGAGCTTGATAACAGGCTCAAGCAATAAACAATAAAAAAGGTATACCAATGGACCAGGAATCACCTGCAATCTCAAAAATTCTTGAATATGCAAAAGAAAAGAATGTAATTTCATGGGACGAAATTACAACTCTCGTTGGCCAGGATTTCGTAAATTCTCCTGAAATGGAAACTGCACTACAGACTTTTAATGAACACAAGATCCAGGTTGTTGAAACATCTATCATCGATATGGATGAAAAACAAGACGAGATAGTCGAAGAAGATGATGAAGAAGATGCAATGCTGGATAACGAAGACGATGAAGACACTCCAGAAGATGAAACTGCAAAGCTTGCATCAAAACTAGTGAACAGCGATAAAGAATCTAATGTTGATGATCCAATCAGACTATATCTTCGGGAAATAGGCAAAGAAAACCTTTTGACAGCAGAACAGGAAGTCACATATTCCAAACGGATGGAAGATGGAAAGAATATAATCAAGGACGTCATCATCAACAGCGGAATCATGATTCCAGAATTCTTTGCGATTGCACAGAAAGCTTTCACAAGAATCGATATTCACGAGCCTGGCCGACCACGAAAAGAAATCAACGAAGAAATGGCAGAAAAGAAGAGGCTCAAGAGCTGTTACAGCGAATACATAAAGCCTTGTCTTACAGAAATGAAACAGTATATGGCTTTAAAAAAGCAGCTTTTCGAAACAGATCAGACAAGCCGAATTTTCGACAATCCGCAGCTTGTAGCTTTAAGGGAAAAAATCAAGCCGCATCTTCTTAAGGTAGACATTCAGAGCGAAGAGCTTGATAAATTCAATCAGAAATTTCTTGATGCAACCCAAAAAATCGAAGAATATCATCAGAAGCAAGAAAAAAAGATGAAGGAACTTAGAATTTCCAATTCATCTGAATTAAGAAGTCTTGGACGCAGAGTTTCTATCCGCTCAGAATCCGCAAAACTTGAAGCTGAACTGAACATGACAACTGACGATATCCGCGAAATCTACACACAAATTCAGAAAATCGACCGTAAGCTCAGTCGCCTTGAATACGAATTCGAAAATACTATTGATGAAATTCTTGAAAAAGCCAAAGAGATCAAGCGGGGAAGCCGCATGATGGAACAGGCAAAAAACAAACTCATCAACGCAAACCTTCGTCTTGTTGTATCTATCGCAAAAAAATACACCAACCGTGGGCTTCAGTTTTTTGATCTTGTTCAGGAAGGAAATATCGGCCTTATCAAAGCTGTTGAAAAATTTGAATACCGAAAAGGTTTTAAATTCTCCACCTATGCCACATGGTGGATCCGACAGGCAATCACACGTTCTATTTCAGACCAGGCTCGCACAATTCGAGTACCTGTACATATGATAGAACAGATTAACAAGGTTGTTCGCGAAAGCCGCCAGCTTATGCAGAAGCTTGGTCGCGAACCAACTGACGAAGAAATTGCACAGCAGCTTGGATGGCCACTTGCACGAGTCAAGCAGGTTAAGAATGTTGCCAGAGAACCAATTTCCCTGGAAACACCAATCGGAGAAGAGGAAGATTCATCCCTGGGAGATTTCATCGAAGACAAGGAAGTTGAAAATCCTGCAACACAGACTGCATACACATTGCTCCAGGAGCAGCTTAGGGAAGTTCTTAGCACACTACCAACCCGTGAACAGGAAGTCCTTAAAATGCGTTTCGGGCTTGACGATGGATATTCTCTTACACTGGAAGAAGTTGGTCTTTACTTCAACGTTACACGTGAGCGTATCCGTCAGATTGAAGCAAAAGCCCTTCGCAGGCTACGTCACCCCCGTCGTGCAAATGGCCTTAGGGATTACATTGAAACCTGAGTGTTTTGATTGTAGACATAACGAACTAATTATTATATATTTTAAAAGATATACTATCTAAAAGGATTTTCTAATGGAAACAACAGATATATTCGAAAAACTTAAGTCACTTCAAGTAATTCTTGCTAGAAAATATGAACTTGAAGCAAAAATCGATGAAGCTCCTAAACAGCTTGGAACACAGGATGAATTCCTTGCAAAACTCAAAAAAGACTTCATCGCCAAAAACGAAGAATACGAAGCTGTAAAGGAAAAAGTTCTCCAGCTCAAAAATGAACTTGACGAAGTCGTTAAGACTCGTGAAGAAAACGAAAAGAGCATGGATAGCATTACTTCAAACCGCGAATTCGAAGCTCTTGAAAAACAGATTGATGAATTGAAGAACAGAGAAGATTCTGTTCGCAAGGAACTTCAGAAAGAAGAAAAGAATCTTGCAGATTTGAACGATCTTATAAAGTCAACAGAAACAATGATTAACTCACAGGAATCTGATTTGAATACCTCAAAAGGCGCCTTGGACGAACAGATTGCTGCATATAAAGAGGAGCTTGAATCTCTTTCTGCTCAAGAAAATGAATTGAAGCCTGATCTTGATCAGGAAATTCTTTTCAAATTCGAAAGAATCATCCGCAGAAATACGGATGGTATTGTAGCTGTAAAAAACGGCGTATGTACTGGCTGTCACATGATTCTTCCAGCTCAATTTGCAAATGAAGTTCATGATGGGAACAGCACTCTTTTCTGCCCATACTGCAGCCGCATTCTTTTCTACGAAGAAGCTGAAGATGATTCACAGGAAATATACTTCAATGATGCCGGAAGCCTCTCCGACGATGATGATTTGTTTGAAGATGAAGATGGTGAAGAAGATGAAGATGATGATTTGAACGAATCTGACGACCTTTCATCTGATTCTTTTGATGACGAATCAGATAATGTAGATGATGATCTTTCAGATGAAGAAGACGATTCTGAAAGTGATTCTGACAACTAACTGGAATAATTTTGACGGGAAATAATCGCGCCCTTTATCCTGATGATAGGATAAGAGGGTGAGGTAAAGTCCGGGCTCCACCGGAAAAAATGCCGGGTAATAACCGGGCGCCGTGCGGCAGATGCATAATTTCTTGCATATCCCCATGGCGACAGAAAGTGCAACAGAAAATAAACCGCCGGCAACGGTAAGGGTGAAAAGGCAGTGTAAGAGACTACCGCTTTTCTGGTAACAGAAATGGCATTGCAAACCTCATTTGGAGCAAGATTGAGCAGAAGTCTTATTCCGGTAAATGACTTCGGGTAAATCGCTAAAGGTATCTGGTAACAGATATTTCGGATAGATGGTTATTTGCTTCCATGAAGCAGACAAAACCCGGCTTACATCCCGTCTTTTTTTTATATTGAACAAATGAAGAACATACAGACAAGCGGAAACACTTTCAAAAGTAAAAACAAATACATAAGGAAACTGGCAATTATTTGCCCATCTGTTGTAGTTCTCACTTTGATTGTCAGCTTTGTCATTGTTAAATGCACCGAAAACAAAGGTGTAACCATAAAGCAAATTGAGCGTTTGTGGGATTCTAACCCAAACAAAAGTTTTGACGATTACCAGCAAATCTATGATCTTACAAAAGAATACCTTGTGAACGACACTTTCAACAACAAGGTACTCACTTATCATGCATACAGCTGTTTTTATCTTGCCGTATCACAAACCGATTCATCCATCGCATCAACATTTTATGATGAAGCAATTTCAAATATGAGAATTGCACTTTATGACGCAAAAAATTCTCTTAAGCCACAGCTTTATTATATGCTTGGCAAAACCTATTACTACAAAAACACAATTTCCTCATACTATTATGCAGATTTGGCTATAAAATACCTGCAGCTTGCCCAAGAAAACGGCTACAAAGCTGATGACATCCATCTTTTTTTAGGAATGTGCTTTGCGGAACTTGGAGACTACCAGAACAGCATTTCAGCTTTTTCTGAAGCATTAAGAATCAGAGAGTCTGACGTTGTTCTTTTTTCAATCGCAGAACAATACTACAAGGCGGGTCAGTTACCTTCTGCAAAACAATACCTGTTTCGAATCCAGCAGAATTCAGAACAGGAAGATTTTATAGAACGCAGTTCCATCCTTCTTGGAAACATATATACAGCAGAAGGTAAATACCAGGATGCTTTGGAAGAATTTCAAACAATTTTGAAAAAAAATAAAAATTCTGCTGACGCATATTATGGTATTGGTGTAATATATGAAAAACAGGGCGATCTTGTAAGAGCCAGGTCCGAATGGAGAAAGGCAATTAAAATACAGGTAAATCATCCTGGCGCAGCAGCGAAATTATCTGAAAAATAAAAAAAATAAAGTTTAAAAATCCGGGAGGATTTATGGGATTTTTTGAAAAGTTTTCAACAGACATTGGTATCGACCTTGGTACCTGTAACACACTTGTATATGTAAGAGGAAAAGGAATCGTTATTGACGAGCCTTCTGTAGTTGCGGTGGAAAAAGGTACAAAAAGAATTGTCGCAGTTGGTGCTGATGCAAAAAACATGCTTGAAAAGACACCAAGTAATATCATTGCCATCAGGCCATTGGCTGACGGTGTAATTGCAGATATAGATAGTACCGAACGTATGATAAAATACTTCATTAACAAGATAATGCCAAAACACAAAATCTTCAAATCAACAAGAATGAAGATTGGTATTCCATCTTGTATTACTGAAGTTGAACGCAGAGCCGTTATTGAAGCCGCTTTGAAAGCTGGTGCCAAGGAAGTTGAAGTTATTGCAGAATCACTTGCAGCCGCTATTGGTGCTAAAATCCCGATTCACGAACCAGCAGGTCATATGATATGTGATATTGGTGGTGGAACAACCGAAGTAAGCGTAATCTCACTTGGTGGTATGGTAATAACAAATTCCATCAAGGTTGGTGGCGATAAATTCAATGAAGCCCTGGTAAAGCACGTTAAAAGCGTACATAACCTTAACATTGGTCATCAGGCAGCAGAACGACTTAAGATCCAGATTGGTAACGCTGCACCAGACAAGACTATCGAAAAGATGGAACTCAAAGGAACTGATGCAATTACTGGACTTCCACGCCGCCTTGAAATCGACAGCGTAGAAGTTCGTGAAGCTTTGAAAGAACCTGTAAAATTCATTGTAGAAGAAATAAAGAACGTAATCAGTCAGACTCCACCAGAGCTTGCAAGCGATATCATCGACCGCGGTATTGTCATGACAGGCGGTGGTTCAATGCTCAAAGGATTACCAAAACTTATTTCCAAAGAAACTGGGGTTCCAGTTATCTTGGTTGAAAAACCTTTGGAATGTGTTGCCCTTGGTGCGGGAGAGGCATTTGAACTGTTCAAGGATATGTCCACAGACAGATCCGTATACGATAACCTTAACGACTAATAATGGCTAAATTAAAAATAAGGCTGAACATTAAACTTTCAGAAGGGATATTTGCATTCCTGCTTGTCCTTTCTGGAGTGTTTCTTTCATTGAGTTCAGGTGGTTTTGTTTTAAATTTTAAAAATATAGGTTTCTCAATTTTTTCTGCTGCTGAAATGCAGGTGCACAATATTTCATCAGGTGCTCAAAATACATTTAACGCTGTGAAAGAACTTGCCGACCTGAAAGAAGAATATAACAAACTTCTTGTTAAGCTTGAAAAATACGAGATGATGCAACGCTCCAATACGGAGATAAAAAAAGAGAACGAACGACTGAAACAGCAGCTTGATTTTTCTCAGTCCATGGAAGAAAAGAATTATCCTGCCCAGATAATTGCCCGCGACCTTTCCAATCAAAATCCATTGATCACAATCAACAAGGGAAGCTCTTCAGGAATCAAAAAGAATATGCCTGTAGTAGCATTTCAGAACGGAAATTCAGGACTTGTTGGAAAAATTGTGGAAGTAGGTAAGTTCACAAGCATGGTAATGCCAATCTACAATTCAAACTGTTCAGTTTCTTCAAGGCTTCAAAATATCCGCGACCTTGGTCTGATTAGCGGACAAGGCAGTGTTGATAAAAAGCTGAAGATGCAATACATCAGAAAACGAACGCTTCCTGATTTGCATTATGGTGATCTTGTTGTTACTTCGGGAGAAAACAGCAACTATATGAGAGACATCGTAATCGGTTCGATTTCTGAAATCAGAATCATCGAATACAATTCTTCTTTGGATATAGATATCACTCCTATAATCGATTTTTCGCGGCTTGAAAACGTAGTTGTAGTTAACATGCGGGAAATCAACGAAACAAAGGACTAAGAATGAGAAAGTCTATACTTTGTACTGTTATTCTTTTATTCACGATTATAATGATAGAAAATGCAATTCTTTCAAACATTGCTGTTTTGCCAGTTGTGCCTGACCTTTTAATGATATGCATCATTTATCTTGGTCTGCTGAATGGAAAAATCGATGGAGAACTATCCGGCTTTTTTTCAGGAATGGTGCAGGATTTTCTTTCCGGTGTTCCATTCGGATTTTTCATGATGCTTCGCACAATTTTGGGATATATGGGGGGATTTTTCCATGGTAGCCTTCATTTCCGTGGAATCGTAATGCCCGCTGCTATTATCTTCATAGCCACAATCTCAAAGTGTCTGATTATATGGATCATGTCTCTGTTTTTTCCTCACTACGTTTCTACGTATAACGCAATTTCATTTTCGTTTCTTTTTGAAATAATTACAAATTCCGTTTTAGCACCTTTGATGTTTAAGGTTCTTTCATTTTTTGATCGTTTTCTTGCATTCCATAAGGACAATAACGAATGAAAAGCTACAAAGAAAAGTCATATTTAAACATAAGTCTGGATATGAAGGCTTTTATCATAAGGACCGTTATTGCAGTTTTGTTTCTCACATATCTCTATCATCTTTTTAGTCTGCAAATCAAAGATTCAAGCAGATATCAAACCCTTTCAAAAACAAATTCCGCTTCAGTTACGGAAATCGCTGCCCAGAGAGGTGAAATATTCGACAGGTATGCAACTCTCCCTATAGTAATTAACACGGATTCTTTTTCTGTAGAGGTTACTCCTGGAAGCATTCCAAAGGGCAAATATGACACAGTCGCTTCAAAACTTGCTTCCATGCTTGGAATTTCAAAAAAAAGTATCGACAATATAATTTCTGATGACTTACGAAACTATAACAGTCCGATTCCAGTAAAGACAAATGTGTCCTTCAATACCATTTCAAATATTGCAGAAAACATTTCCGATCTGCCTGGAGTCTCCTGGGTTTCCAAACCTATACGCAATTATGTAGAAACAGGGTCAATAGCACATGTAGTCGGTTATGTTGGAAATATTTCTAAAACCGAACGTAATGTTTTGTATAACCAAGGTTACGTCAAAGCAAACGAAATCATCGGAAAAACAGGAATCGAAAGCCAATATGATTCATTACTAAAAGGCGAAAGCGGTGAAGAAAGGCGAACTGTAGATGTTCGCGGCCGTATAATTTCTGAAACCCCGGAAATCAAACCTCCAACACCGGGAAAAAACGTAGTACTTACTATTGATTCTTCCATCCAGACATTAGCTGAAAAAACCTTAGGAAAGCGAGTAGGTGCGGTTGTCGTATTGAAACCTGCAACCGGCGAAATCCTTGCCATGGCATCTTATCCATTCTTTGATCCAAACCGGTTTAATGATGAAGATGCTGGAAACTACTACGCATCTTTGATAAGCGAACAGATGAACCGTCCTTTGGTAAATCGAGCCGTAAACGCTGAATATCCGCCAGCTTCCACTTTCAAAATAATCATGTCTACAGCTATGCTTCAGGAAAAGGCATTCCCATCAAAAAAACAAATAGAGTGCAAAGGATACATGAATTACGGTAACCGTAAATTCAGATGTCATCTTCATTCAGGCCATGGCTGGGTTGACATGAAAAATGGTCTTGCAGAATCCTGTGACGTATACTATTGGACTGTAGGGCGAGATTATCTTGGAATCGATAAGATACACTATTGGGCTGATCAATTTGGTTTTGGTCAGAGCGCTCAAATTGACCTTCCAAGTCAACGCAAAGGCTTTGTTCCAACAGCAGAAAAAAAGGAACGCCAATACCACGAAAAGTGGCTTGGTGGAGACACTATGTCAACTTCCATCGGTCAAGGATATCTTTTGGTTACTCCTTTACAAGTTGCAAACATGGCTGCCATGGTTGCAAACCGCGGTGTGATTTATAAGCCTCATCTTTTGAAAGAAGTTCGTGACCCTATTACAAACGAAGTTTTGCAGGAAGTTAAACCAGAAGTTCTGTTCAAAACCGAGGTAAATGATGAAGTCTGGACAGAAGTACAGAATGCAATGCGCTATACCATCACTGATGGCACACCTCGGTTTGCCATGATGAACAAGAATGTACAGATAGCCGGTAAAACCGGTACTGCGGAAGTTGCTCCTTACAAAGACAGCTGGCACTCTTGGCTTGTAGCTTATGCACCTTTTGACGCTCCTGTAGAAGATCAGGTTGTTGTTTCAATGATTGTAGAAGCCTGCAATCCATGGGAATGGTGGAGTCCTTACGGAACTAATATTATTATGCAAGGAATTTTTGGCAAGCAGACTTACGAGGAAGCTGCAAAAGCACTTGGTCTTACATACCTTGCCAGAAATGGCAACAGAAGGGAATAATCATGAAAGCATCTTTTATAAAAGCATTCGATATTCTTATCATTGGTGTTGTTTTAACACTTGTAACTATAGGCATTTTGTTCATCTATTCTTCTGGAATCGATTCCAAAGGCAACCTTGTAACAAACGAATATATTAAGCAGCTGATCTGGGCATCATGCGGTCTGATTCTAATGATCTTCTTTGCGCTTTTTGACTACAGAAAGTTTGAAAAGCACATCTACTGGGTCTATGGCGCATTGTGCATCATTCTTCTGCTTTTAAAAATACTTGCAAGAAGCCATAAAGGTGCTTCCAGCTGGATTGGAATAGGCGAATTTGGTATACAACCTTCGGAATTCGGTAAGATTGCTTTTGCTTTCAGTCTTTCGAAATATCTGACAGATACAGAAAGATTACATCCGCTTCTAAGACTTGCAGGTGCAACTGGGCTTCTTGCACTTCCTGCAGGCCTCATTCTTATACAGCCTGATACAGGAACTGCATCCACCTACGTGGCAATCTATTTTCTTATGCTGTTTTTTTCTGATATACCACTTCGTTTTACGCTTTTCATTTTTGGAATCGCAACAAGTACAATCTTTTTTACCATTCTTCCTATATGGAATCAATTTATAAAAGACAACTCTTACTATATTATAAACGCTTTGACGATACCTACACTTAAAATTCTGATTATCGGTACCGCAATTACTATTTGTCTTTTCTGTCTGATTGTAAGACGTTATTTTAAAGGTCCAAAATACTTTTACTGGCTTTCATACGGTTTTGCAATCATTTCTGCAGGACTAATACTGTCTACACCTGTCTTAAAAGTTTTGGAAAAGAATGTTTATCAGGAAAAACGTATTGTTTCTTTTCTGGATCCCACAAAAGACCCTCAAGGAGCAGCGTACCATTTGAACCAGTCTCTTATTGCCATTGGATCTGGAGGCTTTAGGGGACAGTCCTATCTTCATGGCACACAAAGCCACCTTCGATTCTTACCAGAACAGTCAACAGACTTTATCTTCAGCGTTCTTTCAGAAGAATCTGGATTTTTGGGATGTCTTGTGATTTTTGTCTTGTACTTTCTGTTTTTGTCCAAAAACATTTCCATAATTCAAAACACTTCTAATAAGTTTGGCTATTACATTGCAGCAGGTTTTCTAGGAATGTACTCCATCCACTTTTTCGTCAATGTTGGGATGGTGATGGGAAAAATGCCTATTACAGGACTTCCACTAATGTTCATCTCTTATGGCGGTTCCTCTTTGATTACAGCCATGGCATCTGCTGGCATTCTTATGGGAATCCAATACAGAAAATACAACTTCTCATAACCTGATTTTCAGACCGATCTATAGAACCATACTGGAAGAACAGAAAAAAAGTGAAGTCTCAAATTCTGATAATTTTTACCTTTTGAACCAATTCATCATCACGAAGGTTTTGATAGAAAAGGGTAAGATGAACAGCTGAAAGGAAATGAAATTCCAATTTCTTCACAACTTGATTCCATCGCCGACGTTTATAATGCACTATCTTCCTAAAAATAAATAACTGCTAGCTAAAAATTAAATTTCATTGTATCATTAGATAGCAAGTTATTATTCTTTTAACGATTAGGCTTAAAGTTGTAAGATTTAAACAGAAAATGGAGCCAACCTCTATGGATTTGCATTTGTACTGGATTTCTTCAATTTCCTATGCATTGTTTGTGGGATTAATTCTGCTTAGCAATATCAAGGTAATAAAATTTCCAAGTAAAGTAGAAAATCATTTCAGGTTAATGGCTAAATGGGTTCTGTTTTTTTGCATTCAGGATGCAATCTGGGGACTTTGCAATGCCCATGTAATAAACAACGATAATATCTTTTTCATCAGCAGTTCAATTTTTCATCTTTCCACGGTGGTAACAACTTTCTTCTGGTTAATTTATGTGCTTGAATACCTTCATGCAAAACCAAATCTAAGAGCAGTTTATCTGGCCTTGGACGCAGTTGTCATAATTTTCGAATTTATTCTTGTCATTGCAAATTACTTTAATACTACGCTGTTTTCCATTGTTAACGGTAACTACGTTACAGGATTTTTGCGTCCTCTTACATTCATAAACCAATGTGCAGTCTATCTTGTCATTGGTCTTACAACAATGTTCTTTGCACTCAAAAAAGAAAATCGCCATCATACTCAGTACAAGTTTGAAATGATTTTTACCCTGACACCCATTGTAATGGGGGTTTTGCAGCTTTTATTTCCAAATGGCCCATTTTGCAGTCTAGGCTACTTTCTAGGTTTCTTCATCGTCCATATTTTCGTAGTTATAAAGGACAGGGAAATGACTCTGGAAAAAGAAAGTCAGCTTCTTAAAATAATGGAATTGAACAAGACCCTTCAAAACAAACAGAACGAAATCGATAAGCAGTTTGACATTTTGCAATCCATGAGCCGTGTTTACGATACAATCAACCTGCTTGATTTCAAATCATGCATTTCATTCAGGTTCGACATCAAGGATTCAGAAGAAATTCCATTTGATTTAATAAACGATCCCCATACCTCTGTAAACAAGGAAGTTGCAAAAAAAATATCTCAAGATGATTTTGATAGATTCTGGCTATTTACAAATCTTTCCACTCTTGAACAACGAATGAAAGGCAAAAGAGTTATTTCTGCTGAATTCAGATGCAATGAAGGCGACAGAATCTGCGCCATGTACATAAGGATTGACGACGATAAAAACGGATCATTCAACAAAGTTGCCTATACGTTACAGAACATAACAAATGAAAGAAAGCGAGAATATCAGGTATATCACGCACTTACACATCTGGTATATTCGTTGCATATTGTCGATCTTGAAAATGATTCAATTGAGCCTCTCATCGAACCAGAAATCCTAAAGCAGATTATCAGGAAGGAAGAAAGCGCTCAGACAGCTATGAACAACGTTATCAAAGCAACATGCAATGACGAATTCCTGGAAATGCTGATGGATTTTGTTGATTTTTCAACAATCAGCACAAGAATGAAGGAAAAATCAGCTTTAACATGCGAATTCCGTGGCAAATTCCATGGTTGGACCAGAATGATTTTCATTCCTATAGACGCAGAAAACAAAAAGATAAAACGAATCGTAATAACAACGGAAATTATTGATTCAGAAAAAAATAAAATTATCAATCTCACATATAAGTCAACAACTGACGAACTTACCAGAATTTATAATCGAAGAAAATACGAAGACGACCTGGATGAAATGGACCAAAACGGGGAACTGGAGGACAAAATCGTAATTGCCCTGGATGTTAATGGACTTAAAACTGTAAACGACACACTTGGACACAAAGCCGGCGATGAGATGATTATCGGGGCTGGAAACATCATAAATAAAACTTTTTCTTCAGCCGGCAATTCGTATCGCACAGGCGGAGATGAATTCATGGTAATAGTAAAATGCAGCGAAGAACAGCTTAAAGATTTGCTTTCAGAATTTGACGATTCCATCAAAGGTTGGAAAGGCAAAATGGTTGAAAAGCTAACCATTTCCTATGGATACGCTTGTGCGAAAAAGTTTCCAACCTTGAATCTTCGTGAATTAGCATCAGAAGCTGACAAATGCATGTATGAAAATAAAGAAGCTTTCTACAAAAGGACTGGTATGGAGAGGCGAAAGAATTAGGAAGTTGCATATAGTTTTAAAAAAATGCAATCTGCTTTATTGGTAGACAGAATCTACATTATCAACAGTAAAATAATAACCAAAACTTAGCTTTCCAGGAGTAAAAAACAGATTTTTTTAGGAAATCTTTTCCAGTTTTTCACGGATAAATTCGCTTTTTTCCTTCAAACCAATTTGACCGACTTTAAGGAAAAGCATATTTGGTTTTGTCGAATCCAATCGAACAGCTCCTGCAGATTCTCGAATCAACTGAAGAACCTTGTTTACATTGATGTCTGAAACTTTTGCAAATGTAACAGAAACCGTTCCCTTGTTTTCTTTAATTCCCGAAATATTAAGTTTTCTGCAAAGAATCCGTATCTCACTAAGAGCCAAAAGACTCAGAACTTCGTCAGGAGCTGGTCCAAAACGGTCTTCCAATTCATTATATACAGCGTCAAGTTCAGATCGTAACGTAACGGCAGCAATCTTTTTATAGATTTCCATCTTCGTCTGGGGATTGTTCACATAGGAATCTGGAATAAATCCTGTATATTCAAGTTCCAAAAGAACTTCCTGCTGTTCTTTGTAATCTTCTTGTAAAACTAATCGATTAACAGCATCATTCAAAAGCCGCACATACATGTCAAATCCCACAGAATACACATTACCAGACTGATCTCTTCCAAGCAAATTACCAGCACCGCGAATTTCCATATCTTTCATAGCAATTTTAAAGCCACTTCCAAGCTCTGTAAAATCACTGATAACATTAAGTCGTTTCATAGCAATCTCGCTCAAAGATTTGTTTCCAGGATACAAAAGATATGCATATGCCTTTCTGTCACTCCGACCAACACGACCTCGAAGCTGATAAAGCTGAGAAACACCATACATATCAGCGCGATCAATGATTATGGTATTTACATTTGGAATATCAATGCCATTTTCTATGATTGTGGTAGCTACAAGTACATGGAAACCACCCATTTTAAAGCGCCGAAATATATCGTCAAGCTGATCACTAGTCATCTGTCCATGAGCCACATCAATCATCATTTCCGGTAAAAGCTTTTCAAGTTTAAGTCGGGTTTCATTCAATGATTCAACCCTATTATGCAGATAAAAAACCTGTCCTCCCCTATCTACTTCTTTACGAATGGCCTTTACCACCCTATCATCGCTGTAAGGATCAATAACAGTTTCAACAGGTTGTCTTGTTTGCGGAGGAGTTGTAAGAAGACTCATGTCACGAATCTTCAAAAGGCTCATGTGCAATGTTCTTGGAATTGGAGTCGCAGACATTGCAAGGCTATCAATGTTATTCTTTAAAACTTTAAGTTTTTCCTTATCTTTTACTCCAAAACGCTGTTCCTCATCAATAATCATCAATCCAAGATTTTTAAAAACAACATCTTTTTGTATTATTCTATGGGTTCCTACAAGAATATCAATCTGGCCTTCAGCAATTTCTTTCAATACTTTCTTTTGTTCACTAGGTGTCACAAATCTGGACAGTTGTGCTATCTTTACAGGAAAATTTCTGAATCTTTCAATACAGGTTTCGTAATGTTGTTCAGCAAGAATTGTTGTTGGTGCAAGAAACGCAACCTGCTTTCCACCCATTACAGCTTTAAAAGCGGCACGCATTGCAATTTCAGTTTTTCCGTAACCT
The DNA here is from genome assembly GCA_016297405.1 of Treponema sp. Taxonomy (GTDB): domain Bacteria; phylum Spirochaetota; class Spirochaetia; order Treponematales; family Treponemataceae; genus Treponema_D. Next base: position 46,313 of record JAEDGP010000006.1, read on the forward strand.
ACATCTCCGCAGACAAGCCTGTCCATTGGAACAGGTTTTTCCATGTCTTTCTTTATTTCTTCTGTAACAGTTATCTGATCAGGAGTATCCGCGTATGGAAAAGCGGCTTCAAAAGTGGCCTGCCATTCCGTGTCTTTGGGAAAGGGAAAGCCATGAGAAGCTTTTCGTCTAGAATAAAGTTCTATGAGCTTGCCGGCCAGATCTTCAACCGCCTTCTTAACTTTATTCTTGCGGTTTTCCCAGGCTTTGCTTCCAAGCACATCCATGCGTGGAGCTTCACCTTCACTACCGATATAACGCTGAACAAGATTTACCTGTTCAATTGGAACAAAAACATAGTCCTGATTTGCATATTCCAGTTTGATATAGTCCCTTTCGTTTCCTAAAGCCTTTACGCGCTCTATTCCAAGAAATTTTCCGATTCCATAATTAACATGCACAACATAGTCACCAGGATTCAATTCCACGAAACTATCGATAACCTGGCTTTTTGACCGTCTCAGTGATTTTGGAACAAATTTTTTTCGGCCAAAAATTTCATTTTCCTGAATAACCCTAAGTTTAATGTCTGGAAGTATGAAACCTTCCGAAATTACTTTACCAATAACAGTCAAAGGATAAAATCCTTTCTCTACCGTGGTCAATTCCTTAAGGATTTCTGTTATGCGGACAGCCTGGTTTTCATTGTCAGCAAAAACAAACACTTTCCACCCTTCTTTTTGCAGTTCAGAAAGGTTTTCCTTAAGATAATTGATATTTCCAAAATAACTTTGGGATGGATCACATGAAAAAGTGACAGTTGATTCACATGAAGAATGATCTTGTTCCGTTTCAGTTGAAATGGAGCGGAATTTTACACATCGATTAGATTTTCCCAAAATCTGATCAAAATCAATAAGAAGTTTTTCCGGCAAAAGAACAGGAATTTTTGGCAGCATCTGGCGAAACATACCATGCATTTCGCGCTTCATGCTTTCCTGTGCATTCTCTATTCTGTCAAAGTCAAAAAACATTACGCAAGAATCCTTGTGTACGTAATCAAGGATTGTATATTCCTTATCCCACAAAGCAGGATAAAAAAGCTCTTCCCCTTCACTATTGCCGTTGTTTGTCAATTCTTCAATGAATTTTTCCCGCCAGAATTTTGCATCATCCGTATATGCAATTGCAGGTCCGTCTTCAAAATTTTTATCAGATAAAAGTTCAGAGATTTTTGAAATAAGATGTTCATCCCAGATTACTTCCTTCATGGGATAGACCAAAATCGATTCCAATTGCGAGATTGTTGTCTGATCATCAGGATCAAAGGTTCTGATTTTTTCTATCTGATCAAAATCAAAAAGGATACGAACAGGAAGTTCATCGTTTGGCAAAAAAACATCAAGAACCTCCCCTCGAAGGCTGAACTCGCCTGGTAAACCAACTTTTGGCACTCTCAAGTAGCCAAGGGCATTGAGTTTTCCAGCAATTTCAACTGTATCAAATGTCTGTCCAACACAAAGAGTAAAAATACGGGATTTTATGGAATCTGGGGAAGGCATAGGGGTTTGTGCTGTTTTGGAGGACAAAATAAAAACTTTTGGTTTGAATTCCAAAGAGTTTCGACTACTTTTCTCTTCCATTGAATGAACCATGGCGGAAAGGAATCCTGCTCTTTGTCCAAATATTCTAGACCCTACTCCCACAGGCCTATAAGACAAAGTTCCCCAACCCGGCATGAAATACACATCAGCTTCTGGAAAAACAGTATTCAGATCAATCTTAAGTTTTTCTCCATCTTTGTCAGTAGGAACAATTACCAGACTATCGCTGCAATGAGAAGAGATACAGATTTTTTCCTTGATAGATTGGGCATTATAACCAGCGGAAGAATACTTGAATGAAGAAATGAATTTATTGTAACAGGCATTAGCAAAGGCCTGCAAAAAATAACTGTGAAATGCCCCATGAACGCCCATTACATTCACAGCACCTGAAACACTTTTATCAATTACAGAATTAATGTTGTCCTTATAATCTTTCCATGCATTTAGATTTTCAAGAATTGAATTTGTTGATAATGTATTCATAATAATTTACCGATAATATAAAAAGATAGTTTTCAATATTTATTTTGGAGATTCAAATTGAAAAAATTTTCTATTATTATAGCGTTTCTTGCTTTTTTTGGACAGACAATTTACGCACAAGAATTGAATCCTGAAAATTTCAAGGAGGCATCTGTTTCTATCAAATATTATGACAGAACCATGTACTATCCGGGAAATGCAGAAGCAAATCCAATTCTTGTCCATATTTCGATTAAAAACAAAGGAACGGAAACTTTGCGTTTCAAGCTTGCCGATGACCGCATGTTCAGCATTGATTTCAATGCGTACACTGTAAAAAACAGACAACTTGATGCAACTCAGTCTTTGATCCGAAAAAGAACAAGCAATCAGACCGTCTATTTTAGGGAAATTGCAATTGAACCTGGAGAAGAATATTCTTTTATTGAAAACCTGAAAGAGTACATCGAAATAAAAGATCCATCTGTATATTATGTGGAACTTAAACTTTATCCTGAACTTTACAAACTGAAATTCATCAGCATAACTTCTAATCGTCTGACATTGGAAGTAAAACCTTCTCCATCAGCAGCATCATCTTCAATTCTCCCTGTAAAAGCAAAAACTGCAGAACTGCTGATTGCAGAAGACATTGCACCAGATGCAGTGGTTGAACAGACAATCATTGCAAGACAAAAATCATTATGGGATCAATACTTCCTTTACATGGACATAGAAGCAATGCTCCAAAGAAATCCTTCTGCTAAACGTAAATTCATTGCAGCATCAGCAGAAGAAAGAAGCAGAATGATTCAAAATTACAAATCTGATCTGCAGCTTTCAAGAATCGATAATGATATTGTTGCAATTCCAGAATCTTTTGAAATAGAAAAAACAACGTACACAAAAACAGAAGGAACTGTAACAGTAAAGCAATGGTTCAAATATCCGAATTTCAGGGAAAAGAAAAGTTACGTTTACAAACTCCGCCGTCGTGATGGTATTTGGCACATCTATGACTATACTGTAACAAATTTAGGAACAGAGTAACTTTGAGGTAGTATGAAAGCACTGGTAATTTCTGACGATAATTCAACGATTCTGAAAATTGATGAATGTCTAAAAAAATTTCATGTAGACTCAATCAACTACAAATGGCTTTTGAAAGCTCTTGATAACGTGGAAGAAATTTGTCCTGATATAACGATTATAAGTGCACAAGATTATCCTCGACATTGGAAAATTTTCACACAATTCATAAAAAGCGGAATTGGAAACAATAACTGTAAGGTTCTTTTGTATACACAGCAAGATTTTACAGCAGAAGAAAGCGATAAGGCAAAAACCCTTGGAGTTTATGGAGTTTTCACAAGTCTATTGGATGACGAATCAGAAAAAACTCTTTCGAAACTACTTTCTTCCATTACTGGAAAACCAAAAGTTGATGTTGCTGAGCATTTGGAATGCCCAAAAACAAATGAAACAGTCTTATCTTCTCGTCCGCGCCTTGAAAACTGCACCCTCACTAGCGTGGATATGCTTTTAAAAGACAGTAGTTCAATCGAAAAAAATGAGACTAATGCAGAAAAAGCTTTGGAAAACGCTTTGATCCCATCTGTTGACCATATTCTTTCCAACAATTTATACGAACAAATCAGCAAAGAAGAAATTATCGACAAACCAGACGACAACAAACAAGATGAAAACCTAACTCCATGTGAAAACAGCAGCGGTCAACTTGTGCGCGGTAAGTCATTGCTATTAAAAATAAAAGAATTATATGAGAAAGAATAAGGCTAAATTTTTTTGTGAAAACTGCGGGACAGAAGTTCCAGAAAACGCAAAAGTATGCAAACAATGCGGAAAATTTTTCAGTGCCGTACGATGCCCTAATTGTGGAGCAACAGGAAATGCATCAGAATTTACAAAAGGTTGTCCTTTGTGTGGCTATGCAGTTAACGGAAGCAGAAGTTCCCAAAAAGATCAACATTCATCTTTGGCATTAAAGGAAAATCTTTCATTCAATACCAACGGTACTGATAATAGGTGGACATACCATGCTCCGCATTTCATAAAAAGGGACCACTCTCTTCCGCCGTGGATTTACATAATCACAAGCTGCATGTTAATAACACTTATAATTGTATTTTACAGCTGCTTAAAAAGCCCAACTTATTGACCAAAACCGTTTTTATTTGATATAATTAGTTACTTGCCCGGATGGCGAAATTGGTAGACGCGCTTGGTTCAGGTCCAAGTGGGATTTTCCCATAGGAGTTCAAGTCTCCTTTCGGGTAAAAAAGCATACTGTTAATAGTATGCTTTTTTTTTATTTAGGGTTTATTACAAACCCTAAAAACGGCGAAGTCAAGGCTTT
>JAEDGP010000043.1 GCA_016297405.1 Treponema sp.
TTGGGGTTTTTATGGGATCAATTTTAATAAAAGACACTACGAGAGAACAGAGAGAACAAATTGTTAAGGACAGTCTTGGGGTGGATGAAGTGGGCTGTGGCACAGAATATGGTGGCGTAGATTATCAGCTTTATATTGATGGAAAAATGGAACTTCGGGATTTGAATATGAATGCCAGAATCTACTACCAGAAAGCACATCCTGAAAATGATGGGAAAAACAGCTGTATGTCAAATCTTTAGGAAGGCTTGAGAGGTGCACCTTTATGTGAGGGCAATAAAAAAATCGCTGTTGGCAACTGGAATATATGGTAAAACTTAATCCAGAAAGCTGGAAGCGTTTTTGCAGACTGCATCGCAGAAAGTGCAAATTTCGCTGGTTTTTCCCTTGATTCCAATTTTTTTTGCCTTTTTTGTAAGTGAAGAAAGGCCTTTTGTGTAGCAGATTTGGACAAGCTTTGAAGAGGCGGCATTTTCAATTACCTTTTGAAAGTCGTGTTCTTTTATGTTTCCGATGAAAAGGGTCGGGTTTTCGTTTGCAAAGCCACAGCAGGGAGCGATGTTTCCGCTTGAATGCACGAACAGAATCTGACCAGGTCCTTGGCAAAAATCTTCTTTGAACCATTTTTTGCTTTTCCAGGCTTTTGGGTTTTCTGACAAAAATGTCTGTGGTATTATGAAAATGTCGGCAATGTAGTCTTTGTTTAGAATGTCCAGCTGTTTTTCCAGCAGGTCAGATTCCTGGTCGGAAAGCGTTTCGTCGATTACGGTTTGCACAGTAAGGTTTTCTTCGTCAAAAATATCATTTACAGTTTTGCAGAAAATCTTGATTCGTTCAAAATCCTGATTATGGAAGGAGTCGTAGCTTAAACCGATTTTTCCGTCGTAACCTGCGTCTCTTATTTGGCAGAGTGTCTGCCTGAGTTCTTCCGGGGTTTTCCACCAGTCCCCGTTTGTCATTATCTGGTCAAAGCAAAATTCCATCTGAACTGCTGCTTTTATAACATCGGTCATGAATGAAAGGTGAAGGAAAGGTTCTCCACCGGAAAAACCGATTTTGTATATTTGTGAATTTTTTGCGCCTTTCATGAAACGGATTGCATCTTCTGAGCTGAGCTTTTGTGGTTCTCTGGAAACAAAGCAGTGGCGGCAGTGAAGGTTGCAGTTTTGTGTAGCGGCAAAAATAATTTCTGTTGGGTTAAATCCGTTTCCTTTTTTCATGATTTAATAGTAGCAGAATGGGGTTTTAGGGGCAACGCCCCTAGGAGAGGGGGTAGTGAAAAATGGCGGAGGTTTCGGCTTTGCGAAACTTGCGCCATTTGGAACGAGGGGCAGGCGCCCCTTTCATATTCATCAATTTTTATTTTGCATTAAAATTTTACAATTGAATTTATAAAAGCAAATCATTATATTTAATTGAAAAACTTTTAGTTTTATTGAACTTATTTTAAGGGGTCTAAAATGATCAAAACAGTAAAAGATGTAGATCTTAAAGGCAAAAGAATCATTATGCGCGTTGACTTCAACGTACCAATGAAAGACGGAGTTGTACAGGATGATACTCGTATCATGGCTGCTCTTCCAACAATCAAATATATTCTTGAACAAAGCCCACGTTCTTTAGTTCTTATGAGCCACCTTGGCGATCCTAAAAAGGATGTTAAAAAAGCTCAGGAAAAGGCTGAAAAAGCTGGTAAGACTTGGACTGATGCAGATGCTGAAAAATTCATTAACGGTAAAAACCGCATGGCTCCAGTTGTAAAATACTTTGCAGAAAAACTCGGAAAAGAAGTTACATTCCTTCCAGATGCACTTGGACAGAAGGCAGCAATTGACGCTCTCCCAGAAGGCGCAGTTGCAATGCTTGAAAATACACGCTTCCACAAAGAAGAAACTTCTAAAGATGCAGCAGAACGTGATGTAATGGCTAAAGAACTTGCTTCTTACGGAGATATTTTTGTAAACGATGCTTTCGGTACAGCTCACCGCGATCAGGCTTCTACAGCTTCTATCGCAAAATTCATGGGCTGCGAATCTGTTGGCGGTTTCTTGATGGAAAAAGAAGTTAAATACATCCAGCCAATGGTAACAAATCCTGAAAAACCAATGACAGCTATTATTGGTGGTGCAAAAGTATCATCAAAAATTGCTGTTCTTGAAAGCCTTATGAAGAATGCTTCAACACTTATCGTTGGTGGTGGTATGGCTTATACATTCCTTAAAGCACAGGGTCACTCAATCGGTAAATCACTTGTTGAAGATGACTTCCTTGACACAGCAAAAGACCTTCTTGCAAAAGCAGAAAAAGCTGGCGTTAAGATTCTTCTTCCTGTTGATCATGTTGGTGGTGCAGAATTTGCTGATAAAGATCCAGTTGCAGTAGATGCAGTTGATCTTCCAGAAAACCTTATGGGTATGGATGTAGGTCCTAAGACTGTAGCTCTCTACAAAGACGCAATCCTGGCTTCTAAATCAATTGTATGGAACGGACCTGTTGGAGTATTCGAATTTGAAAACTTTGCAAAGGGAACTGAAGCAGTTGCCCGCCTTGTAGCAGAAGCTACTGGTAAGGGTGCTATGACTGTAGTTGGCGGTGGTGACTCTGTTGCTGCTGTAAACAAGTTCAATCTTGCAGACAAAATGAGCCACGTTTCAACTGGTGGGGGTGCTTCCCTTGAATTCCTTGAAGGAAAGACATTGCCTGGGATTGCAATATTAGCTACAAAATAGGCGTTCAAGCCGTCAAGGACTTTCGTCCTTGCGGCTTAACGCCAATATATCATGACGGCTTTCGCCGCATGATAAACTAATTTCGTGCCGACAGCTTGCGCTGCGGCACAAATCATAGGGTTTGGCGTCTTTTTTTTTCTTCTCTTCTTTTTTTCTTTTTTTCTTTCTTTTTCCTTCTTTTTCTTTTTCTTTTTCTCTCTTTTTCTTTTTCTCTTCTTTTCTTTCTTTTTCTTTTTCTTTTCTTTTCCTTTCTTCTTTTTTCCTTTGATGGTTGGTTTTTCTCAAAAATTACAATTGTGTCATTATTTGTCACCTTGGTATTTTATAATGTAAGTATAGAGATAAGCGAGGTGCGGTATGAATGGTTTTGAAAAAATTAGGATTGTTGTCAGGGAGAGTTGTAAAAGTAATGGTGGAGGCTTTGAGTTTTATAGCTTGAAGTGTCTTTTTGTTTGTGCGATTCTTTATTTTGTACTTACTTTGGTGCATATTATTTTTTCTTTGAGTCGGTTTGAGGTGGGGAAGCTTTATGCAAAAGGAAAGCTTTTTTCGGTTGCCCGGAAAGTTGTGATTGAAGAGCTTAATTGTGCTCGGCCTGCATTTATGGCTTTGTGCATTGCAACTTTTCTTGCTTTTGTGTATGTGGATATGTACAGATTCTTTCGTTTTTCTGATTTTTATGTGATTCCTGCTTTTCTTTTGATTCTGGGACTTTCTGCGTTTTATGCTTATCTTGGAATCAGACATGATGAGAAATTCAGGATGCGCAGAATTGTAGATGATTCAAAAATCAGGACATCCATAAACTTTCATTGTGCTTGAAAGATTCTTTTTTCAGTTGTATTCTGTTTTTTGAATATAAATCGCCGATTTTTATCTGGCGTTTAATAAGAAGGTTAGTTTTATGGATTTTGTTAAGGAACTTAGAAACAAGGCAAAGGCAGTTGGAAAAACAATCGTTCTTTGCGAAGGTGAAGACAAGCGTGTGGTTGAGGCTGCTTCTGTTGTAGTAAAAGAAGGGATTGCAAAGATTATTCTTCTTGGAAATGAAGAACAGATTAAAAGTTTTGGCTTTGATATGTCTGGCGTAAAGATTGTGGATCCGCTTAAGGATTCTAATGCAGACAGGTATGCTGAGATTCTTTATAAAGCACGGGAAGGAAAATTGAATAAAAAAACTGGTCTTCCAGAATATGCTGATGTTAAGGCTGCAAAAGATGCTTGTCTTAAGGATTTTACCATGTACGGTGCTTTGATTCTTAAGGCTGGAGATGCAGACGGCTTTGTTTCTGGTGCATGCCATTCAACAGCAAATACTTTGCGCCCTGGTCTTCAGGTAATCAAGACAGCTCCTGGATGCAGCACGGTTTCTTCATGTTTCATTATGGTTGCTCCTGAATGCGGTAATAAATATCTTAAGGAAGGTATAGCTGTTTATGGCGATTGTGCAATCAATATCAATCCAACAGAAGAGCAGCTTGCTGATATCGCAATCGCTTCTGCCGAAACTGCAAAGGTGATTGGTGGAATCGATCCTAAAGTTGCAATGCTTTCATTCTCTACTCTTGGTTCTGGTGCAGATCCTAAAGATGGTGATACTGTTGGAAAAGTGCGCCGCGCCACAATTATGGTAAAGGAAAAGGCTCCTTCTCTTGCAGTTGAAGGCGAACTTCAGTTTGACGCAGCGATTGCTCCTGAAGTTGGTGAAATCAAAGCTCCAGGTTCACCTGTTGCAGGTCATGCAAATGTTTTCATTTTCCCTAACATCAATGCAGGTAACATTGGCTACAAGATTGCTGCTCGTATGGGTGGCTGGAAGGCTATCGGTCCTGTTTGCCAGGGATTTGCAAAACCTTTGAACGATCTTAGTCGTGGCTGCAATGTGGATGAAATCGTAGATACAGTTGCAGTAACTGCTTTGCAGGCATAATTTTTTTTATAGGAAGCGGCTGTCCAATAAGTTTGCATTACGGTGGTTGAGTTTATCGAAACCACCACATTTAGTGTAGCAGTCATTTCGACAAGTGGTTCCTGAGCCTGTCGAAGGGCTCAATGAGCGCTACACTCATTACTTTTGTGACGCCGTATTAAACCAAAAAGGTAGCGGAAATATATCTGGACAAAGGATAGTAGCAGCGCCGAAGGCGTTCTGGAGCGCAGCGGAAGAATGAAGTGGGAAGACACGGAACTGCGGATAGCCTGGTTTTTTGCGAAGCAAAAAATGGCCCCGAATAAAAAATCTCTTAACTATTCTTTTGATTTTTATTAATATGAAGTATTGAATTTTAAGATTCCGTTAAAACGGAGTTTATATGGGAGATAAAAATGGCACGTACACATTACATTGCTGGAAACTGGAAAATGAACACATCTAAGGCAGAAGCAGTTAGCCTGGCAAAAGATTTGGTTGAACAGTTGAAGGGAAAAACTAACAAATACATGATCGGTGTTCCTTTTGTATACCTTGATGCAGTTGCTCAGGTTGTAAAGGGTTCGAACATCATTTTGGCAGCTCAGGACTGTGCTGCTACAGATAACGGTGCTCACACTGGTGAAGTTTCTACAACAATGCTTAAGGACATTGGTTGTGGTTGTGTAATCCTTGGTCACTCAGAACGCCGCCACGAAATCGGTGAATCTGACGAACTTATCAACAAGAAGGTTCGCAAGGCTTTGAACGATGGGCTTGAAGTTGATCTTTGTATCGGTGAACTTTTGGCAGAACGTGAAGCTGGCGAAGCAGAACAGGTTTGCGCATTCCAGCTTTCTGCAGGTCTTTCTGGTGTTACTGCTGAACAGATGAAGAAGGTAACAATCGCTTACGAACCAGTTTGGGCTATCGGTACTGGTAAAACTGCAACTCCAGAAGATGCTCAGGCTATCCACAAGTTTATCCGCGGTTATATTGCTAAGCTTTACGACCAGAAGGTTGCTGACGAAGTAATCATTCAGTACGGTGGATCTATGAAGGCTTCTAACGCTGCTGAACTTTTAGCTCAGCCAGATATCGACGGTGGTTTGATTGGTGGCGCTTCTTTGAAGGCTGAAACATTCGTGCCAATCTGCGTACTTTAATTAAAGTTCTGCTTCAATCACTGAATAGCGGAGTCTGAAGTTTCTTTTGAAACGGACTTTGTTGATTTAATGGAAATATAAAAAGCCTGGATTTTGATAATTTTCGAAATCCAGGCTTTTTTTTGTCTGCAATTTTATTTGTTAGTGGTTAACTTCGATTGAAATTGTTGTGTCTTCTGCTGGTAAGGTAGTGCTATGCTCTGTGTTTTGTGAAGTTTCAGTTACTGCTGTGTTTTCTGTAGTTCCAAAAAGTCCTAAAGAATGCTGCATCATGATGCTTGCTCCAGTAATGCAAATCCAGCATGCGGCTCCCATGATCAATGGTTTTCCGCCTGTTTTTACCAGTTTGATTATGTTTGTGTTCAATCCGATGGCACTCATTGCAAAAACGATAAAGAATTTGCTTAAAGTCTTGAGAGTTGCAAAAAATTCCTTTACGTTTTTGAGAAGCTGTTGGTCAGTTATGTATGTGTAGCATATAGTTGTGATGATGGAAGCTGCGATGAAATACAGGATGAACCAGGGGAAAACTTTTGTGAAGCTGAATGTAAGCTGAGCATCGCTTCCTTTTGCCATTCTTTTTGCTTTTGCAGCCTGGATAAATGCCAGCGCTAAGGTAATTGGAATTATGGCCAGGGTTCTGGTGAGCTTTACGGTAACCGCTTTGTCAAGGGTTGAACTTCCAAGGTTCCACATTGTATCCCATGTGGAAGCAGCTGCTGTTACGGAGGACGTATCGTTTACAGCTGTTCCGGCAAAAATACCGAATCCTGTGGCTTCATGTCCAAATCCTATAAGATTCCCAAGATTCGGAAAAATTATGGCTGCAAGTACGTTGAAAAAGAAGATTACTGAAATGGCCTGTGCAACTTCTTCGTCGTCGGCGTTGATTACAGGCGCTGTTGCTGCAATGGCGGAACCTCCGCAGATTGAAGAGCCTACACCAACCAGAGTAGAGATCTTTTCTGGAATTTTCATTGCTTTGCACAGCAGGAAAGAAACGGTCAATGAGGTTGCAATTGTTACGCATATAATCGGAAGGGACTGGGCGCCTGTTTTTGCAATTACTCCAAGGTTCATTCCGAATCCCAGCAGTATTACAGCCCATTGCAGGATTTTTTTGGAAACGAATTTTAATCCGTCGGCAAGTTCGCTTTTATTTTGGATGCACATAGATAGAAGCATGCCGGAAAGGATTGCGACTACCGGGCCACCGATGATGGGGAATTTTTCTCCTGTAAACCAGGAAGGAATTGCGATTACAAGGGCAGCTGTTATGCCTTTCCAGTTTTTTCTAAGCCAGTCCACGATGTTGTACCTCTTTGTTTATCTTAAAATTGTTTTGTATGATTATATCATATTGCCTTCTTTTTTTTCTATGAAGTTTCTTCTCTTTGTTTAATATGGTTTGTTTTCATTGACCAAATCAGCTTCTTACATTAAAATTATCAAATATATTATGTAAAAATGCGGATTTTGCCGCTTTGGAGTATTAAAATGGGTATTGTTGGTAACATCCTTCTTGTAGCATTCGTAATTGTTTGCGTGCTTATTGTTCTTCTCGTTCTTGTTCAGGATGATGGAAAAAACGGAATGGGCTTGATGGGTGGTCGTGGAACTGCTGCTTTTGGTTCTCATTCAGCAAGTGTTCTTTCTAAAACAACTGGTGTTCTTGTTGTTCTTTTCTTTGTTATTTCTATTGGTCTTGCAAAGATCAATGCTCCTTCTGGTAAACCACCAAAGGATAGTCAGACAGAAACACAGGCTACTACAACTGTAGAAGAAGGTGGTTCTCTTGCTGATGATGAAGCAGCTTCAGCTAGTAACTAATAAGTTTAGCTGCAGGTGATGATTTGTTAAGCGACATAGTAAAATCTGAAAATATAATCCTGAACCTCGAAAGCGAGTTTAAAGATGACCTTTTCCACGAGATGGTTGAAGTTGCCGTAAGGCAAGATCGTACAATCAATCGGGAAGAGGTCATTTGTGCGCTTGAGGAAAGGGAAGAAAAATTGAATACTTGTGTAAAAACGGGTGTTGCTGTTCCCCATGCAAATTGCGATTCCGTAAGGAATACGGTTTTGATTGTAGGAATCAGCGCCTCTGGAGTTGATTATGAAACGGCCCGCGTTGGTGACCAGTCATATGAGAAATCCAGGGTTCATGTTGTCCTGATGCTTCTTTTTGAAAAAGGAAATGCCGGACAGCATTTGAAAGTCCTTTCAGATTGTGCAAGGGTTCTGCAAGCTCCTGAGTTTGTACACTCTGTTCTTTCTGCCAAAACAGCGGAAGAAGTCTGTTATGCAATCAGGAACCTTGAGGTTGATTTTTAAGTTTGAAGCATAAGTGAGGTTTATATGGCAGATTCAGATGTAAATGTTATTTCCCATCTTCTTGATGTTGAAAAGCAAGCTTCAAGTCTTGTGACAGAAGCTAGAATCGAAGCTGAAAAAAGGGTTAGCGAAGCCCGCGCCAAAGCTGATGCTCAGTTCAAATCTCAGTTTGAATCTATTTCCGAAAAGATGGAAACAGAATATAACAGCAAAATAGACGAACTTTCAAAAAAGCATGAAAAAGATTTCCTTGAATATACCTCATTGGTAGATGCAACAGAACAGGATAAAGAAGGGTTTAACGAACTCTTTAAAAAAGTTCTGGAAGAGTTGTAAGGAGCCAGGATTATGGAAAAATCAGGTGGTTCTGCTTACGTTTATGCTAAAGCCAGCGGAATTCTTGGTAAGTCCTTTGTTGGCTTCAGATCGGAAAATCTTTTTAATGCACAGTCTCTTTCTGAACTTTGGGAGATGGTTTTTAATTCTCCCGTGCCTTCTGTGCCAGAAGTCCTTTTGGCAAATAAAATAGAAAACGAAGCTTCCCGAAAATTTATTCACGATTATCTGAAACTTCTTGAAGTTTATTCAAATCCTGACAGGTTTCTTGTAAGCCTTTTGGAGCGAATTGAGGTTGAAAACCTTAAGGTGTTTGCGGCATCTGCAAGTTTATCAGAACAAAATATTCCACGTTTTACTGATTTAGGTAAATATGCGGTTTTGAATTATAAGGCATATCCTGATATACAGAAAATGACGAAGGGTACTGTCTGGGAATGGTATGATCATGTCCCATCCCTTGATGAACGGCAGAAGTTGTCATATCGACTTGATTTATTCGAAATCAAGGATTTTTGGGATTCTTTGAATCACATTGGCGATAATACACGAGATGCCCTTGTTGAATTTTATCGAAAAGATCTTTCCATAAAGAATATGATCTGGGCATTGAGGCTGAAGGTATATTACAACATGTCTGCTTTGGATATTGTCCAAAATCTTTTTTATGTGGGAATAAAACCTTGCATAGAAGATCCGATTTGCGGTTATGCGTTTGCGGTTCTCGATAAAGCAGTTGATTCCTTTGATGACTGGCAGAGCTGGCATTTTGCACGGTACCTTAATCCTCATGTTGATGGTGTTGTGTGGAAGGTTGACCCTGTGTGGATAGAACAGAGATTCAGAGCTGATGAAGCAAAGAATGCTTTGCAAATTTTCCATCAATACCCAATGACTACTGCTACTTTGGCCATGTATTTCAGGTTAAAGCAGCAGGAATTGAATTGTATTAGAGCTGCTACAGAAGCGCTGCGACTTGGGGTTGCTTCCCATGAAGCAATGTTTGCCGCAGGTATTTCTGTTGACGTTGAATAGAGAGGTTTACAATGGCTAGAACCCAGGAAATGAGACTTATTGAGCTGATGACCTTAAAGCAGGATGTTTCCAATGTTGTGGAATATCTTGGAAAAAAAGGAGTTTTTCAGTTTCAGTCAAAAAAACATGACAGTTCGTCTGAAAAAAGCGAAAAGCCAATAAATCCTGACGGTGAATTCTATGAAAGCCTTCAGAAAGCACGGATTTTTCTGAATGTTGAAGATAGGCCTGAAGGTGATCTTGATTGCCCTTGTGCTACTGATGATGACAGAGATAGTGCGGCACGGATTATTTCTTCAGTTAATGAACTTGCTAAGAAAGTTAATGAACAGTCTGAAACCACTAAACGTGCCATTGAGTCTTATAAAGAAGCGTTGGCTTTTAGTAATCTGCAGGTTCCTTATGCCGAATTGGAACATTTTTCTTTTCTTTCATTAAAAATAGGTAGAATTCCAGCTGGCAGTGTGGATGATCTTAGGGCCAGTGTGGGAAAGCATGCTCAGATCATTCCATTAGGCGAAGATGAAAGTCGTATTATGGCCGTTTCTTCAAAGAAAGGTCGTTTTGCCCTTGATACTGAGTTAAAGGCGCATGGTTTTGTTCCCATGGAAATTCCAAAGGATTTCAAGGGAATTCCTGAAGATTTGCTTTCCAGCCTGAAGATGCAGAAGGAAGAAGCAGAAAAAAAACTTTCTTATCTTGAAACTGAAAAAAATAATTTTGCCCAGACTCATAAAGATGAACTTCTTCGCTTGCTCCAGGCATTCTGCATGAGCATGCAGATTACACAGATTCAGGAAAAACTTGAGTCAACAAGTCTTGTTTATAGAATTACTGGCTGGATTCCAGCTGTTGAGTGCAGGAATTTCATGAAAGAGCTGGATCAGCTTACTCAGGGACGAATTGCCATTCGCGAATATCTTCCAAGTGAAGTTCCATCTGTGTTAAACGGCGAAGAAAAAGTTCCTGTGAAACTTAAGCATGGTTCTTTCATACGAAGCTTTGAACGACTGATTTTCAGTTATGGTTCGCCTGTTTATGGAACAATAGATCCGACTCCTTTTGTAGCTGTTTTCTTTACGATTCTTTTTGGATTCATGTTTGGTGATTTAGGACAAGGACTGGTTTTTCTTTTGATTGGAATTTTGATGTCTAAAAACATCATTAAGGTCAAAGGATGGAATAAATTTTCTCCTATTTTCATGGCAATCGGTATTACAAGTTCCATTATGGGGCTTTTGACAGGTGAATTCTTTAGTAATGAAACATTGCTTGCGCCTTTTGCTGAAGTAGTGACAGGACTTTTTGGTTCTCCTCGACATCCCATTGTCCATATGATGCCGTCCAGTGATCCTCATTCTATTGTAGTTATGTTCACTGTTTTTGGTATTGCTGTAGGAATCGGTTTTGTAATTAATACAATTGGTCTGATATTGAATATCGCCAATAAATTTATGCAAAAAAAGTGGGGAAGTGCAATTTTTGGCAAAACCGGACTTGCCGGGGCGCTTTTCTTCTGGTATGTGGTTTTCTTTGGAATTAGTGTAGCTGCTTTTGGCCATTCGCCTGAAGTTTATGACTGGGTGATAATAGGTACCACACTGTTTTTTGCAGCTTTTGGTGAGCCTTTTGAACGTCTTGTTGATGGCGAACGGCCAGTTGTTGAGAATGGATTTGGCGCTCTTGTGATTGGCGGTGTTGTGGAACTTATTGAAGTCATTTCAAGCTATATGTCCAATACGGTTTCATTCCTTCGTGTTGGTGCTTTTGCTCTTTCCCATGCGGTTTTGGGGTATATCATCAACACAATGACTGCTCTTGTTGGTGGAGCTGGTGGAATTCTCATTCTTATTGCGGGAAATCTTATTGTCATAGTTCTTGAAGGCATGATTGTAGCAATTCAGGTTGTTCGCCTTCAGTATTATGAATTCTTCAGTAAATTCTTTAATGAAACTGGTGCTGAATTTCAGCCACTTAAGTTCCATTATGGAAATAAATAAATTTTGGCAATCGAGGTATTGTTATGAACAAGAAAATTTTTGTACTTGCTGCAATCATGATTTTGGCAAGCGTTTTTGCTGTGTCAGCTCAGGATGCGACCGTTCCAGCAAATGGGGAAGCAACTGTTGCTGAAAACACAGAAAAACCTGCAGAAGCTCAGTCTCCATGGAAGTATTTTGCCGCTGCTATTGCAGTAGGTGTGGCTTGTATTGGTGGTGGACTTGCTGTTGGTAAAATCGGTTCAGCTGCCATGGGTGCAATGAGCGAAAATGCTTCCCTTTCTGGAAAGGCTCTTCCATTCGTTGGTCTTGCAGAAGGTATTTGTCTTTGGGGATTCCTTGTAGGTCTTCTCATCATCATCCTCTAATAAGGCAACGCGGTGAAGTTTTATATTATCGGCGACAGAGAAATGGTTCTGGCATTCAGACTTACAGGAATCAGCGGAACTGTCGCTGAAAATCGCCAGGATGTACTGGACGCCTTTAATCGTGTTACTGGTAAAGGCGGCGATATTGCCGCTCCAGTTGATGAAGTGCCAAAAGTTCTGATTCTTACAGAGGCAGCTGCTGCAATGATTGAAGAAGAGGAACTTGCATGGCAGAAAAAAGGCATGTATCCGCTGATTGTTGAAATCCCATGTTTGAATGGACCTGTGCAGGGTAAAAAAAACCTTTTAGATGCCATTCGAGAAGCTATTGGTGTACAGGTATAACGAGGAATAAATATGGAAGAACTACGTTCTACTGAAATTTTGGACAAAGAAATCCAGGCTGATGCCCGAAAGAATGCCGAAAGGATTCTGCAAAAAGCTGATGCAGACGCAAACAAATTGCTTTCTTCTGTAGATGAACGTCTTGAAAAGGCTCAGTCAGAAAAAAAAGCAAAATATGAAGAAAGGATCGCATCTTATCAGAAGGACAAGTCTGCTGCGCTTCCTCTTGAAAAGGATAGATTTCTTGTTTCTTATATTCAAACAGCCATTGAAAAGGCAACTGACGAATATCTTTGCATTCTTGGCGCTGACAAAAGGCTTCAGCTTGTTTTGAAACAGTTAAGTAAATATGAAGATAATCTGAAATCCAAAAAGGTTTTTGTTTATATATATGGTTTTGATGCAGACGCTGTGAAGAAAGCTGTCGGAAAAAAACTTGATGTGGTTTCCTATGAAACTACCGAATTCAATAAAATGATTGTAGAAAACGAATGCGGACTTACTAATAAAGAAGGCGTAATTGTAGAGGCTGAAGATCAATCAATTCGCATTCGGCTTACTCTTTCTGAAATCGTAACTGTCATTCATGATAAATACAGGGCTCAGCTTTATCAGGCCCTTTTTGGCGGGAGGCTTGAAAAATAATGATTGAAGGTAAAATTACCCGCATTTCAGGTCCAATCGTTTTTGCTCAGGGACTTGATAGTTGTGGTCTTTATGATGTAGTAGACGTTGGCGAAAAGAAATTGATTGGTGAAATTATTCGCCAGAATAAAGGGAATGCGACCATTCAGGTTTATGAGGATGATACAGGTATGCACGTTGGTGAAAAAATTCAGTGTCACCAGCGTCCATTATCTCTTCGATTGGGGCCTGGTCTTGTTGGTAACATTTATGATGGAATTCAGCGCCCTCTTAAAGCGATGGCAGATCATTCTGGTGCGTTTTTGTTGCCAGGCGAACGTACTGAGCCTCTAGATGTTGAAAAAATATGGCACTTTGATGCAGGAAAAGATACTGAAGGAAAAACTGTATCTGCAGGATGTTCGATTAAACCTGGCATGTCATTGGGGTGTGTACGCGAAACTCAGTCCATTCTTCATTCAATTATGGTTCCACCATACATTCGTGGAAAAACATTGAAATCATTTAAGGGTTCTGGAGACTATACCATCGATGATGTTATCGGTCTTACAGAATTTGATGAAGAAATCAAACTGTCCCAGTATTGGCCATGTCGTAAACCTCGTCCTTATGCGGATAAGCTTGAGGTTTCAGAGCCGCTTATTACAGGTCAGCGTGTAATTGATGTTTTCTTTCCTCTTTCAAAGGGTGGTACTGCTGCCATTCCAGGTGGTTTTGGTACTGGAAAAACCATGACTCAGCATGCCGTTGCAAAGTGGTGTGATGCCAATCTTATTGTTTACATTGGTTGCGGTGAGCGTGGTAATGAAATGACTGAAGTTCTTACAGAATTTCCTGAACTTATTGATCCTCGCACAGGCCGTTCAATCATGGAAAGAACAATCCTGATTGCTAATACTTCAAATATGCCTGTTGCAGCCAGAGAAGTATCTCTTTATTCGGGAATCACGCTGGCAGAATATTATCGCGATATGGGTATGCATGTTGCCATTATGGCCGATTCTACTTCTCGTTGGGCGGAAGCTTTGCGTGAACTTTCTGGTCGTATGGAAGAAATGCCGGCTGAGGAAGGATTTCCAGCTTATCTTCCAACAAGACTTGCTTCTTTCTATGAACGGGCTGGGCGTGTAATATCTTTGGACGGTCAGGAAGGATCGGTTTCTGTAATTGGAGCCGTTTCTCCACCAGGTAGTGACTTTTCAGAACCTGTAACTCAGCATACAAAAAGATTTATTCGTTGTTTCTGGGCTTTGAACCGTGAATTGGCAAATGCGCGCCATTATCCTGCTATCGGATGGATTGATTCCTATTCTGAATATGCAGATGAAGTTCGAGACTGGTGGGAAAAGCATAATCCTGACTGGTGGATTGTTCGTACCCAAGCGCTGGAACTTTTGAAAAAGGAAGAACGGCTTCAGCAGATTGTTCGCTTGATTGGTCCTGATGCTTTGCCAGATACTGATCGCCTGGTTCTTAAAGTTTCTGAGATGATCAAAAACGGTTTTTTGCAGCAGAATGCATTTGATGATGTTGATATGTACTGTTCGTCTGAAAAGCAAATCATGATTCTTGTGATGATGATGGATTTTTATAAAAAGGGTCTTTCTTTGGTAAAAAATGGCTGTCCTCTTGGAAAAGTCATTTCGCTTCCGGTTTGTGATGAAATCGTTCGCATCAAGTATAATGTTCCTAACGATCAGCTTGGAAAAGTTGCAGAAGTGATGGAACACTTTAATACCCAGTTTGGAGAACTTGAATCAATATATAATCAGGCAGGAGCTGCAGTATGAAAGGTGTAGAATTTCGTGGCGTAACCTCTGTTGACGGACCGATTGTTGTTGTAAAACGGACTGAAAATGTTTTTTATAATGAGACTGTCTGCATTCGTGATCGTTTGGGCGAAAAGCGCATTGGACGTGTAATTGATCTTTCTGAAACAGCTTGTGTAGTTCAGGTATTTGGAAGTACGACAGGTATTGATCTGGCAGACAGCACTTTTGAATATCTGGATCAGCCGCTGGAACTCCGCGTTGGCGAGGGGCTTTTGGGGCGTATTTTTAATGGACTTGGAGAACCGATTGACGGTTATCCTCAAATCATCTCTTCAAAACTTTTGAATGTTAATGGTTATCCAATCAATCCATATTCCCGCAATTATCCAAGAGATTTCATTCAGACAGGAATTTCTGCCATCGATGGAATGAATTCATTGGTTCGCGGACAGAAACTTCCGATTTTTTCTGGAAACGGATTGCCACATAATAAACTTGCCGCTCAGATCATCCGTCAGGCTAAGCTTCGTGGTAGTGATGAGCAGTTCGTAATGGTTTTTGCTGGAATGGGCATCAAGTATGATGTTGCAAGGTTCTTCATTGATACTTTCGAAGAGTCTGGTGTTCTTTCAAAGGTTGTAATGTTTCAATCGTTGGCTGATGCTCCATCAATTGAACGTATCATGACTCCTCGATGTGCTTTAACTGCAGCAGAATATCTTGCCTTTGAAAAGGGAATGCATGTTCTGGTAGTAATGACAGATATGACCAACTATTGTGAGGCATTGCGGGAAATTTCTACTACCCGTGGTGAAGTTCCTGGACGAAAAGGTTATCCTGGATATTTGTATTCGGATCTTGCTGAACTTTATGAGCGTGCAGGTAAGATTAAAGGAAGTGAAGGTTCCATTACGCAGATTCCTATTCTTACAATGCCTAATGATGATATTTCTCATCCTATTCCAGATCTTACAGGCTATATTACGGAAGGTCAGATAGTACTTGACCGCGAAATGGATTCAAAAGGAATTTATCCACCTGTTGCGGGGCTTCCTTCTCTTTCCCGTTTGATGAAGGATGGTATCGGTGTTACAAAAGATGGAAAGGAAATGACTCGTGAAGACCATGCAAATGTTTCTTCTCAGCTTTTTGCATCTTATTCCAAGGTAAAGTCTATCAGAAATCTTGCAGCGATCATTGGTGAAGAAGAGCTTTCGCCATTGGATCGTCAGTTCATGAGATTCGGTGAACGTCTTGAAAAGGAGTTTTTTACCCAAGGTGAATATGAGAACCGCACGATAGAAGAAACCCTTGATATTGGTTGGAAAGTTCTTGCAACTCTTCCAAGAGAAGAGCTTTATCGAATCAAACCCGAATATATCGAAAAATATCTTCCAAAGGATGAATAGTCTTTAAGACTGGTATTTTATGGCAAAGTTGAATATTGCTCCTACAAAATCAAATCTTCTCGCTATGAAAGAACAGCTGGCAATCAGTCAGAATGGATATGATTTGCTTGAGCAAAAGCGGGAGATTTTGGTTCAGGAACTTATGCGAATGGTGGATAAGGTTCGCATGCTTGAAAAAGACATTGATGCGGCGGTAAAAGTTGCATATCCTGCATTCAAACGAATGCTCATGGCTGATGGTAGTGATCAGGTAAAAAGAATTGCCCATGCCATTCATTATGACTTTGAAATGCAGGAAAAAAACGTGACGGTTGGAGGTATGAGTTTTCAGACTATCGATGTCCATCTTCCAAAAAAGCAGCTTTTTTATTCCATGATTGGAACTTATGCCAATACCGATGATGTTATTTCTAAGTTTTTTGATTTGCTTTCACTGCTTACACAGATGGCTTCCATAAGGACTATTGTGTGGCGGCTTGCAGAAGAGGTGAAAAAAACTCAAAGAAGGGTAAATGCCCTTGATAAGATGGTTATTCCCCAGACTTTGGAAACAAAGGAATATATTGAAAATGCCCTTGAAGAGAAGGAAAGGGAAAATGTATTCGTTTTAAAGGCTTTAAAAAAGCGCAATTCGATGAAATAGGAG
>JAEDGP010000119.1 GCA_016297405.1 Treponema sp.
CGCTGGTGGTGTGTAAACTTGACCGCTTCGCCAGAACTGCCATTGAGGGCGTTCAAGTTGTTCGAGAGTTGTTTGAAAGAGGTGTCAGAGTTCATATTTTGAATATGGGGCTTGTAGAAAACACACTTACAGGTAATTTGATTCTGACCGTCATGCTTGCCTTTGCCGAATACGAAAGGGGCATGATTGTTGAGAGAACGCAGACAGGAAAGGCAGTTGCCCGCCAAGACCCCAGTTTCAAAGACGGCAGACCAAAGAAGTTCACAGCGGAACAGATTGATTTGGCCTTGTCCCTCTTGGAGCAGGGCAAGACCTATCGGCAGATTACCGCAATGACGGGGATTAGCAAGAGTACACTGATAAGGGCAAGAAAACAGGGAGCGTGATGCTCCCTGTTTTTTTACTCAAGAGGTTCAACACCAGGAGCCATAAAGCCCAAATCTGAGAGTTGAGAATTGATTTTGGCAGCAAGTAGCTTTTGCCGTTTACTTAGGGTTTCGAGATGGAGTTGTGCTGCGTCAATTTTTTTGGCTGCTTCCTTGACTTGCCACCAACCAATATCCCACCTCTGAATCCTGTAGTCTAACCACCGAACGGTATTAAGTTTCTCAAACACACATTTGTACAAGGTTCGTGCTGCATTCAAGACATCCGACGCTTCCTGAGATAATGAAGCATTTTCAAGCCATTTAGCGAGGAAACGATCTTCGTTTGCAGAGAACAACTGAGAGCGAAGATCAGATAACGGGCAGCTCCATGTTGTAACTTCCGAAAGCAAAAACGGGAACATCTGATTCTCAATCTGATAGACAGTACCTTTGTATTCAATATCCTTTAACGCAACTGTGTTATTAGATGGGGCAAAAGCACTCCACACTACGCAGTCAGAAATAAAGTCATTAGGCAGAGGCTCAGAAAAAGGCTGATAAAATTGATCTCTATCATTTGTCCATGATGCCTTTGGTATGCGACGAACAGCGTGTACGACCATGGACTGCTCAAAATTCCCGGGAACAACAGAATAACCGCCAGCACTTGCATAAGGACCTGAGAAAATAGCAACATAGTTTTGATTTTGCATGTCATTGCCTTTGCTCATTAAGGAACAAATAAAATTGTCAGCAATTAGATCCCGAACATCCGTGCTTCTTTGACCAATGTTTAACGCACTGCTAAATGGGGGGAAGGTTTGCGTATTCCTGTATCTGACTACCCATTTGCTTAAAAAAGAATCTCTTTCACTTGTCAGAACTTGCTTTGTTCCTACTTTTTCACAATCTTCATTGTAGACATCTAAAATGATCTTTTGAGAATCCAATGCAATTTGCATCCTGAGATTCCATACCAAAAAACCAACAGGGAACTTACCTTTACTACCAGGAAAATGCTCTGAAGAGAAAATGAAACCTCTTTCAAATTTGTATCTAAAAACTTGATCTCTTAAACGCTGATCGTTGTTGGAATTTAGATATTTAATCTTTGAGAACAACCCCAGGAATGCATTTTTTCCATTGAACTCAATGGAGATTCGGTAAAGGAACTGTGAGAATAGTTCTCTGCTTGTCTCACCCAATCCAGCTTGTTCCATTAGCTTCTGGATGTTGGTCATTGAAATGTCATCTTTTGATTTTTTACCAATCTCATTGCCCGTCTTATTACTTGTGGCAAAAGGCGGATTGATAAAAATAATCCATGAAATTTCAGGATTTGCTAAATCAGCAACAAGATTTGGAGGCATTTTTGGCGTTACTCCAAAAGGTGTTGAGCTGGGGTTTGCAATACGGAAAGCATCATCATTCAGATAATCATATTGAAACACTGTTGCAGATGGATATATTTTCTTGCAGTATGCAGCGTCATCGTCAAGAAGGGTGGAGATGTAGCAGTATTTCAGTGCAGAACTTGGTAGCATAAACTCTAAGTTGCCCGTTCCTGCCGCCATGTCCCAAATTCTCCAATTACCAGATAGGTACTTTTTTGTGCCTACTGTTCTTTCAATGTATTCAAATGCTTTGGACGCAAAGGAGATTGGGGTGTAAAATTCGCCTGTAAAGCGTCGCATGAAGTCTTCAGATAGTCTATCAATTTTCTGGCGAATTGCTTTGATTTCACTGGGATTATCAATCTTTTCGTAAATGCTCCAAAAGTATTGGTATTCCTTCATAGGAATGCTTTTGGAAGCAGAACCATCGCTCAGACGGAACAAAACTTCGCTGTCACCGATAATTTGGGATCGCCCTGATTCAATATCCGATACAAAGTATTCAGATGGCTTATGCCCATTTTGCACATAGCGACCAAACAGGGATTCCCAATATGTATAAACAGAAGTAAAGTTATCTTCTGTAATTGCTTTTTTATTAGAGTCCAAGAACGATGCCTGCGTTTGAACAGCAACAGCATCTTTAAACTGGGCCTCATCTTCAACATTCTCAAAAGAATAAACATGGATGTTTTCAATCAGTTTGGATTGTTTAAGAGCTTCGACGAGGATAGGACAGGGCTGACTGGCCGCACGATCCCAGTCGTATTTTTTGCTTGCATTGATGAAAGAACTAAAATCTGAAGTGGTAACAAAGAATCCCTCGTCTTTATCTACAATGCAAATCGTAGGAGGAACAGGATCGTTGTTTTTTCCGTACTTCAACCTTCTGATATAATACAAAGTTTGTGCAACTGCTTTGGCTCGAACAGTTCTGCTTTTGAAGTTTTGACAGTGCTTAAACTCGAATAGAATCTGAGGTGTATACAAGTCGATTCTATTTCGTGTGTTATATTTTATCTTGAAATATTTAGCAAACTCTGCTTTTACTTCTTCTTCCTCTTGGCAGTGTTTGAGCATATCAAATAGTCGCTTTGCCATTCTCGCCACCCCTATTTCCCGAAAGTACAATTATTATAGTACATTTTTGACGAATTTGGAATAGTGAAAAAAGATTTTGAAAGTTCATTGACAAATTTTCCTGTTATTATTTAGCGAATGCTGTTATAATAGCCACACAATAGATACATCAAAGGAGATATTGCCATGACAGAATTAGAATTTATTAAAAACTACTGGTCTTATTACATAGTTCTTGAAGAAAGGTTTTTGAAACTAAAAAACTACATTGAATTTGATTGTGATAACTATGCCTGTTATTCATGCGAACTTCTGTCATATTTGCAGACAATTTGCTCTGAAGTTGATGTTATCTTCAAGGAAATTTGTGGCTATCCTGGAGAAAAGTATAAAAATATGGGAAACTACTGTGTAGATCACCGTCGTAATTGCCCGGATTTGGTGAACCGTCGTGTTAATGTTGATTACTTCGGAGTAGAAATCCAGCCATTCAAAGACTTGACCGAAAATACTTTAATGCAATGGTGGTCAGCATATAATGGCGTAAAACATGCAAGAATTAGCAATTATAAAAACGGAAACCTTGAAAATGTGTTATTTGCCTTGGCTGGCTTATATGTTTTGGAAAAAGAATTGTACAAACTCATTACAGGAAATGAGAAAATGAATTCGGAATCTGAATTTATGCACATGGTTGGCTGGGCTGAAAGTGTACATATTTTGTTTTAGTTCTTCCCAAAACAATGCTTTGCTCATTCCTTTTGATATGCTATACTATTTGAAAATGCACTTTCAAAAAGGAGTGTCCACACATGCCTGATGAAATCGTCTACAAGAAAGTAACTCGAAAAGCCGACAAAGGCTTGGAAGGGAAGGTTATTGCCAAGCACGGCAAGCAGACCAACCAAAAGCTGAAGCCCTATGTGGTTCTGCAAT
>JAEDGP010000120.1 GCA_016297405.1 Treponema sp.
TCATTTTGCCAGGTATTTGTTGAATAAAACCATCAGATTTTATATAATCATTCAATTATATTTTTAACATTCAACAAGTAAATGAGTCTTGCTTTGCAGTTGCAAATGGGACTAGTAATAAAAAAATGACAGCTCAGGCTGTTGTAAACTCAGGAGATTTCAATGGCTTTCTTTTTTAGTGAACCATCACACACATTCGATGAATATCTGCTTGTTCCTGGTTATACAGGTCCAGATTGTATTCCGGCAAATGTTTCTTTGAAAACACCAGTTGTTCGGTACAACAAGAAAGCCGGCGAAAAATGTCCGCTTACAATGAACATTCCAATGGTTTCTGCTGTAATGCAGTCAGTTTCAAATGATACATTGGCTGTTGCTCTTGCAAAAGAAGGTGGAATCAGTTTTATTTTTGGTTCTCAGACAATCGAGAATCAGGCTGCAATGATTGCAAAAGTAAAAGCGTATAAAGCAGGTTTTGTAACTTCTGATACAAATATTCGTCCAGATCAGACTTTGGAAGAATTGACACAGAAAATTGAAGCAACCGGTCATTCAACTGTTGCTGTTACAGATAACGGTGAACATGACGGAAAACTTCTTGGAATCATTACAGAACGTGATTTCAGAATCGATCATTGTCCAAAGGGTGCAAAAGTTCAGGATTACATGACAGGACTTTCTGACCTTGTGAAAGCAGAAGTTGGTGTAACTTTGGAAGAAGCAAACGACATAATCTGGAAAAACAAAATTAATCAGCTTCCTGTTGTGGATAAGAATGGAAACCTTCAGTATCTGGTATTCCGCAAGGATGCAACAGCACACGAAGAACATCCAAATGAACTTCTTGATTCTAAAAAACGCTATATCGTCGGTGCTGGTATCAATACCCGTGATTATATGGATCGTGTTCCAGCCCTTCTTGAAGCTGGCGTTGATGTAATGACATTGGATTCATCTGAAGGATTTACAGAATGGCAGCGCAAGGCTTTGCAGGATATTCATGCAAAATGGCCAAATGCAAAGGTTGGAGCTGGAAACGTTGTTGATGCAGAAGGATTCCGCTTCCTTGCAGATGCTGGTGCAGATTTCGTAAAAATCGGTATTGGCGGCGGTTCAATCTGTATTACTCGCGAACAGAAGGGAATTGGTCGTGGTCAGGCAACAGCTACAATTGAAGTTGCTAAAGCCCGGGATGAATATTACAAGGAAACAGGAATCTATATTCCTATCTGTTCTGATGGTGGTGTTGTACATGACTATCATATCACCCTCGCTCTTGCTATGGGTGCAGATTTTGTAATGCAGGGACGTTATTTTGCCCGCTTTGATGAATCTCCTACAACTAAGCTTATGGTAAACGGCAATTATGTAAAGGAATATTGGGGTGAAGGTTCTAACCGTGCCCGCAACTGGCAGCGCTATGATCTTGGCGGAAAAAAAGGCATGGCATTTGAGGAAGGTGTAGATTCTTATGTTCCTTATGCTGGTTCACTTCATGACAATGTAACTCTTACAACAAGCAAAATCATCCATACAATGTGTAACTGCGGTGTTCTTTCAATTCCTGAACTTCAGGAAAAAGCAAAGATCACAATGGTTTCTGCCGCTTCCCTCCGCGAAGGTGGCGCACACGACGTTATTGTAAAGAACACAAGTATTCGTGCCTAAGTGAAATAATTCAAAAAAAAACGGCGCCTTCTGTATTATGGAAAGTTTTTTGCTTCCATTTTGTGGGGCGCCGTTTTTTTTCGCATAATTTTTTTCTTATCGAGATATTTTTCATAAATAGTAAGCTTTAAATAAAAACAGGAAGATGTTTCCAGAATAATGGCAATTTATATTATTGCTGAAATTTGAATATCCTTGCCTATCAATTGAAAAAAAAATAAAATCAATATTGCTTTGCGTCAGAGAGGGTTTATGGGATTTTCAGGAAAGAAGAAAGTTTTATCGCTATTAATATTTTTTTTTGCTTTTGGCTTTTCAGCGGAAGAATCAAAAAATGAAATGTTTTCTATGGTTCTTTCAGGATTACGCATTACAACATCTTATATAAATACATTCAATCTGAATGATATGGAACGGTATTCAAAAAATTCTTATGGGGGAAACATTGGTTTTGAATATACTCTTTTTCCCCAGATGGTGAAAAATGTTGATTTGGGATTTTATGGAAGAGCCGCATTTTTGAATTTTATCCCGTATAATGTGCAACTTGTTCGGCTTTACAGCTATAGTTTTTCCAGCGGTCTTTTTGGACAGTTTTATCTTCCTTATGATTTTTCGTTGCATATGTCTTTTGGGGCAGGATTTCTGATAAGTGACATTGATTTTGTCAGTGCGGAAAAAGGAAAAATCAATGATATTTATTATGACTTTATGATTGAATCAGATTTCAATATTAGAAAAGCGATTCTTAAAACAAAAATCGTTAATTTACTTGGAACGGCAGGGTGTCATTATGCATTCTATAATGAAAAAAGCGAAAGTTTTATGAGCATAGGTCCAGTTTTTGGACTGATTGTGGATTTTAAGCCTTTTTGTTCTAAAAAATCGGGTGTACAGAAATGATTTTTTGTAAAAGGTTTTTCTCTTTTATGGCCATGTTGATTATGATTGTTATATCCACTGGTTGTCGTGATATGATTCATGACGTAAATGAGATTTCCACAGATGTTCTGGAATTGAAAAGCATACGGATGATTGATATAAACGATGTTTCGAATTTCGGAACTGAAGGTCTGAATCCATATCGAATCAATACGTACGAAACAACTTATCTTTTGTGGTATGAAGTCGCACAGTGGGCTAAGGAAAATGGATTTAACATCATCAAACCAGCTGAAGATGGGGATACAGGGTTTACGGGAAAACCTGGTGTTTATGCTTATTTTCCAGTAACAGGCATTCATCCAGCTGATATTTTTGTGTGGTGCAATGCCCTTTCTGTAAAGAATGGACTAACGCCTGTATATTACAAGGATAAGGATTTTTTGGAAATCTTGAAAGATGCTGCTGATATAGCAAAAGAAAATTATCGTACAGAGAATGATCTTATTCATGATATGAATGGGAATCCATTGATAGAATATGATTTTTCTCTTCCAGTGACATTTTATCAGAATTTGAATGCCAATGGGTACAGGCTTCCAACTGTCGACGAATGGCAGTATGCGGCTCAGGGCGCCAGAAGGACAAATGAAGATAAGTCTTATGCTTATTCTGGTTCAAATGATATGAATGAAGTTGCTGCATCAACAAAACTTAGGATTCCAGGTTCGTTAAAGCCCAATGGAATCGGTGCTTATGATATGAGCGGAAATATCTGTGAATATTCAATTAATGAAGATACTGTAAATTTTACTGTCACTGATAGTGCAATTCACTGCTATGGAGGGCATTATCTGCAAGGGAATTCGGAGATTTATTCTGTACAGCGTCTATATGATTTAAAAGGAATAATTAAAATTTATTCTAATCTTTTTGGTTTCCGATTGGCGCAATCTATTTAATTCGGGAATATCCCTTCACGGACAGAACAATAATTCAACTATTAAAATACTACCAGTCAGTCCGCGACTGCCAAAATCCCTAGCTGGCGTCGCCACACGCGCAAGTCGGCATCCTTCTGTGCCAAGATAGATGTCGCCTGATAAAACTGCTCTGTGCTTTTTCACAGTCCATATGTGGATAAAAAAGAGGCTGTCCAATAAGGTAGCATTACGGTGGTTGAGTTTATCGAAACCA
>JAEDGP010000044.1 GCA_016297405.1 Treponema sp.
AAGGCGGCTGTCGATGGTTCGAGTCCATCATAGCTCACGTAAGGCACTGGTTGTAAAACTGGTGCCTTTTTTTTGCTCTTTAGGGGCGGCAACCGCCCCTGGTCGCAGCCTTCGTCTGCTCCACACCCCACCGTGCGGACCTGAATATAAAAAAACGCTTTATGGTCCGCAACGCCCCATCCTTTCAAAATCAAATTGACAATATCGCTTTTGACCAATAGAATTCACCCATATACAATCAAAGGTTCCCTCAATGACACAAATCGTAACTGCACAAAATAACAAAGTTCTATTAAACACACTTTTAGACGAAACCATGTTTTCAAAAACCCAGTTCACACGCTTTATGAGCGGCAAAGGTTTTCTGGTATCTAAAGACAAAGACCAGAATTTCAAAATTTTTCAGGACTGGATCTTTGACGGTGCAGTTACTGTTGGAGAAACAGTATATTTTTATGCAAATGGCTTTTCTGGCACACCTGTAGCCCTCATTGAAGATGAAAATCTCCTGAAAGAAAGCCTTTTTGGAATCTGTCAGGCAATAGATTTTGCTATCACAAACCAGATTTCCCTTCCATGCAATAGTCCAAACGGCATCCTTCTTTCACAAGATCATTCAACCTTGCTTTTTATTCCTGAAGCTGCATTTGAAAAATCAGCAGAACACCTTCCAAAAGCAGATTATCAACAGATTCAAGGTGCCTGGCTTGACAAAACCCTCTCAGGAAAAAATGCACTTTTATTCCTGCAGGCAACAGTTGCCTACTTTGCGCTTTGCAAAGAACTGCCTTATCCTGCAGGACAAGACCAGGCGCAGAGCGTAAACATCTATGACAAAAACTTTTTGCCACTTAAATACCAGATCAACGGAATACGGAATGAACTTGAATCCATTGACAAGATCCTTTGTGCATCTACATATTCTGCAAAAGCAGCAAAAGAAACTTCAGTAAAGCAAATTCCATTGGATATTCTGGAAGATGAACTTTTTCACCCGGAACAGAAAGTTGCTTTGCTTTCTGAAAAAGATTTTCAAAAGCAAAAGGATCGTTTTGTCAAAATTCAAAGCAAAAAAATCAAAGTTCGCCGTTTTATCAGACGCAACAAAGTCATAGGCATAACAGCGGGCGTACTTATTGCTGTAGCGCTGGCTGTTTACATTTCAATTTCAAACGAGAAGGCAAAAAGGCATACCATAAAAGGCATGGATTCAACTCAATCCACGCTGGTTTTCTACAAAGGTCTTCACACCATGGACAGCGATCTTATGAAACTTGCGGCCAAAGATTGTTCTGATGCGCAAAAATACATCCAAAGCATTCCTACAATTTTTTCCACTTACATGATTGCAAGCTCATTCAATTTCCAGGCAGGGATTTCACGCCCGGAAAGCTGGTTCTTTTTTGAACCTATGTCTCAAAAAGCTTTTTCCAGAGTAATCTTTGGCCTTACCAACGTTACCATAGATGATGAACCTTCGCTTCTTGAGCTAAACATCCCGACATTTGCCGACAAGCCTTTATCCCAAAGATCAGAAAATGGCATCATCCTGAAGAACGGTTCATCAGCTGCTCATAAAGTGCATTATTATCTTGTTCACACACAGGATGCAATGCTAAGAATCGAAGACACCACTACAAAAGTCACCCTTCATTTCAATGGCGATGAATGGCAAATCTCATCTATGGAAGAAAACGCACAAATCAAAGACATTTCTCCTATCGAATTCTCAAAACAGCTTAAAGAAGCCATGGAAAATGCTGATAATGATGTAATCATGGCCGTTGAATCCCTTAGAGAAGAGCATCCCTGGATTCCTTCAAAGCAGTCTCTTCTAAAAGAAGAAAAAAAGATTCAGCTGCAAGGGTAAGCAATTTATATTTGTTTTATTTTGACAAAATATGAAAAAATGTCATTGACTAAAGCATACCCATTTAATAATATGAAAGGCGAAAATAATTTGGAGGTACCATTCAAATGGCTTCTTATAAATATAATGTTGAAAAACAGCATGAAAAGGGAAAATGGCATGCCATTGAACGCATTGAACACCTTTGCGACAAAGACTCTTTCATGGAAATCTATTCTGGCGTTCGCCATAACTGCACAAGTTTCGGAATGGAAAAGAAAGACATTCCATACGACGGTGTAATCACAGGCTTTGGTACAATCAATGGCCGCAAGGTTGCCGTATACGCTCAGGATTTTACTGTTCAGGGTGGCTCTTTGGGTCTTATGCACGGTAAAAAAATCGCTGAACTTATCGATAAAGCTATTCAGGCTCGCTGTCCTGTAATCGGAATCAATGACTCAGGCGGAGCTCGCATTCAGGAAGGCGTAGATGCTCTTTGCGGTTACGGTGATTTATTCTATCAGAACGTTCGTGCTTCTGGTTCTGTACCACAGATTTCTATCATCGCAGGTCCTTGTGCCGGTGGTGCCGTATACTCACCTGGAATCACAGACTTTATCTTTGCTGTTGACAAGGTTTCTCAGCTTTTCATTACTGGTCCTAAGGTTGTTAAGTCAGTTATGTTCATGGACATTTCTGCAGAAGACCTTGGAGGTGCTTCAATCCATTCTAAAAAATCTGGTGTTGCACAGTTCCGCTGCGAATCAGAACCAGAATGTTTCCGCCAGGTTCGCGCTTTGCTTGACTACATTCCACACTACTACGGTGATGAAATTGTTCAGGCTGCAAAATTCAAATATGACGAATCAAAGAAAGCTAAGCATATCCAGAAGGTTATGCCAGAAAACACACGCCAGGGTTACGACGTTCGCGATGTAATCAATGATGTTTGTGATGACGATTCATTCTTCGAAACATCAGCTGAATTTGCTGTAAACTGTGTCACAGGTTTCGCTAAGATTGAAGGTCGTTCAGTTGGTATCGTTGCCAATAACCCTAAGGGAATGGGTGGTGTTCTTGACTGTGACTCTTCAGACAAGATTGCCCGCCATGTTCGTTACTGCGATGCTTACAATATTCCACTTGTTACTTTCGTTGACACACCAGGTTACATTCCAGGTCCACAGGAAGAACAGAAAGGTATTATCCGCCATGGTGCTAAGGTTATCTACTCATACAGTGAATCAACTGTGCCAAAGGTAACTGTAATTCTCCGCAAGGCTTATGGTGGTGCATACATCGCTATGTGTTCTAAACACATTGGTGCTGACTATGTTTACGCATGGGCTGGTTCTGAAATCGCTGTAATGGGTGCTGATGGTGCTGTCGGAATTCTTTACGCTAAAGAAATGAAAGATCCTGAAAAAGCTGAATATGTTGCTGAACAGAAAGCTAAGTATGAAAGCGAAATCATGACTCCAACCATTGCTGCAAAACGCGGTTACGTTTCTGAAGTTATCAACCCAGAAGATACACGTAAATACGTTGCAAACAGCTTGAAGTTCCTTTCTGATAAACAGAGCATGGATAAGCCTAGTAAGAAGCACGGAAATATTCCTCTGTAGAAATTCTGAAATGCATTGCAAGAATAACACGGTTAAAGGCCCTGATATTCTTGCAATAACTGGTAGGGGAAAGCTTTCGCTACCAGTCAAAGGCTATACATTCCAAGGGGATCTTCCCAAACAGAGCCATCTTCGTAGCGAATCGTGCTCAGATAAAAATAATCTGGCCATAGCATTCCGCCATCCTGTTCAATATAATCCTTTACATATAAAGCTCCGTCAATAGTCTGTCCCGCATCCGCTTCCTGCTCCACTGAGAAACTCACAAAATCATTTTCAAACACGGGATTCCCGTTCCAGTCATAAAGGCTTATAACAACATCATAAGAAGTAATTTTCTTTTCGCTATTGTTCAGAATACTAAAAGAAATATTTCCATCCCAGTCATCACAGTTTCTTATTGCACCTCCGTCCTTCACAGCTCCTCCAACTTCATACGGGCAGCCAGCTTTTGAACTGGCACAACCAGTAAAAAGCGCAACTACCACCAGCACAAGAAAAGCCCCAATAACTAAAGACGGAAAAATCAAATCCCAGAGCTTAAAATCATCGTTTTTCATTAAAAACCTCCACTGTTCATATCGCAAAAAAAAGCCAAAAACAGGAAGAAGTCTGGAAAACAACAAAAAAAAAATCACTTAGTTGCCCACAATTTTCATTTATGGTAATATAAATTAGGTTTGTTAAACTTTTTATCTTTGTTTTTGGAGGCATAACATGGACGGTGGCAGTAGTAGCTCCGGTTATCATATATTTGCGCATGTTATGCGCAAAAAAAGACAGGATTGGTTCTAACGTTTTTTCATCCTGTCACAAATCAATAACAGGATAAAAACATGATTCAATACTGGCAGCAGCGAGATGGCGGCAAACTTGTAAAAACCAAGCTTGAAGACCTGGATGCAGAAAAGCGCACGTGGGTCGATGCAAGAATAGTAACCAGAGAAGACGTAGAACTTCTCCAGTCAGTCTATGACATAGATCCAGAACACATTCTGGATATTCTTGACCCAGACGAACTTTCCCGACTGGAAGATGGCGACGGATATACCCTTACAATTACTCGACTTCCAATTTTTGACCATACAGCAGAAACACAATATTTTACTGTCCCCCTTGGTATAATCATAAAAGAAAATTTCATTATCACCGTATGTTGGACAGATTGCGAAGTCCTCAAAGATTTCGCCCTTGGCAGAGTAAAAGGCATTCAGCTTTCTGACTTTCCAGCCTTCATCATCAGAATAATCAGTCGTGCAGACCTGATGTTCCTTCGATACCTTAAAGACATTAACAGAAGATCAAGTGGAATACAAAGCGAACTCCAGCTTTCTATTGAAAACAATGAAATCATGCAGTTGCTCAGCTTGGAAAAGTCACTTGTGTACTTCACCACATCCTTGAAATCAAATCAAATGCTTCTGGAAAAATTCAGGAAAACCCGACTCATCAAGCTTGATACCGATGACATGGAATGGCTTGATGACGTTGAAATCGATAACCGCCAGGCTATCGAAATGGCTGATACTTACAGAAATGTCCTTTTAGGCACAATGGATGCCTTCGATTCAGTTATTTCCAACAACCTGAATAATTACATGAAAAAACTCGCCATTCTGAACATCATAATGATGGTTCCAACCTTCATTACAAGTTTCTTCGGAATGAACTTCCCTCTTCCTCTTGAATCTATGGGAGAATGGGCTACCTGGACCACCTTAGGAATCTGTGTCATATCCGTATTCATAACAAATGCAATTCTGAACATTTCTGAAAAGCGATTCCCACGATCAAATCAGAAAAAACAGAAAAAACTTCAGGCAAACAAGAAAAACAAGGAAAAACGAAACCTTCGACGAATGAGATCAATCGAAGCTGCCCTTCAGGAGTAAACATGAATAAAACCGCCTTTTTGTTAGCTTTAGCTTTATTTTTTACCCACCCTTTTTTTTCACAAGATGCACAATGGAATGAAAAGTGGCAGAAAAAGCCTAGCCAGCAATCCTCGATTTCAGAAAAAATCGTAGAAAGAAATTACAAACCCGTTTCCTTTTCATGGAAAAAAGGGAGCGCCTCTTTTGAAATCGGCACAGGCGTCCAGTCAATCACAGCCGAACGTTCAGTGCAAAATTTTGAAATGAATGCTTATGAGACAACTTATGAACTTTGGTACGAAGTGCTTACAAAAGCCAGGAAATTAGGATATAACTTCCAAAATCCTGGGCAGGAAGGCTCAATGGGGCGCAGAGGTAAAGCTCCAAAACCAAATCTTGCTGGTCAAAGCGTTACAAACATCAGCTGGTATGACGCCATTGTATGGTGCAATGCGTTCAGTGAACTTTCGAACCTTACACCTTGCTATACTTACAAAGGTCAGGTTATTAGAGATTCCTCCGACACATCCGCCTGCGACCTTGCCACCTGCAACTGGAATGCAAACGGATATCGCCTTCCAACAGAAGCTGAATGGGAATTTGCCAGCCGCTTGAACAAGAATCCTGAAACAGGTGAAAATTTCATGAATTCCGGAAACACCATAAGCGGACAGCTTCAGTTTTCCACAGAAGAAGGACCAGACCTTGTTGCCTGGACAAGCGACAACACCACCAGATCCATGACGGTAGGCACCGCAGGCACAGTTTTTCAAGAAGATGCACCTCCTGCCATGGGAAGCGGCAAACCAAATGAAAGCGGAATTTTTGACATGAGTGGAAACATGATGGAATATTGCTGGGACTGGTTCGCTGACTACACACTGCAGCAGGGAACTGTGGCAGCAGGCCCAGAGTTCGGCTCAAAGCGCATCAGTCGAGGTGGCAGCTGGTCCATCTACACACCATTCTACTATTGTGCAGACCGCTATTCCTACGACCCGAATGAATATTACAACTATATGGGATTCAGACTTGCAAAAAAAGGAGAACTCTGATCAAGTTATTGCAACCAGCAAAACTGCCACCTTCGGCAGTTTGCCGCAATGCATACAGATCAGGCCCTCTTTATAAATCAATTTCTTTTACGAATTAAAAATTTCGGCAGACTTTACAGTCCATTTTCCACCATTTTTTTCCACTTCAAGCATACAGTACGTGCCCCTTTCGCCAAGGCTTCCAGAATTGATTACCGTAGTTTCGCCTATCTTTTCGATTCCACAACCTTCATGAATATGGCCGGTAACCACTGCAAGGGGCTGTTTCTGAACGATTAGATCACAAAATGCCTGGGAGCCTGCATGCATTCCAGGAGCAAATGAATCAACTTTTTCTGCTTTAGGCGGATTATGACTGATTAATATTACATTGGAATAGTCATCATCAAATTCTTTCTGCTCAAGGATCCTGAAATCGGCAATAAGATCATCCTCATCCCTTTCATTCGGAGTCTTTCCAGTAAATTTGCTTCCACCGCCAGAGCCCACAATGGCAATGCCGCCAGTATAATTCAATACACGTTCCGCATTGATTCCCGCATCTTCCATTTTTTCGATAAAATCAGGTTCATCACAATTACCAAGAACCGCATAGATTTCATCATGTTTTTTCACCAAAGCATCAAGAACAGGCTTTGAAGTTTCAGTCTTGAAACATTCACAAAAATCGCCTGCAAATAAAACCGCATCTGCTTCCTTGAATCTGGAATCGATTTTATCCAACGCTTCAACATTTCCATGGATATCAGTAATTACAAGAAATTTCATATACTGCTCCTTAAGTTAGATTTTGTCGATGGCAGCTTTAAGCGCATCCATCTGCTCTTTGGTTCCGATTGTAATGCGAACGTAATCCTCAATGCCTTTTGTGCCAAAATGTCGCACAAGGATACCTTCTTTCTTGATATTCTGATACACCTGTTCTCCAGGCATTTTCGGATTTCTTGCAAGAACAAAATTTGTCTTTGAAGGAATGAATTCCCAGCCTTTTTCCTTAAGGAATGCTTGAAAACTCTCCCTTTCATCACGAACCTTTCTGGCACATTCACAGTAGTACGCCGGATTTTCGCATGCAGCAATTCCTGCAACCTGCGCAACCGCATCAATCGGAAAATGATTCAGGCTGTTTTTTACCGTAGTCACATAGTTTACAATTTCAGGAGATGCAACAATATAACCAAGGCGCATTCCAGCTCCACAAAGGCTTTTGCTAAACGTTCGTACAATCAGCAGGTTTTTGAATTCTTTAAGAAGAGGTATGCAAGATTCTCCGCCAAAATCACAATAAGCTTCGTCTACCACAAAAATCTGATCAGGATCCGCTTTTTCAAGCATAGCCCTAATCTGATTCCGTGAAAGAGCAATTCCGCTTGGCGCATTTGGATTAGCAAAAATCAACCCAGATCCGTTTTTTCTGGAACGCAATAGCATTTCTTCTGTATCAAGTGACCAGTCTTTTTTCATCGGTACAATATCAGTGGTGATATTATAAAATCCTGCGTACACAGGATAAAAGCTATAGGTAAATTCAGGAAGAACAAGTTTTTTGTCACTGCCAAAAAAAGCATAAAAAACAAACGAAAGAACTTCGTCAGATCCATTTCCGCTGTAAATCATTTCTGGAGTCACTTTGAACGGAATCTCGTCCCCTTTAGCGGCAGTTACTTCGTTTCCTTCTGTAACAGCATTGCATAAAACCCCGCCGGTTTTATTCAGCATATCTGCAATAGCTCTATGAAGTTCAAGGGAATCAGGATCTGGATAAAGTGCAAGTTTCATGGGATTATTTTTTACAAAATCAACCACAGCATCCAAAACCTTTGGGCTTGGAGCATAGGGATTTTCATTGGCATTCAATTTGATGTAAACCCTGTCTTTTGGTTGTTCTCCTGGAACATATGGGTGTAAATTTTGCATTCGTGTAGAAATCATAATTTCATTTTATTCCTATACCGCCTTTTATTCAACAAACTAAACTCAAAAATCCACATGGAATATTTTATTTCAGTCAGGCAGAAAAAAATGCCACGAAAATTTCTGTAACCAGCAAAAAAAAACTGGAAAATCTTTGTAAGATAACAAAATAGCCATAACTAAAGTCTTGAGAAATAACCTTACAACCGTTATACTATAAAAATGGCTAATACTTCGATTCTAAGTACACTTTTACGACATTACGCTAACAAGCAAGCTTCAGCATTTGTGAATTTTCACGAATTCAGTGATTATCTGAAAAAATATGCTGCAAAACACCTGGAAGAAGATCCAAACCTTGCACAATACATTGAAGTATCAGATAGCCTGCTTTTAAAAAAACTGGACGATCTTTCTGCTCGTCACGAAATTTTCATACTTAACCGTGGCACTCCAAAAATGATTGTCGTTGTAATCACATTCTATTCAGTATATTTTGCAAAACGCTACAAGGAAATGCTTTCCACAGTCACCATTCCTTTCCCAACAGTTAGCGACTTGCCAAAACAACTGCCAATAGAAGCAATCGAAAAACAATCAGCGACAGAGTTTATTCCATCATTAATTGAAAATCAGGACACAAAATCCCCTGCCCTCTATTGTCTTTTACTTCCAAGAGATATTCCAGCTGTGCTTTTCCCAGTCTGCGTGCCAATCAACTTTGTTATTCGTGCCGCAATGGCAAAAATTCGTCACATGCTGAAAAAAGACGAATACCATGATTATTTCCAGAAAAAACTGCGAAACTCAAATCCTAACAAGGAAATTGCTTCCAGAACTTTCTTTACAAAATTCATACAGCACCCGGATAATGCCGACCAGAACTTTGACATTGACGTAAACGCATTCTACTTCTGGAATCAACTCTGCTATTTCATCCGACAGGATTTTGAGAAAATCAAAGATCGCACAGCAGAAGACACAAACATTCTTCAGGCTGTTGCCGTTTCTGAAATTTGGATGATGAGTCTTAAAGACAAAGCCTCCAAAGAACAGGCAAAACAGGAAGCTTTGAACGAACTTGAAGGAGCTCTGGCAAAACCTCCGTTCTTTTTCTCTATGGACAGCATCTTAAAATTCACAGACTCAAAAGGCGCTTTGCTTTATGGCCAATACGATGAAGATGACCTGAAAGGATGCCTTAAAAAACTTACTACCGACTGTGCTGATAATGAACTACCAAAACTTCTTGTCTTTAAGATCGAAAACGGATCAAGATATTTCATCTATAAAGCAAAAGTTTTTCAACTCATAATCCGACTTGCAAATGAAGCTCACGATGTAATCGAAAAGAATTTAACAGACAAGTGGTTTAAATATCTTTCTAACTACAAAAAACTTCCAGAAATGCATGATCAAAAAGCATTCGAAGAAACCGTAAAGAATCTTGTGAAAGAATTGTCACCTGTTCTTTACGCTCTGCTAAATGCAAATTTCTTGACATTGCTCAACTATGAAACAAACCACATCCCAGCTGGAACAAACTTCAATATATTCAGCGGCGGAAAACTGGAAACGTACACAAATCTTTTGATGCTTAAAAGCTCTTCGATTCTTGCAAACGCAAAACTCATGTTGCCTTTCTGGTACACCATCCCATTCATTTCATGGCTTGCATCCTTGTTCTTCAAAAAGAAGAATGAACCTCAACTGGAAAAGAAACCTCAAAAGGAATTTACGGCCGATGATATCCCTGATGATGTTCCAAAAAGACAAGGTTCAAAAAAAGAGCGTCTTGCGCAGGCAGCAAAAGAAATCAGCGAAGGACTAATTCCAGCAGGTTCATCCATTGACAGAGAACTTGATTCGTACAGAAAGCAATGGAATAAAATGATTTCAAAAGACGCAAACATGCAGCTTACAGACGATGTAAATTCCTTGATTCGGGACTACATGCGCAAAGTAATAAAGACAATTTCCGTACAAACCTTCAATCAGGACAGAGTTCAGAACCTGGCAGAAACGCTGGTAAATACTCCAAATATGCAGAAAATCGGCGAACAAGATGCCCTTCTCATGTATGTACAGCTTTATATTCTTAGGCTCCTGACCAACAAATAGTTTAGACTTTTCAAAGGGGCTGTCCCAAAAGTAATTAGTGTAACGCTCATCGAGCCCTTCGACAGGTGGTTCCTGAGCCTGTCGAAGGACTCAGGAACCACCCTTCGAAATGACTGCTATACTAAATGTGGTGGTTTCGATAAACTCAACCACCGTAATGCAACCTTATTAGACAGTCTCTTTTCGTATTTTTTTTTATTTTTTTCAAAAAGATTTTCCGTTTTCTGCATTTTTTTTACGATATAAAAGGTGACAGAATAACTGTCAATTCCGGCCGGATACAATAAAAAACGAGGTATTTTATGAATCAATTAAACTCACTTATCATCGAAGGCAATGTTGTTCGCGCTCCAGAAATGAAAGAAACAGCAAACGGCTTTAAAACCTGTACAGTACCACTTGCGGTGAACAGATTTTACAAAAACACTCAAGGTGACGGAGTAAATGAAGTTTCATATTTCAATGTAGAAACATTTGGAAAAATGGCTGAAATATGTGAAAAAAACTGCGAAAAAGGAAGAGGACTTCGAGTCGTTGGCCGCCTCAAGCAGAATCGATGGAAAACAGCTGACGGCAAAACATCAAGCCGTGTTACAATCATTGCTGAACATCTTGAATTCAAAAAGAAAATGACAAAACCAGAAACTGCAGAAGCCCTTGCCGCAATGGCAGAAGCAAATCAGGCTGCACTGGAAGAAGAAATTCAGATGGAAAACTCATCTGAGGAATCTGTTGAGAATATGGCAGAAGCTGCTGTTTTCTAAAAAAAAAGCAGCCTGATTTATCAAAACCAAAGTTTAGTCAAAATCAGGCTGCTCTTTTATTTTATGAGAAACTAGCGTTTTCCTTTTCCATTGAAGCCAAACTTTCCTATCTGAGCATTGCGGCCATTTTTCTTATGATGGTTATCGTAACGAGCTCCAGCGCGATTTGTCCAACCAGCTTTTCCGCTTTGTTCAGAATTTCTCCTTACAGGACGACCACCTTTCTGCATTGCAATGCGTGCGGCTGCAGCCCTTTCATTGCTGGCTTTAAATTCTTCTATGCGTTCTGGATTGTAAAATCCGTCTTTCCAGTTGAATCTGGAAACATCCGGAAGCATCTGCTTTTTTATAAGTGAAGCAGTCACATCCTTTACCTGACTTCTGTTCATTTTTGTATGAGAAAAATCAATGAGAAACCGCTTAAAGCCAGCTTGCGCAAGGAATTCGGTTTTATCCAAAAGGCTAAAAGGAAGTTCAGGCATAACCACAGACCCATCGTCAGAAGTTGCAATTCTAAACTGTGCACCTTCTTTGTCAGAAAAATAATTAAAGCCATAGCTTTCTGGCATCTTAAAACGGATTCTGAAAAGGCTAGGATAAGCAAATACAGGAACCAAAACCCGTGAACGTACATTTTCATCAAATGTAGCTTCCAGATTACGTCTGGAATTCTCATAAGGCATAACAAATCCGCGCACATTCTGATTTTCAAACCAGGACACAGCCCACCGGTTAAAAGTATAAAGGAATGGACCTGCAATCACATTGGCTTGTGTTCCCTTAAGCATCTCCAGGTGAGCAATATTATTCGCAACAAAATTCCTGTATCCATCTTCCAAAAGCTTTGTCAGTTCAGATTTCAACTGACTTTCCCCAGAGCCTGCACAAAACGGATCAAGGCTAATGAAAATAGCTTTTTTTGAAAAAGGCAAAACTGTTTTGCCATTAAGCAAATCGTCTTTAGTTTCTGAATTGTATTCAATCAGCACGCGAACAGGATGAAGCCCCTGAGCTGTAAATACATCAGCTATACTTGATACCTGCACATAGATTCCTTCTGGAAAGAAATCAAGTTCCTTACGCTCAACAGGAGTCAAATCAAGAACAGGAAGTTGTTCGTCCAATGGCTGACGTCTGAATTTGGAAAGATCTCCTGGAAGCACCCGGTTATAGCGTTTGGACATGGACTTTATCTGCAAAAGATATACGCTGTCTCCAACGCCAAAACCAGCAGGCAGATCCATCCATCTTTCACCATTATCTTCGATCTGTACGCTTCTAATTTTATGGCTCATGCGACCAGTATCGTTCTTGCTATGAACTCGAACGCTGTCACCAGGATCAGGATCATAGCTGCCACCAGTCAGACGCACCATATGAATGCGAAGCTGTTCTGCCGGAGTATCCGCAGAAGCATTTTTATTCACTTCTTCGATCAACTCATCAGGAGCCTTTCTTACCTGAGCAATTTTTCCAAGATAAATGCCAGTTCCTCCAGCCTGATCCGGATTCAAAATCTTTTCACCAGCGTTATCTACGCCTTCCTGGATAGATTTGAAGCCATACCAATAGTCAGTTTTTGACCGTGCAAAATCAGAAGAAAGCATTCGCTTTCCGGTAGCAATGGCACCTTTTTTGTCTTCTTTCCAGTGATCCATTACATATCTATAAGCAGCAACAACACTCCCTACATACTCAGCGCTTTTCATGCGACCTTCGATCTTGAAGGAATCAACGCCAATGTCCATAAGTTCTGGAACATGTTCAATAAGCTGCATATCGCATGGAGAAAAATAGTAACCTTGCTTTATGCCTTCCGGGTATTCAGCAGTATAAAAACGACGGCAAGCTTGGGTACACATACCTCGGTTTGCAGATTTTCCACCCAAAAAACTGGAAAACAGACAAAGTCCTGATTCACTTACACAAAGCGCCCCATGCACAAACATTTCAAGTTCGGCATTTGTGCTTTCCTTAATCTTTTTGATTTCATCAAGCCCAAGTTCACGGGCCAAAACAACACGGCTCAACCCCTCACCTTTTAATAGATTCGCAGCGGAAGCGCTTTCTACATTCATTTGAGTCGATGCGTGAAGTTCAAGATTTGGGAAAAATTCCTGACACATTCGAACAACGGCCAGATCCTGCACAATAAGACCATCTGGACCAACTTTGTCCAAATATGAAAGGAATCTGTAAAGACGCTCGGTTTCTCGCTCTTCACAGACAGTATTTACAGTAACATAGATTTTTTTGCCTTGTCGATGAACAGATTGAACAGCAGCTTCAAACTGATTCCAGGCAAAATTACTTGTCCTAAGACGGGCGTTAAAACTCTTTAATCCAAGATAAACAGCATCTGCACCTTCGCCTATAGCGGCATCCAGTGATTCAATATTGCCCGCAGGCGCTAATAATTCAGTCATAATTCTAATTATAGCAAATAATTAGTCATCATGTCGAGTTTAGCGCCAAATCAAGTCTATTCGCTTTCTCTTTTTTTAATTCTCTCGATAATTTCCTTTTCCTCTTTCGAAAGCAACGAATCTGTATATGAAGGATTTTGCTTATACCAGTCAAATTTTCCAAAAGTTCTGTTTAATTCTTCGCTTTTGAAAATATATCCATGTTTTGCATAAATCATATTTCTTAAAAAACGATATTCATCTTTCGAAAGACCCCACGCTTTCACATTTGGATAGTTTTTATCGTTCCAATAAAAATATGGAATGGTTTTATATACTGTATCTGCCTTTTCAATCGTCATTGCCCATTTACCCCGTTTGCAGTCATAAAGTTTTGCGGCAATTCCTTCAATACACAACGCACATCGCCGGCCAGAGCCCACTAGCCACAATGCCACATTGTCTCCTTCACAAAATGAAACATCCATATCTACTGTAAACTTTTCGTCATCGATATAGACCTCATTATCATACAAGCGGATATTTTCCAGATGAATGGCATCCTGGAAAACGCATTTCAACACATAAGCTTCCAAGGCTTTATACCCTTCCTCATAATCCTTAGATATCCGCTTGTGAGAAACACCATCTTCATCAATTATAATGCGTTCATCCCCCCGCTTTATGAAATTCCACCTGGCAAAATCCTTAGACCTTACTGCAAAACCATCATGAAAACCAGAATTAGAGTAACATATATCTTCTTTCAAAATCAAAATCGGATATTTTTGAACACTTGAATTCAAAGCTTTGTCAAAACTCAAAGTCTGATTCAGCTGCCAGATAAAATTGACTTGCACATAGGTTCCCATAAAATCAGGATCCACTTTTTCCAGATTGAACTCATCAGCGCTTACACCGAAAGTGCCCATCATTACAAAAATTAAAAACGAATAAAAAAACTTTTTAAACATAATAAATCTCCTGACTAAAATATAACACGCAATTATTGGATTGTCA
Source organism: Treponema sp. (assembly GCA_016297405.1). GTDB lineage: Bacteria > Spirochaetota > Spirochaetia > Treponematales > Treponemataceae > Treponema_D. Next base: position 14,631 of record JAEDGP010000044.1, read on the forward strand.
CAGCCAGGGCAAAAAAAAAGAGGCTGTCCCAAAAGTAATGAGCACTACACTAAATGTGGTGGTTTCGATAAACTCAACCACCGTAATGCTACCTTATTGGACAGCCTCTTTTTTTCTATACTTCTAGCTCGGCAGATTCATCTGCCGCCGTAGGATGCACTGCTACACATCCTGACAAAGCTAAAATTATTTGTTAAGACCTTCAGCTACTGATACAGCACATGCAACTGTACAGCCTACCATAGGGTTGTTACCCATTCCCATGAATCCCATCATTTCAACGTGAGCTGGAACTGATGAAGAACCTGCGAACTGAGCGTCAGAGTGCATACGACCAAGAGTATCAGTAAAGCCGTAAGAAGCTGGACCTGCAGCCATGTTATCTGGGTGAAGAGTACGACCAGTACCACCACCAGAAGCTACAGAGAAGTACTTCTTACCTTCAAGAAGACGTTCCTTCTTGTATGTACCAGCAACTGGGTGCTGGAAACGAGTTGGGTTTGTAGAGTTACCAGTGATAGAAACATCAACACCTTCGTGCCACATGATTGCAACACCTTCACGAACATCGTCTGCACCGTAACACTTTACGCACAAACGTTTTGGATCGTTTCCGTAAGGGATTTCTTTTACAACTGTCAAAGCCTTGTCTGTACCCTGACCGTTAAAGTAGTCAAACTTAGTCTGAACGTAAGTAAAGCCGTTGATACGTGAAATGATCTGAGCAGCATCTTTTCCAAGACCGTTCAAGATAACACGAAGCTTGTTCTTACGAACGTTGTTAGCCTTAGCAGCGATTTTGATAGCACCTTCAGCAGCAGCAAAAGATTCGTGTCCTGCAAGAAATGCGAAACACTGTGTTTCTTCAGAAAGAAGACGAGCACCAAGGTTTCCGTGACCAAGACCTACTTTGCGGTCATCAGCTACAGAACCTGGCAAACAGAATGCCTGAAGTCCCTTACCAATGTTAGCAGCAGCTGTAGAAGCTGTTTTGTCACCAGTCTTTTCTGCTTCTTTGATTGCAATAGCTGAACCCAATACATAAGCCCATTTTGCATCTTCGAAACAAATCTGCTGTGTTTCCTGACATGTCATATATGGATCAAAACCGTGATCCTGGCAGAGCTTACGGCAAGCCTGCAAACCTTCTTCGCCTTCAGCGAATCCGTATTCCTTAAGAGCCTTGTTAACCTGTGGAATACGTCCAGCGTAATCTTCAAATAAAGCCATTCTAATTACTCCTTACGTGGGTCGATGAGTTTTACCATACCCTGATCAGCTGTAACACGACCATAGTGTGTACGAGCACCAGCGATAGCTTCTTCAGCAGGTTTTCCAGCCTTCAAAGCATCCATCAATTTACCGAAGTTGATACAGTTGTAACCGATAATCTGGTTATCTTTATCGATAGCACATGTTTCAACGTAACCTTCTGTCATTTCAAGATAACGTGGACCAGTTTTGCGAGTAGCAAACATAGTACCAACCTGAGAACGGAGATTCTTTCCAAGATCTTCCAAAGAAGCACCAACTTTAAGACCGCCTTCAGAGTAAGCTGACTGTGTACGACCGTATACGATCTGCATAAAGAGTTCGCGCATAGCTGTGTTGATAGCATCACAAACCAAGTCAGTATTCAAAGCTTCAAGCAATGTTTTTCCGATAAGGATTTCAGAAGCCATAGCTGCTGAGTG
>JAEDGP010000007.1 GCA_016297405.1 Treponema sp.
TTCAGCGTATCACAATACCGCTTGTTCGTTTACTTTTTTATCATGCCTCCTATAGTAATGTTATTGTGCGGATTTTGTATTTTTCACAGTAGCTGTGATTATGCCGCTGGAAGGCAGTATTTCAATCGTGGAGCCGGCGCACACTTGATCAGCACTCCTGATGATCTGCTTAGTCTGGGCGTCGCGAACCATGGAATATCCTCTGTCCAAAATAGATTGAGGACTTGCACTTTCAAGAATCGTAATGCTGTTGGCAAGTTTCTGGCGCAGATCCTTTAGCCGCTGTTCCATATTTTGAACAAGATTTTCCTTTGCGTTGTCAAAGCGAATCAAAAGCGGTTGTTCAATGTGCCTGAAGTTCAACTCCAGGTTTTCGGGATTGAAGCTTCTGATGGTTAATTTGATTTTCTCAACCTTCTGACTGATTGTGGTGAAAAATTCTTTCTTGTAGGCAGTCAATCCATCAAGAATGGCTGTTTGTTCTGGAACGACAATTTCTGCGGCGGCGGATGGTGTTGGAGCTCGTTTGTCTGCCGCAAAATCGCTTAAAGCCCAGTCGATTTCGTGTCCCACTGCTGAAACTACAGGAATGCGTGATGCAGCGATGGCTCGAACAACATTTTCCTCGCTGAATGGCAAAAGGTCTTCCAATGAGCCGCCGCCTCGGCCAACAATAAGCACGTCGCAAAGATCAAAGTCATTTGCGATTTTAATTTGCCGTTCGATTGAAGATGCAGCTTCTGCACCTTGAACCAGGGCTGGAAAAACAATAACGGAAACGGTTTTGTTTCGTCTTTTTGTAATCTGAAGAATATCGCGCAAGGCGGCCCCGGTTGGACTTGTGACAATTCCCACAGTCTTTGGCACAAGGGGCAATGTCCTTTTTCTTGATTGCTCAAAAAGGCCTTCCATTGAAAGCTTCCTTTTTCTTTCCTCAAGCATCTTGAGAATTGCGCCTTCTCCGGCCACTTCCATTTTTGTTACAATTATCTGGTAATTTCCTCTGGCAGGGTATACGGAAAGTTTACCTGTACACTGCACTTTAAGTCCGTCGACCGGTCTGAATGAAAGGTATCTTGCGTTTCCTGCAAACATTATTGCACTGATTTGAGCACCCTGGTCTTTGAGAGTAAAATACAAATGTCCGTTGGAAACTTTACAGTTTGAAAGTTCGCCCTCAATGATTAGCTTGGGAAAAGTCTGCTCTAAAAGTTCCCTTAGCAAGTTGTTGAGTTCTGAAACTGAAAAAACTTTATCTGACGAAAAGAGCAAACCGTTCATAATCTAATTTTATACATTCAGTTCAACTTGTTCAACGGCTGTGCCGAATATATAAGGGATGAAAAGTCTTTTTATTTTATTTGCCGATCACAACAGTCTTCATATGGAAGAAAAATTATTTTCAGATAAAAATGCCCTTGAAATGTCGCTTTTGTGGGCCCGTTCTGTTTCAAAAGCTGGCGCAGAAGGTGTCTTTGATACTGAAGATTGCGCCTGCGAAATCTATAGAAGTCAAAACAGACATAAGTTTGAAAGCGAAACAGTGCTTTTCTGTTTTAATGACAATATGGATATGGTCAAAAAATATAGCGGTGACTATGAAGTGTTTTCAAAAGACGAATGGAATGTTCGTATGCTGTTTGAACAGATGGCAGTCCTTGGAGAGCAAAAAAAAGCTGAAAACATTGTATTTGCCTTTGCCGACCAGCCCTTTTTGAATAGTGAAATTGCACAGCAGGTTATTTTTACTGGAATTGAATATAAGGCCGAATATGTTTTTGCGGATGGCTATCCATACGGCTTGTCCTGTGAATTCCTTTCTAAAGACACCGCTGCTATTCTTGCGCAACTTGCGGCATCCACTTATGAAGATCAGGGATTAAAACCTGTTGCTCCTTCATCGATTTTTGATTTTCTGAAACTCGATATCAATTCCTTTGATGTGGAAACTGTCATCTCCCCAAAAGATTTCAGGCTTTTCAGATTGAAGCTTGATTGCAGCTCAAAAGCAAATGCCATGGGGTGCAAAGCTGTTTTTGACTCCAAGGCGAATGAACTTTCTCCTGTTGAAATGTGCGAGAAAATCTGTATGGATGTAAATGTAATAAAAACATTGCCGGTTTTTTATGAAATAGCTGTTACCGATAAGGTGAATGTAAAAAGCGTTTATGTGCCTGAATCGATGGAAAGTATTAGTGGTTCAAACTTTATGCCGAAGGAAAAATTCTTTTCGCTCATAGAAAAAATAAAATCGTTTTCGTCAAGTGGTGTGATTTCCCTTTCTGCTTTTGCAGAAAGTACCCTTCATCCGCTATTTTTTGATTTTGTGCAAAAAGTCCTGGAGCAGGAGGGTTTTAGCCTTCTGGTTGAAACCGACGGATTTTGCATAAATCAGGAATTCTGTGCAAAACTCAAGTCCATCTACGATTCCTGCAAGTCCAAAAGTGGTTTCGGCGGCTTTGAAAAAATTCTTCTAATTGTAAAAGTGGATGGAATTTCAAAAAACGTGTACCAGACAATTCATGGCGACGGCAATGGCTTTGATTTTGCAGTGCAGGCAGTTTCGCTGCTTTCAAAAGATTTTCCTGATATGGTTTATCCTCAGCTTGTGCGCATGGATCTGAATGAAATGGAGCTGGAAGCCTTTTATCGTTACTGGAGTGATAAAGCAAGTCCGTCTTCCGGCAATCTGATAATCCAGAAATACAACGGGTATTGTCAGGTTCTTCCTTCAAGAAAACCGGCAGATCTTTCTCCAATCGACAGGAATCCATGCTGGCATCTTAGAAGAGATTTTGTCATTCTTAGCGATGGATCTGTTCCTCTTTGCAAAAGCCAGTTCGATAACATAATCGGAAACGCCTTTGATCAGCCAATTTTTGAAATATGGAAAAAAATGGACGATGAGCTTGTGTCTCATATGAAAGAAAAATATTGCGAAAAATGTGGAAAGTGCGATGAATTCTATACCTATAATTTTTAGAGAAAGACAGGTTGCCAGAACTGTAGTTGGGGGAAAAAGAAATCTTAATCCTGAGCGTCTGAACATTTCTGTTATACTGTTGAATAAAAGGGGTGGTCATCTGCAGATTCAGACCTATGAAAAGCTTTTGGCCTGCCAATTTTCCTCGATTGTTTCTGTAGAACCTGATAATGAAAACTATAATATTGAAGAAATATCAAAAAGATTTCCGCAGATAAAATTTGTAATTCCTTTGGAACATGCAACAGATGGTGAGTTGATAAATTGTTGCATGGACGAAGTTGATTCGGAATATGTTCTGGTTTTGCGTGATAATATGCGCATCCCTTCCGGTCTGATTCTTCAGAATCTTGCACAAAGACTTATAAGTTCAAAGGTTTTTTGTGTCGTTCCTTCTATGATAGATCAGGAGGGGCAGTCAGTACTGATCAATTACATTCCTTCTGCAGAAAGAGGGCGTTTTGTCATAAAAAGTGATGAGGCCATTCAGGATGGACTTGAAACTTTATTGCCATTTGATTTTGTAGGTCTGTATAATAAGGAACGTTTCATTCAGTTAGGAGGTTTTGACTGGACAATAAAATCTTCGTTCTGGCAATATGCAGATCTTTCCCTGAGAGCCTGGCTTTGGGGCGAAAAAATACAGATTACAACTCTTTTTCAGATTCAATATAAGGAAGATGTGGAAATCCCTGATATGACAGCTGATCTGTCCTACCTTCGGTTTTATCTGAAGAATATTCTTCCAAAATTCAAAGCTGACCATGGGGTCATGCCTGTGTATCTTTTCCTTGTTTTCTTGCGTAATTGTTCTTGCGGTATTTTTGAGGCTTGGAAACAGTTTTCTCAAGCTGCAAAATGGGTGAAAGTAAATAAATTCAGGTTTTGCCAGGATGTTCAGGAACTTATTGAAAATTGGGGGGCAAAAAATGTTAAGAAGCAATGAAAAGAAAATTGCAGTAATAGTTCAGTGCAGACTGTCCTCAACCAGACTTCCAGGAAAAGCCTTGAAAAAGCTTGGTGAGAAAACTGTCTTGGAATGGACTTTGGCTTCCATGAAAAAGGTTCGGGCTGGACGTTATTTTGTTGCAACGGATTACGATTCCTATGAGGAATTGAAACCCTATTGCCAGAAAGCTGGGTTTGAGATATATGCCGGCTCACTTGACGATGTTCTGGACCGATATTGTTCCCTCATAAATGAAATAAAATGCGACTACGTTCTACGGGCAACGGCAGATAATCCTTTTCTTTTTTATGAAGCTGCCCAGGAATTGATCAATGAATTCGTGAAGCAGCAAAAAATAGCTCGCTGCGATTACATGACATGGTCTGGGTTGCCTCATGGAAGCGGCGTTGAAGTTTTCAGAGCAGATTCCTTGTTGAAAGCCAGGGAAATGACGGAAGATCCTTATGATCACGAACATGTGGGGCCGGCACTTTATAATCACAAAGGGGTTTTCTCATCGTTGTTTGTTCGTTCTTCGGCCAAATATTATTATCCTGATTTCAGAACTACAATAGATACACCTTCGGATTTTAGAAAGGCCATGGTTGTGGTAAATCGCATTTCCCAAGATTCAGATTGTCATGAGCCATATACTTATGAACAGATTGTGTCCGCACTTAAAGATCCAGCAATAGGAAAAACCATGCTTTTCATGCCATCTGTAAAAAAAGGGCAGGGTACAGGACATCTTCGCCGGTGCCTGGAATGCGCATTGGAAACATCAAGCTTTGTCTATGTGCCAAAATCAGCTGATTTGACTGAAACTTGGGATTTGATTGATACGTATAAGGACCTTGGACTTAAGGATTTTCAGATTGTCGATACATTTCCTCAAAATGGAGAATATGACCTTATCGTAACAGATTTGTTCAATACTGATCTGGATACTATTTCAAAACTCAGACAGGCTTCTCAATTAATTTGCCTTGATGAAGGTTCTTTGTATACAGATTATTGCGATTATGTTTTTGACATTATTCCATCGCTGAACCTGAATAGAGAAGCGAATCTGAATGATCCTTCTTTTATCCAAAAGCCAAAGAACCGCAAAAAGGATTTTGGATTCGAATCTGTTTATTTTGACAAAAGTAATGATTCGATTAAGAAAAAGGTTCTTGACACTTCAAGATTAAATAAAATTCTGATTTGTTTTGGCGGAGAAGATCCTGCCAACATGACAGTCAAGACAGCTGAATTTTTTTCTGCGGCCGGAAAAGAAGTTACAGCTATAATTAATTCTGATTGCATCCCTTCAAAAAAAGATTTTCAGAACATAAAATACATGGGGGCTGTGCCAGGCCTTCGGGAAAAACTTTTTGAATATGATCTTGTGGTTACTCATTATGGGCTTACCGCATATGAAGCTGCCAGCGCAGGGTGCGCGGTTTTGCTCTTTTCGCCCACAAAACTTCATCAGCAGCTGGCTATAAAATATGGGTTTTGCGCTGCCGACGTTTCACTTCTTGCCATTTCTTCGCCAGCTATGGCATCAATTGCCTGTAATGAACTGCTTGGCAAAAGCCTGAACCTTTATCCTTCTCTTATGGAAAACAAGGGATTTGCGCATAATGATATTTCACTTGGCTCCTATCTGAAGACTTTCACAAACGGAAAGCGATACATGTGTCCCGTCTGCCAGAAAGAAGATTACGGGGTGCCGGACAAAATTGTTGCAAGAAATTCCAAGCGCACTTTCAGGAAATGTCGTCATTGTGGCATGGTATATATTTCATGGGCAAAGGATGGTGAGCAGAAAAAGTACGAAGCTTCATATTTTGCCCAAAGCTACAAGGATCAGTATGGTAAAACTTATCTTGAAGATTTCGAATCCATAAAAAAAACGGGAAGTCTCCGCATATCCCATATCAATTCTATTCTTAAGAAAAACAGGACAAAGGGTAAGTCAATTCTTGATATTGGATGTGCTTATGGTCCGTTCCTTTCTGCGGCAAAGGATGCCGGATGGAATGTGTATGGCACTGATATTTCAGAAGATGCAATTCGTTATGTTCAAAAAGATCTGTTTTTTCCTGCCTCTGTTGCCGCTTTTCCCGATTTCGACAGTGCAAAAGAATTTGGCGTAAATCTTTTTGATGCCATCACCATGTGGTACGTGATTGAACACTTTCAGAATCTTGACCAGGTACTTAAAAAGGTTTCATCCATGGTGAAGAAAGGAGGTGTTTTTGCTTTTTCTACACCAAGCGGCTCTGGGGTTTCTGCAAAATTTAATGCCAGATCATTTTATGAACAAAGCCCATCTGATCATTATTCCATTTTTCAGCTGGAAACTGTAAGCAAAATAATGGAACGCTACGGATTCAAAGTAGTGAAGATAATTTCTACCGGACATCATCCGGAACGATTTGCACAAGTAAAGAAAGCTCAGGCTGAACCTGGGACAGCTTTGTTCAAACGAATCGATGTATATAGCCGCCGGCACAGATTGGGTGATACATTTGAAGTTTATTGCAGGAGAAAGTGATGAAAAAGGAAAGCATGTTAATTCTTGGAGCCGGGATAATGCAGAAAAATGCCATCCTTGGTGCAAAAAATCTTGGGTTCAATACTGTGGTTATAGATTCAAATCCAAATGCTCCTTTTGTGTCATTGGCAGATGAGTTTTTTCCAATTGATCTAAAAGACAGGGAAGGAATTCTTTGTCTTGCTTCAAGACTGAAGGCAGAAAAGGGACTGAAAGGTATTTTTACCGCAGGAACAGATTTTTCCGCATCTGTTTCCTATGCCGGCGAAAAGCTTGGATTTGATGTTCATTCGTTTAACTCTACGCTTAATGCCAGCATAAAGCCCAGGATGAGAGCCTGCTTCGATTCGTTTGGGGTCCCTTCTCCAAAGTATTCTAGTTTCTCATTGCAGTCATTTGACGAGCTTTCAAAAAAACGTTTTGTAGAACAAGTCTTGGCTTTTTCAAAACAAATCGGATTTCCATGTGTTGTCAAACCTGCAGATAATATGGGAGCCAGGGGTTGCCGCATGATCAGGTGTGAGAGTGAAGTGGAAAATGCTGTTATTGTAGCGGCAAAAAATTCCCGATCCAACACCATAATTATTGAAGAGTACATGGACGGGCCTGAGTTTTCGATTGATGCCCTTATATATGAAGGCACTATGACCATTACTGGTTTTGCAGATCGCCATATTTTCTATAAACCATATTTTATTGAAACAGGTCATACTATGCCAAGTTCAGCTGATCAACAGATGAAGTTAGAGCTGATTGCGGCTTTCGCTCTAGGAGTGAAGTCATTGGGACTTACTTGCGGAGCTGCAAAAGCTGATATCAAATATACAAAAAAAGGACCTCAAATTGGCGAAATTGCCGCAAGGCTGTCTGGTGGTTTCATGTCTGGATGGACCTTTCCATATTCTTCGGATTTTAACCTTATAGAACAAGGGATTTTGATTTCTTGTGGAAAAGAACCTCAGGAATTGTTGAAAAAAAGAAAAGTCATTGATTATCTTCCTCCTGAAAACCTTCGTTCCATGAAAAAACCTTTTGAACTTTATGAAATCCCTTCAATCAGATACAGTGCAGAGCGTGCATGGATTTCAATTCCTGGAATAGTACAGTCTGTTGAAGGTTTTGATGAATGTGCTCAAGTCCCTTTTGTTCAGAATGTATTTCCTCAGCCTTTAAAGCCTGGTGCCGAAATTGATTTTCCTCGAAACAACGTGGAAAAATGCGGTAACGTGGTTTCCACCGCTGGTAGTTTTGAAGAAGCTTCTTTATGTGCACAAAAGGCTTGTTCAAATATCTTCATTCGTCTTCAAGCAAACAACAGGAAAACCATGGATTTTCTTGATTGTGTTGAAGAGGAGGATGAAAAAGGTTTCCCCCCTTCTGCATTTGATGCAGTGAATTACCTGGATATGCTGAATCTTGATGGTTTTATCCCAAAAGATGAAAGCATACTTAAAGATGTGCCTGCAGGGCTTTTGGAACTTTTGGAAAAGGATCAGAAAGATTGGAATTATCTGACTGCAATGGAAACTGCCTTGAAATTTGACAAGAAATTTCCATCTCATCCTGAACTTCCAAAAAAAATGTTCTGGAAGGCACTGTTTAGGGGTGGTTTACAGGCAGCTGTTTATGTTTGTGATTCTATTTCCGATAATCACAGGTAGAGGTGTTTCAATGACTTTTAAAAACAAACTGCTATCCCTGGTATTCTTTGCATTTTCTGTGGTCGCTTTTGCTCAGACTGGTTCTCAGTCAGATCAGAAAAATGTGAATTCAATCCAGCTTTTAAAAAACGTGCAGGAAAATGCAATCGTTTTCTATTGGGATACCTTGAGTTCCACTGGAATTCTTGAAAAAAATGGCCATCAGATATCATTCAGGGCAGGGGATAATCTTCTTGTCATGGACGGCTCCCTTCTGGTTTTAAGTGATGCTCCTTCAATTCAGGAAGGAGTCATAATGGTTTCAAAAGATTTTGTGGATTCTGTCCAAAGGTATTTTTCATCTGAAACTGACGGCTCAGGTTTCAAAATCGGGGCTATTCTCATAGATCCAGGACATGGTGGTAAGGATCCTGGCGCAAGCCAGACATTTACAGTAAACGGCAAAAAAATAACGGTAACAGAAAAAGATATTACTCTTGCTGTTGGAAAAAAACTGAATGCTTTGCTTAAAAAATCATATCCAGACAAAAAGATCATCATGACTCGTGATGTAGATAAGTTTCTTGGACTTAGCGAGCGTACTGAAATCGCAAATTCTGTTCAGCTGAAAAATCAGGAAGCTATTTTGTATGTTTCAGTTCATGTAAATGCATCCCTTGACAAGAATGCGTCAGGCTATGAAACCTGGTATCTTTCCCCGGGATATAGAAGAACAGTAATTGATAAGTCTTCGTTAGGAAATGATACGAACTTGTTCCCGATTCTGAATTCTTTGATGGAAGAAGAATATACTACCGAAAGCATCCTTATGGCCAAGTTCATAATGGATGGTCTTGAAAGTCAGATTGGTGATAAATCAAAGGCAAGAGGAATCAAAGCAGAAGAATGGTTTGTGGTAAAGAATTCAAAAATGCCAGCCGTTCTGGTTGAGGTCGGTTTTCTTACAAACGAAAAGGAAGCGTTGAACTTGAACGATGATGCTTACTTGCAAAAAATATCTTTGGGAATATATAATGGTTTGCAGGCGTTCATTACTCATTTTGAACGTTCCAAAGGATTTACGGAGTCGAAATGAAAATCAATTTCCTTAAACTTGATAAGAAAATATATGTCATTTCAGCAGTCACACTGTTGCTGCTGATTGTTTCGCTTGTTGCTTATTTCTATTCGAATAAAGGGACCAGGCGTCAGTTCATCTATGAATCGGTGGATCAGTCTTCCATGTACATCGAATCCAGGTATCTTCCGTCAAAACCATTGAATGGCAAAGTTGAAAATTATATCGACGAGCTTGTTAGTGGTCCAATAACAGAAAGGGCAAGACCTCTGTTTGGTCAGGGAACTAAGGTAAATTATTGTTTTGAAAATAATTATGTCCTTTATGTGGATTTAAGTTCCCAGGCTCTTTATACAAAAGACAGCAACAGGGATTTTGAATCTGTATTTGCTTTGGCAGCCAAAAATATAAAATACAATTTTCCGTCGATAAAACATGTTGAATTTTCCGTAGAAAAACAGCCGGTTTTTGAAGGCAGATATTGATTTATATTTAAATAAAAAGCGTTGACAAAAAAAATCTCTTGAGAGATAATATAAATATATACAAGGCTACATCGAATTAGTATAAAGGAGCTTCGAATGAAGAGGACTTTTTCTTTCGTAGCAGCTGCTATGCTGCTCGCCGGTGCCAGTACATTTGCTGAAGAGGCAACTGTCATCGATTTCACAAAATTGCAGGCTGACTGCGTTTCTGACGAAAACGGAAACCCAACAGAAAATGCTCGTACTATTATGGACTTTTCTACAGCTGCAGGTGCAACATTCACTGAAGATCAGAAAGATCTCATGAAGACTTCTCTTGCTCTCCCACGTTGGGAAGTAATCCTTAACTCATCTGCAAGAACTGTTCAGGCATTGGGATTGTCAACAGTAGTTGCTGCACCAGTTAAGAGCGAATCTTCACAGCCTTTCGCAGGAAAGGAAGTAATGGGTGTTCGCGTTGTGTTCCCAGAATGGAATTCAAATGCTTATGCTTACATCAGACCACCTTTTGAAATTCCAGCTTATGAACCTCTTTCAACTGCTGATGAAAATGGTGTTCGTGCAGAACCAACAGAAGAAGAAAAGGCTAGCGGAAAAACACTTTTTGAAGATGAATATGGTGTTGTAAAAAACGTCGGTACATTGAAATCAATTGCTGTAACAACAATGGGTATGAACTATCCAGAAGGTCTTTATGTTCTTCTTAAAGATACTGATGGTATTGAACGTCGTTACTTTATGGGTTATCTTGGTTTTGACGGTTGGAAAACACTTACATGGAACAATCCACAGTACATTTCTGAAATCCGTAATCGCGAAATTCGTGTTTACCCAATCTATCCAAGAGGACTTCCATTCGTAAAGTTTACTGGATTCCAGATTACACGTGATGCAAACCACATTGGTGGAGACTTCATTGGATACTTCAAAGATGTTCGTATCATCTTCGATAAGGCTCTCCTTACATCAGATCGCGATATCGCAGATGAAGATCTTTGGGGAATCATTGGTAAGAAAGAAGCTGCTCGCCAGGCTGCCGAAATGAGCAAGTTTGGTAACAAGCAGGTAAATCGCTACCTTGAAAAGGCTAAGATGGCTACAGAAGATTCATTCACGGAAAACTTGAATGCTAGCGCTGGTGCTGCTCAGACTACAGGTGGTAGCGCTGCTGAAGCAAAATAATTAGCTGAATGCTAAAAAAAACGTCGCCCAATTCGGCGACGTTTTTTTTTAAGTTGCATTTAATTGTATTCATTATAAAATAGATGTATGGATCAAAATATATATACATCTATACCTGCAAAAACCAAAATTAAGAATACATATCAAAGTTATCATGATTTTTTATTTGAAATCATGAATAACATTCATACAAAGCTAAGAAACAATATAAAACTAACGTCTCAGCCAACGTATAAGGCAAGAATAAAAAGTTTTGACAGTTACTACAAAAAGATTTTAAGACAGCATCCTGAAGAAGCTGCAAATTCAAACAAACTTGTTACTCTTACTGACATGATGGGAATTCGCATCATCTGTACTTTTTTGGAAGATGTATCCGTTGTTCAGCAACAAATAGGCGATATGTTTGATGTGAAGGAAATTGAGGTCAAGGGCGCGTCACAAAGCTTTAGGGAATTTGGTTATGAATCAGTTCATGTGCTTGTGGGTATCCCTCTTGATTGTTTTCCTTCTGATATGCATTCTTATAAGGAAAAGGGTATTGAAGTCCCAGACAATCTTGTTTGCGAAATCCAGATACGCACAATACTTCAGGATGCATGGGCTGAAGTTGAGCATGAACTGATATATAAAACTGAATTTACACCCTTTGATATGCCATTGAGGCGTAAGCTTGCTTCAATGAATGCATCATTGAGTCTTGCCGACATAATCTTTCAGGAAATCCGTGATTATCAGAATAAGCTTCAGTCAGAAATGAATGAACGAAGGAAAACTTTTTATGATAAAGCTGATGCCCTTACGGATACAAAATCTACTTCCGTGAAAACAGAAGAGAATATTGAACGAGTTACTCCGTATGTGCAGGGAACAATCGATGACATGCTTTTGCAGGCTATCCATTCACATAACGTTGGTGATCTTGGAACTGCAATAAAAATCTATACGCAGATAATTGAATCCAAGCCAAAACCGAATAATATTGTCCTTGGGGTGATTTATAAACATCGGGGAATGGCATATTTTACACAAAATGATTATCCAAATGCTCTTATGGATTTTAAAAAGTCCTTTGAATGTGATCCAAATAGTTTCCGTTCTGTTTATTATGAGGGGATAGTGTATTCAATTCAGAAAAAATTTGTAGATGCGGTTGTCTGTTTTACAAAATCTCTTGACATAAACGAATATCAGTCTCACACATATTATAGACGGGCGATTGCATATTATGAGTTGAATGAATTTGAAAATGCTATGAACGATGTTATATCCGCGCAGAAACTTGGATTGGATGACGATGGTCTTAAAGCACTGCATGAAAAACTTATTGCGAAATTTGATATGAAAATGTAAAAAAAAGAGAAATTTTCAAAAAAAAGTGCTGTTCGCTATTGACCAAAAAAACGCTGTCTGATATATTATAAACATCAGCAACGCTGATATGTCTCCTTCGTCTAGTGGTTAGGACATCGGGTTTTCATCCCGACAACAGCAGTTCAATTCTGCTAGGAGATGGTAAATCCTTGTAACTTTTGTTGCAAGGATTTTTTTTTGCCTAAAATCTCTTTTGCATTATATTAGTTTAGTGGAGTCAGAATGGTGAATGCAGTAGAAAAGCTTTTTTCAGAAAATGTCCGTAATATAATCAGGCAGCGGATTATGGATGCTGATGGAAACGAAGTTTTTTTTGCTGGCCAAATTGATTCTGATGGAAAGTTGGTTAGTGTACAGGATTATGCTCATGGAAACGAACATGCTGTTCCCGTTCATCAAGAAGCTGCAAGGAAATGCAGTGTTCTGGTTCATAATCATCCCTCCGGTGTTTTAAAGCCATCGGATGCAGATATAGCTGTGGCTTGTGAAAATGCTGAATTTGGAATTGGTTCTTATATAGTCAATAATGATGTTTCTGAAGTCTATGTAATTGTTGAACCGGTTCTCCCAAAAATCATAAAAAAAATAGATGAACAGGAAGCAGCTCATTATCTTGGTGAAGATGGTCCTCTGTCTGTTCTTAGTGAAAACTATGAAGAACGGCCTGTTCAGCTGGAACTTCTGAAAAGTATTGCAAGATCCTTCAATCAGTCTAGTGTAGGGGTTTTTGAAGCCGGTACTGGGGTAGGAAAATCTTTTGCATATTTGATACCGTCTGTAATTTGGTCTCTTGAAAACAATGAGAAGGTAGTGGTCTCAACAGGAACAATTAATTTGCAGCAACAACTTGTAGAAAAAGATTTGCCTTTTGTTTCAAAAATTCTTGGAAGGAAGTTTAAATACATACTCATGAAAGGCCGTCAAAACTATGTCTGCAAACGCAGATTTGAGGAGGCCGGGGCAACAAGAGACCTTTTTTCTGACGATAACGAAGTTTTTGATAAGATTGCAGATTGGGTTTCTGTTACTTCTTCAGGCAGTAGAAGCGAGCTTTCGTTTATACCACCTGAAAATTTGTGGAGTCGGATAAATTCTGAAAGCGATTCCTGTATGGGGGGACGCTGTCCTTTTCATTCAGATTGTTTTGTGATGAAAGTTCGTAAGGAAGCTGCTGGTTCCAACATTCTTGTTGTAAATCATCATCTGTTATTCGCTGATATTGAGTCCAGAATGCATTCTGGTTCATATAATGATGCGGCGGTTTTGCCACCTTATCGTCATATTGTTTTTGATGAAGCGCATGGTATTGAAAGTGCTGCCACAAGTTTTTTCAGCGAAAATTTCAATCGCTTTAAAGTTTTAAAGCAAATCAACCTGTTGTACAGAAAACGAAAGAATACAGAAACCGGATATCTGTGCACTTTGGCAATTCTTTCATCCAATGAAGATAAAGCCATTACTGCCTATGAATTGATAAATTCCATAAAAACAAGCATTTCCAATTTGGAAGTGGCGGCAAATGATTTAATTCAAGGCGAATATAATGTTCGTCTTTCACAAAAAACTTGCAGAGCTTTTGGCCCGGTTATTACATTGGCTTCCACCCTTGCCTCTAATATAGGACGTTTTATAGATCTTTCAAGAGAGGTCATGGAAGGCGTTAATGATGAAGATAAGGATATCCCTGCGTATTTTGAAACAAAAGTTCTGCTTCGTCGTCTTGAAGATGCTTGTGTAGTATTAAATGACTTTGCTTCCTGGGATGAAAAGCCAGAAAATGTGTTTTGGATACAAAAGAAAGCTTTGTCTGCAACTGCTGCAAAAGATTCGGCAAATCCATTTTATATAGTTTTCAATGAAACTCCTCTTGATATAGCACCTCTTATGAATGCTGGAGTTTATGAACCGATGAAGAGCGTCATTTGCACTTCGGCTACTCTTAAGACAGGACGAGATTTTAGCTATTGGATGAGAAGGGCTGGAGTTTCTTTTGTTGATGGGGAACGAGTAGCTTACAGGGATTTTCCTTCTCCCTTTCCATATAAAAAGAACATGCTTTTTGCAGTTCCTAAAGATGCTCCTTTTCCAGATGATGTTACCTTTCAAACATTTGTAGAGAAAGCTCTCGTAAAACTGATTGATGCTGCGCAAGGAAGATCTCTTGTTTTGTTCACTTCTTATGATTCTCTGCGAAAGAGCTATAGCAGTGTAAGTTCTTGTCTGCATGGTTTTGACGGAAAACTTTTGAGACAGGGAATGGATGATAACGCTCGCCTGTTGGATGTGTTCAGAAAAGAAGTGAACAGTGTGCTTTTTGCAACAGATTCCTTCTGGCAGGGGGTTGATGTTCCTGGTGAATCGTTGAGCCAGGTTATTATCGTAAAGCTTCCTTTTTTGGTTCCAAATGATCCTGTGTTCACAGCTCGTTCTGAAGCTATCGAAGCCAAAGGTGGAAGTTCTTTCATGGAATTAAGTGTACCTGAAGCTGTCATAAAATTTCGACAGGGGGTAGGTCGCCTTATGCGCAGGGGAACAGACAGAGGCAGTGTTGTTGTTTTGGACAGGCGTCTTTACGAAAAGCGTTATGGTTCGATTTTTTTGAACAGCCTTCCAGAATGTAAAAGAGTTTATGAAAACCTTGATTCTATATGCGATAAAGTTTCTCATCTCATATTTAATTGACATCAAGATTCTTTGAATATAAAATAAAAATATAACTAATTGGAGAATTCTTTGTACAGTTTCGTAACTTTGTGCTGCCTGGTCAGCTCTATCGCTTTGCCATCTATTCTTAATATTCTTGCATATCCTGTTTCACTTAAGACCAGTCGACGCATATCAAATTATATCGTAAAGGTTCTGGCGCCTCGTTTGTTTGCAATCTTGAACTGTTACAGGCATTTTCATTTTTTTGGCTACAATGAAACAAAAGAGAATCTTCCTGATCAGTTTCTGATTATTTCAAACCATCAGAGTTTGCTTGACATTCCATGCTATATGAATTTTTTTAGGGATAAAGAGCTTCGATTTGTTGCGAAGGATATTCTTGAACGCCATATTCCTCTTGTTTCGGAAATGCTTCGTGCCCAGGAACACTGTATGATTCCAAGAAAGGGAAGTCCTATGGAAGCAATGAAGATTGTTGAAAAGTTTGGAAAGAGAGTAATTGAAAGAAATCAGATTCCAGTTCTTTTCCCGGAAGGAACCAGAACAAGAAATGGAAATGTTGGAAAATTCTATTCAGCTGGATTTAGAAAACTTAACGAGTCAGCAAATCTGCCGATTGTTGCCTGTGCTTTGGATGGCGGCTATCAGATTCGAGATTTGCGCCATATAATGAGTAATCTTAAAAATGGTTGTTATAGAGTAAAAGTGATGAAAGTTTTTGATCCTCCTAAAACAAAGGATGAAGAAGTTTATGTGCTTGAAGAAAGCCGTCGTTTGATTCAGGAACAGTTGAATCAATGGCGAAAACTTGATACAGACGCAAAATATTGATTTTGTTTAAAGGCAGAAAGGAAACAACGTGTTTCGGCTGCCTTTTTTTATGATATTGGATTTTTTTGTGATTCGAGATAACAAAGAAGGGGGATGGATTTATTGCTTCTGTTTTTTTATGGTAAAAAAAAGCTTCGGGATAACCGAAGCTTTTTCAGTAGAATCCATAAGATTCCAGATTGGCGAAGTCCCGGATTTCTCAATTTGATAATCCCTGACTCGACTTATTGCATTAAGGTTTCTATTATTTGAAGTCCTTAGGGCGTCTTTCAACGCGCTTGCATTTTGAGCATTCTGCAACGTTTTTGATTTTGCCGTTCTCGTACATTGTCTTCATTACGATTTCGCCGCCACAAGAACATTGGAATTTCTGTGTTGCAACTGTTGTACGAGAGTTTTTACTTGCTCCAGCCATGGTGGTCCTCCATTCGAGTTTAATACGTATTGCAAAATATAATAATGAATAGGTGGATTTTAGTCAATTGTTTTATAGTCAATCTTAAATTCAAGTATTGACTAAATATAGCCGGTTCATTATTATAGATTCCAAGTTAACTTAATTTGGGGGTTCCCTTTGGCAACTAAGAAATCATCTGCAGAAAAAAGACATGCTCAGAGTGAAGTTCGTAGACTTCACAATAAAGCAATCAAAAGCACTTGTAAAACATATGCAAAACAGTTTGTAGAAGCTGTTTTGGCTAAAGACAAGGCACTTGCAGAAGCAAAGCTTAAGCTCTTGGTTAGCAATCTTGACAGCGCTCGTAGTAAGGGTGTTCTTACAAGAAATGCCGTTTCTCGCAAGAAGTCAAGAATGATGAAGCTTTTCAATACTTCATTTGCTGCTGCATCAGCTGAGTAATTTTTCTATTGATTATTGCTTTTGTAAAATCCAGTTGGGATTTTTGTTCCAACTGGATTTTTTTTACAAGAACAGTTTTGTTTTGGGGGAAAAATGGCGTCGAAAAAAGTCACTAAATATGATCTTGTTGAAGCTGTATATAAAGACTTAGACTGTGAAAAGCATGTTATACAAGAAGTTGTGGAAAAATTTCTTCTGGAAGTAAAGAAATCCCTGGAAGATGGAGCAACCATTGAGCTTCGTGGATTTGGTACTTTTGAGCCTCGCCTTAGAAAAGGTCGTTCATGTGCCAGAAATCCCAAGACTGGTGAACAGTTATCTGTAGCCCCTCATTATGTAGCGGCTTTTAGGGCCGGACAGGAGCTAAAAAAGGCTTTGTGGTCGTTGAAGGATTCTGAGGTAAATGAATAGAATGATTGAAAAAGCGGCTTTGCCGCTTTTGTTGTTTCTTGCCGTAGGGCTGTTTTGTATGGATAGTCCATTTACGGCCTTTTTTTTGTATACGCCTCTTTTTTTCATAATGGAAAAAAAATCGCCTAAAAAAGGACTTTTATGGGGAGGGTTGTATGGCCTTTTTTCATACATGTTTTATTTGAATTGGCTTTTTACTTTCAATTCAACCGCGTTTTTATGTGTTTGCTCTCTTTATCTTCTGTATTTTGCTTTAGTTTTTTTTATTGGATGCCGTTTTTTTAGATTTTTCGGAAGTTTTGGTGCTTTCTGTTTTGTGCCATTTTTCATCGCCTGTGAGTTCATCAGAACTACAGGTTTTCTTGGGTTCTCTTATGGGGTTGCAGCTTATTCGCTGTGGAGTTGCCCGTATTTAATTCAGTCGGCTGATTTATTTGGGGTATGGGGCATAGAATTTCTGCTTCTGTATTCGTCAGCACTTTTATATTATGGGATAAGATTTTTTTGCAGGGAAAAGTCCGCTTTTCGGAAAAAGAGTTTTTTCTCCCTTTCAATTGGTTTTGCCGCAATTTTTATAATCAATTTGGTCTATGGGATAATAAAAATTGAGGGTCAATATGGTGGTGTTCAAAGTCATGGAGTATCTGTCTGCGCAGTTCAAAATAATTCGGACCCCTGGAGCGGTGATATTGATCATTACAAAGCAGATGTGAAAACGCTTATTTCACTTACAGACAAAGCGTTGGCTATAGACCCCCATGTGGATTTTGTTGTATGGCCAGAAACTTCTGTTGTTCCTTCGATTCTTCAGAATTTTTATGAAGGAAAAGAACTGGAAAGAAAAAAGCTTGTATATGAACTTCTTAAATATATAGACGGAAAAAATTCCGTGTTTGTTTTGGGAAATTATAATCCGGTTGGAAAAGGAGAAGATCAAAAGGACTATAATTGTGCTTTTGTCTTTGTTCCAGGAGAAAATGTCTTTCCTCCTGAACCTTATGTATATGCAAAAAATCATTTGGTTCCTTTTGCCGAATATTTCCCTTATGATAAAGAATTTCCGTTTATCAACGATTTCCTGTTTGAAAATGACCGTCAATGGGCGAAAGGAAAAGAGCGGGTTGTTTTTAATTGCAGGGAACAACAATTTTCTACGCCAATATGTTTTGAGGATGGTTTTGGTTCTGAATGCGCAGAATTCGTGCGTAATGGAGCCAAGATTTTGTTCAATCTTTCCAATGACGCTTGGGCAAAAAGCAGAAAGTCACAAATCCAGCATCTTTCCATGTCTGTTTTCAGAAGCATCGAAAATCGTGTGCCTGTCGTAAGAAGCACCTCAAGTGGAGAAACATGCATAATTGATAAAAGGGGCATTGTAGAATCTTGTTGCAATTCCTTTGAAGAATCTTTTGCTTTAGGAATGATTGTGCCAAAAGATGATTCTTATACGTGGTATACAAAAATGCCTGATGTGCTGGCTTATGTGTTCGTGGTAATTTCAATTTTTCTTGTTGCATTTATGTTTATATCTAAACTTGCAATAGGTCCTCAAATCCGTTAATATATATGTGCTATGGCAGAAAAAAACACAAAGAATGCAGAAAAAAACAATAAAAAACCTACTTTGACAGTATTTGGTCCTGAAACTGAATTTGACGGTGTGCTTGAATTTAGCGGCAGCCTTATAATTACAGGTCATTTTAACGGAAGAATCAAGGCTACAGGTGATCTGGAAATTGCAAAAAATGCTGTTTGTACTGTTGAAAAGATTTCTGCAAAATCGGTTGTGATTTCTGCATCTGTTAGAGGGAATATTGAGGCTTCTGAAAGGGTTGAAATCTGTAGCGGTGGTTCTGTTATCGGAGATATTGTTACATCAAGAATTAGAATCGAAAACAACGTTAATTTTGAAGGTCAGGTTACCATGCTTGATAAGCTTCCGGAGGAAGATTTGTTTTCATGTGCTTCAGATGAATTCAAGCAGTCTATGGTATTGAGATCTGATATTATTGAATAATTTTATTGTTGACATATTTATTGAAAATCTGTAATAATTGTTTATCATAATTTATTAATTTCTTTTTTCTTAATATAAATCAAGAACATGGAGTTATCTAATGCCTTTTAAGCGTCGTCGTTCTGACGCAGAGGAAGAATCTCAGGCAATGACTGATGGTGGTCAGTCACAGCTTGATTTTGATGCTCAGCCAGCTTCTTATGAAGCATCAGAATCTATTTCAACAGAAGAAAACTATTCCTCCGCAGATCAACAAATCTCACAAAATTCAGAAGCAGAAGTACAGGAAAATGCAGAGCAGCCTGTTAAGGTGACAGTCAGAAGAAAGAAGGCTGTTGTTCGCGTTGAAAAAAATCCAGAGTCAATTGAAAACAACGCATCGGAGGTTACTGACAGCGAAGGTCATGTATCAGAAAACCGAAATGTGACCAGGCAGAATCAACGTTTTCAGCCAAAATCAAACAACAGAAAAATGGTGCACAGAAGTATTGAGGGAAGGTCAGACATGCCGGTTCCTACAAATGCAATTGATCCTTCTGTTATGCAGTCTGCTGGCGATTGTACCGATGAAAACAGCAAGCCTCGCCTTGTGATTAATGAATTGACAGCAATGGGAATGCACGAGTTGCGTGACCTTGCCACAAAATATGGTTTTAATGCAGATGACCTGGCACCTATGAAGAAGCAGGAATTGATTTTCGTTATTCTGAAGGCTCATTCAGAACATGGCGGATTGATTTTTGCCAGCGGTGCATTGGAAATTCTTCCTGACGGATATGGATTTCTTAGAAGTCCACAAAACAGTTATCTTCCTGGACCGGATGATATCTATATTTCGCCAAGCCAGATACGGCTTTTCAATCTTAAGACTGGTGATACGATTTATGGACAAACTAGAAGTCCAAAAGAAGGCGAAAGATTTTTTGCTTTGCTTCGCATTGAAAAAATCAATTTTGATGATCCGAAAGTTGCTCAGTCGCGAATTCCATTTGAAAATCTTACTCCATTATATCCAAAGGATAAGCTTCATCTTGAGACAATTTCTACAGATGTTTCATCAAGAATTGTTGATCTGTTCAGTCCAATTGGTAAAGGTCAGCGTCTTTTGATTGTTGCTCCTCCAAAAGCTGGTAAGACAACGCTGATGCAGAAGGTTGCGAATGCAATTACAACAAATCATCCTGAGGTGTACCTTATAGTTCTTCTTATTGATGAGCGTCCAGAAGAAGTAACGGAAATGGAAAGAGCCATTAAAGGTGAAGTAATTTCTTCAACTTTTGATGAGCAGGCTACTCGTCATGTTCAGGTTGCCGAAATGGTGTTGGAAAAAGCTAAGCGTCTTGTTGAACATAAGCACGACGTTGTGATTCTTCTTGATTCAATCACCCGTTTGGCTCGCGCATATAACGTTACTGTTCCAACATCTGGCAAAGTTCTTTCTGGTGGTGTTGATTCTAATGCACTTCATAAACCAAAGCGATTTTTTGGTGCTGCACGAAATATTGAAGAAGGCGGATCACTTACAATCATTTCCACAGCTCTTGTGGAAACTGGAAGCCGCATGGATGAGGTAATCTTTGAAGAATTCAAAGGAACTGGCAACAGCGAAATCGACCTTGACAGAAAGCTGGCTGAACGCAGACTTTTCCCTGCAATCAATATCAAGAAATCTGGTACACGAAGGGAAGAACTTTTGCTTACGGATAACGAACTTCAGAAACTTTGGATTTTGCGCAAGGTTCTGAATCCAATGGAAGATGCAGAAATCCTTGAGCTTATTCTTGACCGCATGAAGAAGTCTAAGACAAACGAAGCTTTCCTTGCCAGCATGAATGCAGGGACTGCAGGTGAAATGTAGTGTGCTTTGTTTGATTATAAATTGACATAAAGCTTTTAAATAACTATAATGTTTAAACTAATTAGTTAAATTGCATGTTGTGGCAACGATATGAATAAGATTCCGCGTTGCAGGGCAAGTGCAGTGGGGGAAATATGAAAAAAGGTATTCATCCAGAATACAAACTTACAAAGATTACATGTCTTTGTGGTAATGTAATCGAAACACGTTCGACAGTTGAAAACATCAGCGTTG
This sequence comes from Treponema sp., assembly GCA_016297405.1. Taxonomy (GTDB): domain Bacteria; phylum Spirochaetota; class Spirochaetia; order Treponematales; family Treponemataceae; genus Treponema_D. Next base: position 21,114 of record JAEDGP010000007.1, read on the forward strand.
AAATTTGTTCTGCTTGTCACCCATTCTATACAGGAAAGCAGAAGCTTGTTGATACAGCAGGTCGTATTGATCGTTTCAACAAACGTTACGGAATTAAAGCAGAAAATAAGTAAGTTGTAATTTTCAAAAAAGGCTGCTTTTGGCAGCCTTTTTTATTTAACAAGGGGATAACATGGCTGATAAAACTGAATATCAGGCTCAACTTTTTAAAAATAGGCTTTCAAAAAAATATAGGGAATTGCGTAAGTGGGCTAGAAAGAACAGGATATCCTGTTATCGGGTATATGATAAGGATATTCCTGAAATTCCTGTGGCTGTAGATTTTTATGAGTTTTTGCCAGCAGATGTTTGCTCAACGATTGATTGTGCCCGTTTTATGGGGGAACAGAATCAACGTATTGCAAATAACGATCCTCTTATAGAAAAGGAATGTGCTGAACGCCGGTATGTGGTATTGTTTTTGTATGAAAGGCCATATGAAAAGGATTTGTCCGAGGAAAGAAACTGGCTTATGGCCATGAAGATGGAATGCGCAAAAGTTTTTTCTGTGTTAGAAACCCATATTATTGTAAAAGAGCGCAAAAGACAAAAGGGAGAAAATCAGTACGAAAAAACTACTGGAAATGCTGTTATTAAAGGTGTCGTTCAGGAACAGGGGCAACTGTTCAATGTGGATCTTACCACTTATCTGGATTCTTTTTTGTTTTTTGATCACCGACCTCTTCGTTCTATTGTCAGAGACAATTCTAGTGGAAAGCGCGTTCTGAATCTTTTTTGCTATACTGGAAGTTTTAGTGTTTATGCAGCAAGCGGAAACGCAAGTTTTATTGAAAGTGTTGATTTAAGCAACACTTACTTGAATGTGGCAAAGGATAATATGGCTCTGAACGGTTTTTGCGATTCCTCAAGATATGTCTACAATAAGGGAGATGTTTTTGCAATTCTTGACGAAAAAATTAAAAAATTGAACAATTCCAGTGAATCTGAGAGGGAAAAACTGTTGTTTGACATTATTGTTTTGGATCCGCCAACTTTCAGTAATTCCAAGATGAGCGACAATATGCTGGACATAAACAGGCAATGGCCGATTTTAGTAAACAAGTGCGTTTCGTTACTTGCAAAAAAAGGTGTTCTCTATTTCAGCACAAATTCCAGACGACTTTCTTTTGACGAGTCTTATGTTGTGAAGGCAATAAATGGAGGAATGGCAGTGTTTTGCGAAGATATTACCAGCAAAACCATTCCCGAGGATTTTAAAAACACAAAATGTCATCGTTGCTGGCAGATTTTTGTTTCACAGAAAAAATGCGAATTTCCAGATGGGTTTGTAGAAAGGAAAGTGGAGTTTGAAAAAACTGAAAAAAACAAAAAAGACGAATTTCATAAAAAAGAATTTCATAAAAGCGGATTTTCCCGAGGGGGCGAAAGAAGAGCTAATCGTCTGTTTGACTTGGACAAGGACGTTGATTCTGAAAAAGATTCTTGTGTTGCCGGTAATGCAAATATATTCCTGAAGGAAAAATCGAAAAAAAATATATTTAGGATCTCATAATGAATGAAGAAAAATTTTATAAAGACGGGCTTAATTTTGAATGTCAAAGATGTTCCTTTTGCTGTGGTCATTCTCCTGGCTTTGTTTATTTGTCCAAGAGGGATCTTACAACGTTATGCGATTTCTATAACATGAATGTTCTTGATTTTGTCATGAAGTATTGCCGTTGGGCTGATTATTATTACGGCCAGACTGTTATAGCTCTGAAAGAAAAGGATAACTACGATTGTATTCTTTGGGAAAATGGTTGTTCCGCATATAAATCTCGCCCTGTGCAATGTTCCACCTATCCATTTTGGTCATGGATGATACAGTCATCTTCCATGTGGGAAGATTGTGCAAAGGACTGTCCTGGTATGAACAAGGGAAGAAAATGGACTTTTGAAGAGATTGAATCCAATCGTGCAATGTATGATTCAAATAAACCTTTACTTAAAAATGAAGTACTGAAACTGATTTCTGAGCAGGAAGGACGGGAAGTTTGTGAATTAAAACTTGATGACTAGCATTTGTCAGAGATTTTGCATTAAATTCCAGATTTTCATGGATATGCTTTGGGGTAGAACCTTAGCAAAAAAGTGGAGGAACTTGATCTTGATGGAACAGACAGATGTGTCTTTCCCTTTATTGGCATCTTTTATGGCTTTTTCTGCTACTGTATGAGGGGAAAGAATGCCTTTGAAATTGCTGATGGTTTTTTCTGCTCCCATTTCTGCAACTTCAAAGAATTTTGTCTTCATCCAGCCAGGGCAGACTGCGGTAGCTGTTATGCCGCTAGGTTTCAGTTCTACGTTTAACGCACGAGTGTAGTTTCTGACGAAGGCTTTGGAAGCACTATAAATGTTCATGTAAGGTAGTGGCTGGAAGGCTGCCTGAGATGCGATGTTTATGATGTGGCTTTTTTCCTGCATAAAAGGATAGCAGCATATTGTCATTGCTACAACGGCTTTTATGTTTACGTCAATCATTTGAAGAGATTGTTCCAGCGAAAGCTCTTTATAAGAGCAGAATTTTGCAAATCCTGCGTTGTTTATAAGGTATTTTATGGTGATGTTGTTCGAAAGGTTTTTGCTGAACGCTTCAATGTTTTTTGAATCTGAAAGGTCAACGGCAAATATCCTGACTTTCGGACCAAAAGTTTTCTGGACATTCAAAAGCTTTTCTTCGTTTTTAGATAGGGCCCAAATTTCGTCAAGTTTTTCATTCTTTACAAGGATTTTCAGAAATTCGATTCCAAAACCACCTGTAGCACCTGTAATTATGCCAATTTGTTTTTTTATCGTCATTTTTGCCATCTGCTAATGATTTTAACGGTGATTTTGCAATAATGCAATCTGTTTATTTCCAGAATATCTTTGACCTGATTGTGTGCAGCTGATAAAATGAAAAATATGTTAGATTTCAGGAAGAATGTTTTAGCTTTTTTGTTTTCAGTTTTTATGTTGCCGCTTTTTTCACAGGCTGATATGAACAGCAAGATTGAGCTTACGAAAATTGGTGTATATAAGTGCGGCAAACAGCCTAAGCAGGTGCTTTTTTCACCTGATAATAAATATATTCTGATGCCTCTATTGGATGACGATGGATTTGATGTTTTTTCGCTAGATTATAAGAAAGTAATCAAGCGGATAAATCCTCCAATGGCTTCTCAAAAGGGTTTTGCCGAAGGTATTTTTATTCCTGGTAAGAACATTTTTCTTGTCTCTCAGATGACAACCGGAAAGGTTTATGAATATTCATATCCTGAATTTACCTATGTTCGAGAAATCGATACAAATGGTGTCTGGAGCAAATTTATCGCCTATAGCAGCAAAAAAAATCTTCTGGCAGTTTCCAATTGGGTTTCAAATGATGTTTCCCTGATTGACTATGATTCTGGAAAGATAGTTCGGAAAATTAACACTGGTCGTGCTCCAAGAGGAATGTGCTTTGTTGAAGATGGCGACATTCTTATAACACTTTCATTCGATAGCGGCATGATAGAAAAGTTTTCTACTGTAACTTATGAGCGACTTGGCTCCATTTTTATAGAAAAGGCTGCCATGAGACATATAGTGGTCAATGAAAATGAAAGTAAAGCTTTTGTAAGTGATATGTATCATCGTTGTGTGTACAAAATTGATTTGAAGCATTTTAAAATTGAAAAGACACAATGGGTTTTTAATAATCCCAATACAATTGATTTATACAAGGACAGATATCTTTTTGTTTCATGCCGCGGACCAAATAATCCTGAAGATTATACGAAAAGAAGTCTTGTGAATGGGCAGATTTTTGTAATCGATACACAGGATTTTTCGGTAGTGAAAAAAATAGAAGGTGGAAATCAGCCCACTGGACTTGATGTAAGCAATGATGGAAAATATCTTTGTTTTTCCGATTTTCAGGATGCGGCAATCCAGATTTTTGAATTGAAGTAGTTTTGACAAAGATAAGCGAAACTGTTTTGGGCAAAAAAAAACTCCGCATAATTTTACGGAGTTTTGAGCCATGCAGGGATCGAACCTGCGACCCACAGATTAAGAGTCTGTTGCTCTACCAGCTGAGCTAATGGCCCATTGAATGTGTATTATGCTAATAAAAAATTAATTTTTAGTCAATGGAAAAGATTGTTTTTCAACCGTTTATGCCTTAAAATTATTAAAATAGGATGACTATGGATGTAGCCTTTCAAAGCTGTCTGCTATATTGTGAAGTTAATGTTATATGCTTTCTCTTGTGTTCTATCATTTGGTATAGGGTAACTTTTAAAAATTCCTCTGCCGATTTCATTAGAAATCTGTTTTCGGCTTTTGTTTTTCTAAATATGCTTACATTCATCTTTGACGTATGCGCCTTTTTGTTTGAACAATACGATAGCAGTGTCATGAGTTCTGTAAGTCAACTTTATCATAGCCTTTACTGTATATTTTGGGTCATTTCCTTGTATGTATGGTTTTTATATTCCAGTTTTATTCAAAAAAATTTTTTCTCTAAAGCGATTTGGAAAACTGTCATAAGCGGGATTCCTTGCCTTGTTGTTGTTTATTTGTGTCTTTCCACAAATATTGATTCAGCAGTTTTTTTTTATGGACGGAGATAAATTAATAAAAGGTCCGCTGTTTTCGATTGTATTCTATGTATGCGGAGTTTATTTGCTTTGTACTGCAGGCTTCTCAGCATTTTATTTAACTAAAAAGAGAAAATATATTCTTCGCCATGTTTTGATTAGACTGTTCTTCTACAGCCTTATGCTTTTTTCTTGTTTTTACTTGCAAAAAGATCTGATTTCAAAAGTTCCTGTGACTTGCTTGATAACCACACTTGTGATTTTTATGATTCATCTTACTTATCTGGATGGAAAGGTGACTGTTGACGTTTTGACACAGGTTTCAATTCGTTCTGTTTTTGAAAAGGATCTGGTGCAACTTTTGCGTTGTTGCAGCCGTGAAAATGAAGTTTACCTGATGATTGTTGATATTGATGGATTTAGAAAAATAAATAACACGTATGGGCATTCTGTAGGGGACGAAACGTTGCTGCTTACAGCCAATGCATTACGAAACAATGTGCTGGAAGGCAGCCTTTTGTGCCGGTTTTCGTCCGATTTATTTGCAGTGGCTGTTGAGCTTTCCTGTGATTATGATATTTGGGAGATGAAACAGAAGATTGAAAAAGCAGTAGAAAAAATTAACCGCATTGATGCACTTCCATTTTATTTATCCGTTACAATGGGAATTGCAAGTTCTGCTGAATATGGATTGAATGTTTGCGATTTGATAAAAGGTGCCAGAAATTCCTTGATGATCAACAAAAAAAACAAATGAATGGATTTTGTAAAAAAGCATTCTGAATCCACTTAATCTTATACATTGTAACAATATATAAAAAACACTATAATCAAAACCATGAATTTCAAAGAATTTAATTTAAATGAACAGCTGCTTAAAGGTTTGGATGCAGCTGGTTATACGACTTGTACTGATGTTCAGGAACAGGTTTTAAAAATTTCCCAGGACGGTTCTGATTTATATGTTCAGTCTCAGACTGGAACCGGAAAAACTGCAGCTTATCTTGTTGCTATAATACAGGAAATGCTTTCAAAGGAAACTCAAAAAAAAGCATTGGTAATGGTTCCAACCCGTGAACTTGCCGTTCAGGTTGAGGAAGAAGCTAAAGTTCTTATTAGTGCTTCTGATCTTAAAACCTTCAGTTTTTATGGCGGCGTTGGCTATGAAAAACAGATTGCCGCAGTAAAGAAGGGTGTAGACATCATTGTTGGAACTCCAGGACGACTTATTGATCTTTGCGAAGGAAACAATCTTTCTCTTTCGGATGTCGGTTATATTGTAGTTGATGAAGCTGATCGTATGTTTGATATGGGGTTTTATCCTGAATTGCGAAAAATTCTGAAGCTTGTTCCAAAATCAGAAGAACGTCAGACTATGCTTTTCAGTGCTACTCTAAATTCGTATGTAAAGAATCTTGCCTGGGAATATACTCGTGACGCAAAGGAAATCGAAATTGCCTGTGAGAATATTACGGTAAGCGAGATTCAGCAGGAATTGCTTCATGTTTCAAGTGATGAAAAAATGAAGCTTCTTATCGGCATCCTTAAGAATGAGAACCCGTCTAGCGTAATCATTTTCTGTAATACTAAGCGTTCATGTGAAGTTGTTGCAAAAAGACTTGAAATGAACGATCTTAAGGCAAGCTTTATTATCGGTGACCTTCCACAGTCAAAACGACTTGCCATCCTCAAGGATTTTAAAGCAGGTAACATAACGATGCTCGTTGCTACTGATGTTGCTGCCCGGGGAATTGATGTTGATGATTTGGCAATGGTAATCAATTATGATCTTCCAAATGAAGCAGAAAATTATGTTCATCGCATTGGTCGTACTGCCCGTGCCGGAAAATCTGGTAAAGCATATACTTTCTGTTCTGAACAGGATGTGTATAATCTTCCTGCAATCGAGCGTTATATCGAAATGCAGATTCCTTCTCATGTAGCTTATCCGGAACAAATGATGGACGATAAGTCTGCTGGAGTTTACATTAAAACCGAAAACTGGCATGACGACTATGACGATAACCGTGGCGGTTCGCGCTATGACCGTTCCAAGGGCCATTCAGGTAAAGCTCGATATTCTGATCGCAATGGCGGCAAGTCTGGCGGCTATAAGAAAGATTTCGGTAAAGATGGCTATAAGAAAGATTTCAAGAAAAGTGGCTGCAAAAAAGACTATAAAGCAAAAGAAGAAATGCAGAAGATCGAAGGTATGTCTTTTGATCAGCGCATGAAATTCTATAAAGAAAAATATGGCACTGAACAAAAAAGTAAAGCATCCACAGTTAATGGTAGATATTCAAAGCCTTCAAATAAATCTTATACAAACAAAAAGAAAAATAATGTAGCTGTTGCAAAGCAGAATAAAACTCAGCCAAAGAAGGGACTTAAAAATATGAGTTTCCTTGATAAAGTAAAGGCTTTTTTCGGCCGTTAAAAAAAATAGGATAAAAAATGATTACTGTAAGTGATGTAAGCGTTCGTTTTAGCGAAAAACCTCTTTTTAAGGATGTAAATCTAAAATTTACAAACGGGAACTGTTATGGAATTACTGGCGCAAATGGTGCTGGAAAATCAACTTTTCTGAAAGTTCTTTCTGGCGAACTTGAGCACGATTCTGGAACAATTACTATTTCCACAGGCGAGCGAATGGCTGTTTTGAAACAGGACCACTTTGCCTACGATCAGTATTCTGTAAAAGATACTGTAATGATGGGATTCCCAAAACTTTATGATTTAAATAAGGGAATCGAAGAAATATATGCAAAACCTGATTTCAACGATGAAGATGGTATGAAGGCTGCAGATATGCAGGCTGAATTTGGTGAAATTGGTGGCTATGAGGCTGAAAATCAGATAGAACAGATGCTTTCTGGCCTTGGTCTGGAAGAAGAATATCATGACAAGATGATGAGCGAGCTTGATGAAAGTCAGAAAGTTCGTGTTTTGCTTGCTCAGGCAATTTTTGGAAATCCTGACATTCTTGTGCTCGATGAACCTACAAACGGTCTTGATATTGAATCAATTACGTGGCTTGAAAATTTCCTTTTGGAATTCGAAAATACTGTAATTGTTGTTTCCCATGATCGTCACTTTTTGAATACTGTTTGTACGTTCATTTGTGATATTGATTACGGAAAAATTACCCAGTTTGCAGGAAACTATGATTTCTGGTATCAGATGACTCAAGTTTTGCAGCGCCAGGCTAAGGAACAGCAGAAAAAAGCTGAAGACAAGATGAAAGATCTTAAGGAATTTATTCTTCGCTTTAGTTCAAATGCAGCAAAATCAAAGCAAGCCACTAGCCGTAAAAAGATCTACGATAAGCTTGCACAAAGCGTTGAGGATTTGCCTGTATCTACAAGAAAATTCCCTTATGTAAACTTCAAAGCTGATCGTGAAATTGGAAATAACGTTCTTGAACTTAAGAACATTTGCTATAAAGATGAAGATGGTGTTCAGCTTTTGAATAATTTTAGCCTGAATGTAGGTCGCACGGACAAAATTGCTTTTGTAGGTATTGAACATAATTCAATTTCTGCCATGTTTGACATCATTTGTGGTGAAAAGAAATCGGAAAGCGGTGAATTTTTTTGGGGACAAACCACCAGCCATGCATATCTTCCTCGCGACAACTCAAAATATTTTGCGAACGAATATAATATCACCGATTGGCTTAAACAGTATTCAAAGGAACAGGATGATGCCTATGTGCGAGGTTTCCTTGGACGAATGCTTTTTAGTGGTGACGAATCTTTGAAGAAAGTTAAGGTGCTTTCCGGTGGAGAAAAAGTACGTTGTATGCTTTCTAAGCTTATGCTCAGCGGTGCTAATGTATTGATTATGGACGATCCTACAAATCACCTGGACCTTGAAGCAATTCAGTCATTGAACGAAGGTTTAATTAATTTTCCTGGCGTTGTTCTTTTTACAAGCCATGACCATGAATTCATACAGTCGGTAGCAAACAGGATTGTCGAAATTACTCCAAATGGCATAATCGATCGCATGACAACATTTGACAATTACATCAGTGATGACTCTATTACAGAACTTCGCAAAGAAATGTACAAAGGTACTGGCAAAAAGATAAAGTATCGTGTATAAAGTAGTCTTTTTTTGGACTGAAATGAAGGGCTTCCTGGCGATGAATGATAAATTCGATTTTAGGAGGCTCTTTTTTATCAGAAAAATATATTTTGTGTGCTTTTATTAGAATTGCCAGCCAATATTTATGGATGGCTGGATGATTATAAGATTCATGTCCCTAAGGAATGAAGAGATGAAGTCTATGTTTTTTTCAAGAAAAAGCCTGCTTGTTAGATAGAAGTGAGCAGCTGCTTCAGCATTGACACTGAAATTCACGCTGTTGAGAGGATCTGAATTTTTTTTGTTGATTACTCCGTCTGCAAAAATTACGTTTATGGCTGCAATGTCTAACTTTCTTTCAAAAAAGAAAGGGTGAGCTTGTTTTGTAAGAGTAGATTTTTGAGAGCCTCTGATGATTAGCACTGGAATTTTTTGAGCATATCGGCCAAAAAATCATGGGCTTTTTCATCTGTTACTTCCAGAGAGCGTTCATGATAAGCTACAAGGTTCTGTGGAATTTCATCAAGGAATCTGGAAGGTTCGCTTTCCACAACCATCTGTTGTCTTCTTCGTTTTTGACATGCGGAAATGTATAGTTTTTGCCTTGCCCGGGTAATCGCAACATAAAAAAGCCGTCGTTCTTCTTCTACGTCACCACCGTTTTCTTCAACGCTCCTGGCATGGGGAATAAGACCTTCTTCTGCACCTGCAATGAAAACAACAGGAAATTCAAGTCCTTTCGATGCATGGATTGTCATGAGATTCACTTTTCCCTTGTCGTTTTCATCGTCCATGTCATCACGGCTAAGCAGAGTGATTCTGTTCAGGTATGTAAAAAGACTTGGATTAAAATTATCCGGGTCGTTTTCCCAGGATTCCATAGAGTTTAGCAGAAATTCAATGTTCCTCATTTTGAACTGAACTGCTTTTTCGCTTTTTGTGTACTCGGAGGCAAGGTAACCCTTATAGTCAATTTCTTCAATAAGCTGGCGAACCTTTCCTGCCAGGCCTCGACCGCTTAGAAGCTTTGAACGGTGGGATTCAATCAGGGTTGTAAAATCTTCAAGATCGTCTTTGAGGTCATCCTTCGCAGGACTATCAGGTCGCTTAAGAAGGGATTGGATGGCGTCCCATAAGGTTGTACCCAATTCCTTGGCTTCATCATTCATTATCTGGATGCTGGCCCTGCCGATTCCACGGCGAGGTGTGTTTATTATGCGCAGCAGGTTTATGTCATCGTCATGGTTTGCAATTACTCGAAGATAGCTGATGACATCTTTGATTTCTTTTCGTTCAAAGAAACTTGTTCCGCCACTCATGGTGTAAGGAATGTTGTTTTCCAGAAATGCTTCTTCTATAAAGCGGCTTTGTGTATTTGCGCGAATCAAAACTCCAAAGTCATCGTACTTGAGCTTTTCTTCCATTGCGACGCCTTGAATTGTTTCTGCGATGAAATCAGCTTCGTCTGTTTCATTTTCAGGCAAAAAGATTTCTATAGGTTTGCCTTCTCCGTTGCCAGACCAGAGTTTTTTGTCTTTTCTGTTTGTATTATGGGAAATTACACCGTTTGCTGCATCCAGAATAGTTCCTGTTGACCTGTAATTCTGTTCCAGACGGATTTCGGTAACCGGGAAATCCTTCTCGAAATTTATTATGTTCTGGTAATCGGCTCCACGCCAGCTGTAAATCGACTGGTCATCGTCTCCTACAACGGCCACATTCTGATCTGCAAGAAGATGCATCAATTCGTACTGCTGATGGCTTGTGTCCTGAAATTCGTCCACCATAAGGTATTTGTAGCGTTCCCTGTATCTTGCAAGAACATCAGGATGTTCTCGGAACAGTTTTATCGGCAAAACTATAAGATCATCGAAATCAACGGCATTGTAAAGCTTAAGGCCTTCCTGATAGCTTTCGTACAGACTTCGGTACATGTCGCTGTCTGTCTGCCAGGTTTTTCGGCCTGTCTTTATATTTGAGAAAAGCTGGCTGATTTTGTATATATCCATTGCTTCTGGAGAAAACTTGAGCTCTCTGCCGCATTCTTTAATCAAAGCTGTACGGTCGGTTTCGTCATAAATTGAAAAATTTTCACGCCAGCCAAGCTTTTCAATGTCCTGGCGGAGCACTCGCACTCCAAATGCATGGAAAGTGGAAACGGTAAGATTCTGCAGTTTTCTTTGAGTTAAATCCTTTACGCGTTCTTCCATTTCCTTTGCGGCTTTGTTTGTGAAGGTAAGAGCAAGAATCTGGCTTTGTGGAATCCCCAGATCCAGCATGTGGGCGATTCTGAAGGTGATGACACGGGTTTTTCCGCTTCCTGCTCCCGCAATGATAAGAATTGCGCCATTTACGGTTGTAACGGCTCGGTATTGTTCTGGATTAAGTTCTTTCTTCAACGTGTCTAAATCTAAAGCCATGAGATAGAAAATAACATTCTATTGCTTTTTGCGCAATATTTGTTAAAATATTATATCTATTATTTATAAAACAAAGAAGGTAAAATTATGAATAAGGCTGTAGCCGGTTTTCTTTCACGACACAATTTTCCAATCCATGCAGATGTAAATGCAATTGCGCTTTCCATTCTTGATGACATGAATCGCGGATTAAATGGCCAGAAATCTGATGAAGATATGATTCCAACATTCAGTCTTCCTCCAGAAAAAAATGCAGCTGGCAAAAGCGTTATCGTAATTGATGCTGGCGGAACGAATTTCCGTTCCTGTCTTGTTACATTTGATTCAGAAGGTAAAGCTTCTATTTCCCACATGGAAAAAACAAAAATGCCTGGTGTAGAAAAAGAACTTTCAAAAAAAGAATTCTTTGATCAGTTTGCAAAAAACCTTGCCCACCTTAAAGATAAATCTGATTCTATTGGCTTCTGTTTTTCATACCCTATGACAATTACAGAAGATGGTGATGGTGTTCTGATCAATTTCTCTAAGGAAGTTAAGGCGCCTGAAGTTGTAGGATGTGCTATTGGAAAAGAGCTTAAAGCTGCTCTTGCAAGCCATGGCTGGAAGGAAATCAATCGAATTACACTTTTGAATGATACAGTTGCTGCTTTGCTTGCAGGAAAAGCTTGTGCAAAAGACAATCCTTATTCTTCATTCATTGGTTTTATTCTTGGAACTGGCATGAATGCTGCTTATATACAGCCTGCTTTTGGAAAATCTTTTGAAAAGCAGATTGTTGTATGTGAATCAGGTAAAACCAAAGCTGTTGTGATGAGTGATTTTGATAAAGCTTATGACGCAAAATCTCAGAAGCCTGGAACTGCATTCATTGAAAAGCAGTGTGCTGGTGGTTATCTCGGTCCTGTTGGACTTGAGATGATCAGAATGGCTTGTGAAGATGGGCTTTTCTCAGAAAAGGTCAGGAAAGCACTTTCTGGGCTTGAAACCCTTTCAAACATTGAAATAAACGAATTCCTTCATGCTCCTTATGATGTGAATGGAAACCTTTCAAAGCTTTGTGCTTCTAACAACGCAACAGAAGAAGATTATGAATGTCTGTTCCAGCTTTTCGATGCTTTGGAAGAACGTTCTGCCCGCAGTGCAGCAGCCATCCTTGTTGCATGTGTGATTCAGAGTGGAGAAGGAAAATCTTGCGTGAAGCCAGTTTCAATTTTGTGCAACGGTTCTACATTCTGGAAAACCCACATGATTTTCCAACGTGTAAATTCATACCTTGAAGAGTGCCTTACAATTCAGCGTGGTCTTTACTGGAAAATCGTTTCTGTTGAAGACGATATTACGCTTGGAACGGCAATTGGTGGATTGATTGAACGTTAGTATTCAATTAATATAGAAGCGAAGGGGAAAAAGTTGAAGACTTTAGGAAAGACTATAGTTCTGCTGATGATTATTCTTATCATTCTGCTGGGTGGTGCGCTCATTTTGCGTTCCGTTGCAGGCTGGAAGTTTGATTTTTTATTTCAACCGGTGGCAAAAGCCCTTGGCATGCAGCAGCGTACCTCACAGACAATTACTTCTACGGATCCAATAGTTTTCGACAGGGATGGCGATAAGCTTAGAAAGCAAAGGGAATCCCTTGATCTTTATCGGGAAGAACTTGATAAAAGAGAAGCTGAAATCGCACAGAAAGAAAAGCTTAACGAGCAGATAGCTTCTGAACTTGCCAATAGAGAAAAATCTCAGGAAGAAAGGGAACGCACGTTTGAGCTTATGCAGAAACAGTTGAACGATAAGAACCTTATCGTTGAACAGCTTGCTGCCTATCTTAATGGTATGGCTCCTGAAAATTCCGTTGCTATTCTTGAATCCATGGACGATCAGGTTGTTATAGATATTCTTCGCAAGGTCGAAGAGATTGCAAAGAGAGATGGGACTTCTTCCATGGGCGGATATTGGCTTTCCCTCATGAAACCTGAGCGAGCTGCAGTCATAAAAACAAAAATGCTGAATAAACCTGCCGAGCTGCGCTAATTTTTTTCAAAATTAGTTAAACCTAAAGCAGAAACATTTCGATGATTTAAACGTATCGGGAAATGTTTCTGCTTTTTTTTGCACAGTTCCCGTATACAGGAGGAACTGCCGATGCAGGCACAACTTACGAATCAGACAGACCTTCTTTCTCTACAGTCATTGAACCAAAACGTTTCCTTCTCAAACGTGGTTAATTCAATGCCAAAGGAATTGTCCTTTGAAACAGGAAATAAGCATAAGGTTTCATTCGAGCAGGCTATAGAAAAGGCCAGAAATGAAGATGAAGCTGCTGTTCATGACGAAGATTTTTCTAAAAAAACTGAAGCTTTTGATAAAACTGAAAAAACTGTTTCAAAAAATGAAGCTCCGGTAGAAAAAACAGAACGTGCTTTGTCTGAAAAAAAAGATATGGTAGAGAAGATTCTTCTTAGGGAAGAATTGCCTGCCAGTCAAAAAATGGCCCTTTCAGAGAAAACTGACTTCAAAAATACCGAAAATAAAGAAAAAGGCCAGAAACAGACAGCAAGAAATATCCATTCAAAAAAAGTAATGGATGAAAAAAAATCCGAAAAAGAACAAGATTTTCCAAAAATCCTCATTATGGGAAGTCATGGTGAGCAGAATGAAAAACCTGCGTTGGACGAAAAGATAAAAGGACAGGAAAAGTCCTTGGATACTAATGTTTCTGTAGTGTCCAATGAAATTGCAATTGAAAAATCGATATTCGTTGACTCTGACAAAGGTTTTGGTGAACAAAAACTTTATCTTGATAAAGATAAAAAAATCCAGGTTCACGACCTTCGCACAAAAGAAACTTTCGCTGATGAAAAGAATCAATTAATTTCTCAAAACTCTGGTGAGGAGCCTCTTAAGGTTACCCAGACAAAATTTGAAGGAAATCATGCTGAATTAACATTTGACTTAAATCAGAATCAGAATGCCCAGACAATTCAGAACAATATCCTTTCATCCAACGATCAGACTGCCAGAGCACACGGATCTTCGTTCCAGGCAATGCTTACAAATCAATTGCAGGAAAGTGCAAGTGATATTGTGAAGGCTGGTTCTATTGTCCTTAAAGACAATGATGTTGGTTCGATCAAACTTGTGCTTCATCCTGAGGCTTTAGGTGATGTAAAAATCGATCTTCAGCTGAACGACAAAGTTATTTCTGGAAAAATCGTTGTTTCAAGTCAAGAAGCATATAATGCTTTTAAAGATTCCGCTGAAAATCTTAGACAATCGTTCAATGAAAGTGGTTTTGATACCAAAGGTTTTGAACTTTCCATGTCAAATGGAGGATCGTCTTCATCAAATCAGCAGGGTTTTGAAAATCATGAGCCAAGAAACTACAGCCATTTTGATGTAGAGCTTTCTTATGGTGAAGAAAATTTCGATGGTGACTTTGAGACCGTAAATAATTTTGAAATTTCAATGAAAAATGGTGTAAACATCGTTGCTTAAAACTCCGATGTTAATAAGGAATGCTTAGCCAGCTAATGGCTTTGTAATAAAAGAGGTAAATGATGGAACAGATGACACTGAATACAACCATGACATCTAGTGAAAAGTTTGCTGTTGATAATGCAGTAAATTCATTCAACAAAGCTAACACTGTAAATGGACGTACGGCAAATCAGCAGTTGGGTAAAGATGACTTTTTGAAGCTTCTGATTACTCAGCTGACCAATCAGGATCCTACAAATCCAATGGAAGATACTCAGTTCATCTCACAGATGGCTCAGTTCAGTTCATTGGAACAGATGACCAATATGAATCAGTCTTTTACTAAGATGGCTGAAATGATTAATGCATCACAGGCTGCTAATACGATTGGAAAGACTGTTGAAATTGAAATTGGTGATACCACAACCAGGGGTGTTGTAGAAGCTACGACAATGGGTTCAAATCCGGAAGTTATGGTAAACGGCATGTTCTACAACTTGGATAAAATTAAAGCTGTTTACGGAATGTAACTAAATAGAAAAAGGTAATAAAAAGGCAGGGTTAGATATATGATGAGATCACTTTATTCCGGCGTATCCGGATTGCAGAACCACCAGACACGTATGGACGTTATTGGAAACAATATTTCCAACGTAAATACAACAGGATTTAAACGCGGTCGTGTAAATTTTCAGGACATGATCAGTCAGCAGGTGGCTGGTGCTGCAAAACCAACAGAAGAACTTGGTGGCGTAAACCCAAAAGATGTTGGTCTTGGTATGACAATTGCAACAATTGAACAGGTTTTCACACAGGGAAACTTGCAGTCTACAGGTGTATCAACTGATGTTGCAATTCAGGGAAACGGTTTTTTTATCGTAAAGAACGGTGAAGAAAGCTTTTATACTCGTAATGGTGTGTTTGGACTTGACCGCGACGGTACATTGGTAAACCCTGCAAATGGTATGCGCGTTCAGGGATGGATGGCACGTGAAATAAACGGCGAACATATCATTCAGAATGCAGCAACACCAACTGACCTTGTAATTCCAGTAGGCTCAAAAGATCCTGCAAAAGCAACACAGAATGTTCTTTATGCCTGCAACTTGGATAAAAATACTCCGGAGATTCTTGAAGGAGCAAGTGCTTCTGATATTGATAAAGGTACTTGGAAAAACGAACAGAAAATCTACGATAGTTTTGGTAACCAGCATCTTTTGAGTGTTTCTTATCGTCGTGTAGTTGGAAATCCAAATGCATGGGAAGCAACAGTGAATGTTGATGAAGGAAATGCAGATTTTACTCAGACTCGAGTAGGTCTTGGAACAACAGACGGTGTGCAGAACACTTTCATCGTTGAATTCGACAATATGGGAATGCTTTCCCGCGTAACAGACAGCGCTGGAAATGTTTCCAATACAGAAGGTGAGATTGTTCTTCAGACTTCTTTCACAGTTCCTGAAGCAGAAACTGACGAAAACGGTAATCCATACCGCCAGACTTTCAATTTGAATCTTGGAACAATCGGAAGTATGACAAATACAATCACCCAGTCAGCTTCTAAGTCATCAAATAAGGCATATAGTCAGGACGGTTATACACTTGGTTATCTTGACAACTTTAAGATTGATTCAAGCGGAACAATCACTGGTGTATATTCAAATGGAACTAACCGCGTAATAGGTCAAATTGCATTGGCCACATTTGCCAATGACCGCGGTCTTGAAAAAGCTGGTGACAATACTTATGTAGAAACAAACAACTCTGGAGAAGCTAGAATTGGTGAATCTGGTGTAGCTGGCAAAGGAAGCCTTTTGGCTGGTGCTCTTGAAATGTCAAACGTTGACCTTTCAGAACAGATGACAGACATGATTGTAACTCAGAGAGGTTTCCAGTCAAATGCGAAGACAATTCAGACTGCCGATACATTGCTTGAAACAGTGCTTGGATTGAAGCGATAATAGCGTAAAAGGACAGGAAAACTTTTCCCTCTGACAAAAAAAATCCGTTGCAGATGTGTGAAACATATTTGCAACGGATTTTTTTTTGCTAAATCATTTAAATCAAAGCCATGTTTTGATCTTCTTTGGTGTCGTGGCCTTGATTTTTTTTTAAGCTAGATCTTAAGGGTTGCCAAAAGGCCTGCTGTTACGTAGTTTGATTTAGGATTCCACTGAACATTCAATCCAAGCTGGAAAAGGGCAAGATTCAAACCGATGCCGCCAAAGAGCTGAGCATTTCCTTCTCCCATGTCAAAATCTGATGAAATAGATTTTGAATCTTTGCGGTCTATGTCCTCCATGTTTGGAGCAGGTGAAGGAAGAGCATCATGGTTTGTCTTGTAATACCAGTCGATGTCTGCATCTGTTTTGCTGATTGAGTAACGAGCTCCGATATATGGTGTGAACAAATACAAAAGCTGCTTTGAAACCTGAATCTGTGCGAAAATTGAATGCTGCTTAATGTCCATGTCGATGGCTGTATCAAAACCGCCTTTTGCAGAACCTGAAGGACCTCCTGAGCTTGTAAAGTCGTAGTCATAGCTGAAGCTTCTTTTTGCATCGAAAGAAAGGCTTTCGTTTACAAATGTGTATCCAAATCCAAGTGAAACTTTAGGCAGAAGGCCTTTTTCTTTAACCAGACAGTAGCGAAGATCAACTCCAAAAGAAGAATAGTTGATAGATGCGCTGAAGTCTTCGTATTTGAAAGAATCAAGAGAACCTGGAATTGCATACATTCCATAAAAGCCTATGTCAAATGGAAGAATGATACCTCCGATTCTTAAAGAAACACCTGCTGTTGGAAGTGGAATCTTTGCAGGAACATCGAAGTTCAGATCCAATACAGGATCTTCTGCAGCGCCTGTAAAAAGCTTACCAAAATCGGAAGCCTTAAGTTCGTCTGTCATAGTATAGATTACATTTTTCATAGGATCTACAAGATCTGCTGTTTTGAAAATTGTTCCAGATACTGAGATTCCTGCTGTAAAATGAGCTGGTATGGATGGGAAAAGTTTTCCAATATATGCATCTGGATTTACCAGAAGCATTGGCGTGTTTTCGATATTTCCATCGGTCAAAAGGTCTGCTACATTTCCTAATTCTCCAGTGATTTGTGCATCTCTTTTTTTGCTGGCTTCTTCATCTCCTGCAAAAACGGTTGTTCCAAGTAAAGCTGTTGCAGCAATGATACATAGTATTTTTTTCATATTTTTCCTCCGAAAAAAAAGATTGTCAGAAAGGCAATTTCCAGAAACCTATATTAGAATACTCTAGTTTGAAGTTAAACTCAAGGAAAATAATATGCAAAAACTCTTTTGTGATAAGAAAATAATGGTAGGATCTGGAATACTAGGATTTTTATTTTAGATAAGAGGATTAGTTAAATAAAAAAGACGCTCAATAAAGCGTCTTTTTTACTGCCACCGGTTGGAATCGAACCAACGACACGTAGATTTTCAGTCTACTGCTCTACCAACTGAGCTACAGCGGCGTGTTGATGTTTTAGATATTATATGAAACATGAATTTGTGTCAATACGATAAATCTTTTTTTTTGAAAAAAAATTGCTTTTTTTCAAAAAACTTTATCTTGTTTTGCAATGTACTGTGTTTTATAATGTATTTCATGAATTGGCTTATTATTGCAGAGGAAGAAGATCAGGATTTTTTTAAGGAAATCGTTCATCAGAATTTTTATGGCAACGTTGTTTATGTTTCAGATACTAAAAAGAAGAATCTGGAAAAAATTCTTGATGTTGTAGATTGCATTACTCATTTTGTTTATTGCGGTGAAAAACTTTTTTCTGCTACTCAATTTCTGTGCGGTTTTTTCTGCGGAAAAAACATACCGGTATATCTTTGTGGTCTGGAAGATTCAAAGTTTGTTTCGGCATTTGAAAATTGCACCATTTATGGTGATAAAGATGATTTTTCTTCATATTTGAAACAGAATTATGAATCTGTAATTGCTGATTTTGAAGCGAATGAAAATGCATCTTCTTCATCTGCAGTCAAACCGAATCTCCAGGTATTTATGGCAGATGTTTTTAGTGGCGATTTTGATGGGGCGATTTCCATGATAGCTGCAGGCTTTGATGTGAACAGTACCGATGATCAGGGAATACCGCTTATAAATCTTGCGGTCAGAAAAGGTAACAAAAAAGCTGTGCAGTTTCTTTTGGATAATGGGGCGTTGATTAACAGCATATCTGAAGATAGAGGGTATACTCCTTTGATGGATGCTATATTTTGCGGATTCGACGAACTTGCTATTTATCTTTCAAAGGTAAACGGTTCTGATGTCAATGTTGTAAGTAAAGAAGGTCAGACTGCAATCGTTCTGGCAGTGGGATCTGATAAAATTGAAGTGTGCAAGGCGCTGGTAGAAAGAGGTGCTGACGTTGATTTTTGTGATTCAATGGGAATGAGCGCATACGGTTATGCAAGTCTTTTTAAGAAATCAGAAATCGCCTCTGTTCTTGAAAAATATCATAAGGAATAATAAAATCCTATCCATGAATAAAAATGAAAATGATTTTATAAAAGTAGTTTTTGCAGGTGGTGGGACAGGTGGTCATATATATCCGGGTCTTGCTGTTGCAGATTCTCTTCGTGAGCTTTGTCAGAAAAATAACAGACGGCTGAAAATTTTCTGGATTGGGAATTCCGCGGGAATGGACAAGGATATTGTATGCAAAAATGTTGATGCAAATGGTAATCGTTCTGCTGATGTGTTTTATGGCATTCCATCTGGAAAATTGCGAAGATACATGTCTTTTCGAAACTTTTTAGATCTTTTCAAGATTTTTGCAGGGCTTGTATGTTCATTTTTCATTTTGCTGAAAACAAGGCCGGCTGTTCTTTTTTCAAAGGGTGGATTTGTAAGCGTTCCCCCTTGTTTTGCTGCAAAGTTGCTGCATATTCCGGTTTTTACTCATGAATGCGATTTTACTCCTGGGCTTGCAACAAAAATCAACAGCAAATCTGCAAAAAAAATTCTCATTTCCTATGAAGAAACCAAGAATTATTTAAGTGCAGCGGCAAAGTCTAAAGCTGTTGTTACTGGAAATCCTGTACGTCCAGTTTTTTACAATGCAAATGCTGAAAAAGGACTTTCATTTCTTGGCATAAAAAACAAAGACAAACCGGTGCTTGTGGTTATTGGTGGTAGTCTTGGGGCAAAGCAGATTAATGATCTTGTGAAGCAGAATATTCAGTGGCTTTGCGAAAATTTCATTGTTGTACATCAAACTGGAGCCAAAAATGTAGATGATGCGGCTATTTGTGTACAGTCGGATGAAATTTCGAAAAACTACAAACCGTATCCTTTCATATACAAAGAAATGCCTGATGTGATGATGTGTGCAGATGTAATACTTTCAAGAGCTGGGGCGAATTCAATTTGGGAATGTGCAAGTCTTGATAAGCCTATGGTTCTGGTTCCGTTGTGTGGAAGCGGGACTCGTGGAGATCAGGAAGATAATGCAGCGTTTTTCGAGAAAAAAGGAGCTGCCATTGTGCTTTCAGGAGAAAATGCAACTGGTGAAAAATTAGTTGAAAGTCTTTCTGTTTTGCTCGATGAACATGCTCGCAAATCCTTTTGTGACGCCTGTAGGGCAATGCGTGGTCAGCAGAAACCTGCATTAAAAATTGCTGAATTGATCTTTGACAATATAAACGGAAAGGACTGAGCTTTTGACTTTTTCATCCATTGATATCTGTTTTGCACTGATTATTCTCTTTTTTGCAGTTCTTTGCGCAATTCGTGGGCTTATAAACGAACTTTTTGGGAAAGCCTCACTTATTTGTGCTTTGGTTGGGGGCATATTTTTGTCCTCATATCTTGAACCTTACATACTGGATATAATCGGAAATGCCTTGGTTTCAAAGATTCTGGCCTTCCTTTTGATTTTTGTTGTGATATTCCTTGTTGTTTGCATCATTCAGCAATTGGTTCATAAGGTTTTTGAAGGCGATATACTTCGTGGGCTGGATAGAACCCTGGGCTTTGTGTTTGGAGTCTTCGAAGGTTTTGTGGTGGTTTTATTTATCATCATTGTTGCTTCTGGTCAAAAATTCTATGATGTTACACAATTGTTCAATGACAGCTTCTTTTATAATCAGCTTTCTTTTATAGCAGAAGATCCCATAAACCAGATCAAGGAGATAACAGGCTGATGTTTGCAAACCTTTTATATCAGAATGCATCGTCGCTTTTGGCAGCAGATATTTCCAGAGGAAATTTTCCTCCTGCGGTAATGTTTGCAGGTCCATCATGCAGCGGAAAGCTTTCCTGTGCATTGGAGACAGCAAGGGTCTTGGGATGTACTGGAGAGACTAAGGGGCTTTGGAATTGTCAGTGCTCTTCCTGCCTGCAGCATAAGCAGCTTGTTAACAATAATCTTATTATTGCCGGGCCTAGAAATTGTTCCCTTGAAATATGTGCTGCGGCAAAATCCTTTTTGGATGGCGTAAAACATAATGCTTCTTATCTGGTAGCAGTCAGATACCTTTTTTTAAGAAGCATACGAAAGCTTACTTCTCGTTTCAATCCAGTTTTGTGGCAAGACGACAGAAATGTTGGTTCCATTGCAAATCTAGTTGGAGAAATCGATGAACAGATGGAAATCATTGATTTTCCACGTCCGTTACCTGAATTTGAAATTCTGCAGAAGACAGTAAATAAACTGGTGGTGCTTTCTGAAGAACTGGAAAATAAATATCTTTATGTTTCAATTCCAATCAGTCAGATAAGAAATCTTAGTTCCTGGGCAAAAATGAAGTCTGTGGAAGGTAGCAAAACTGTCATTATTGAAAACGCAGACAGAATGTCGGAAAGCGTAAGAAATGCGCTTTTGAAAATTCTTGAAGAACCTCCGGCTGATACAGTGTTTATTTTGACAACAACCAAAAAAAACGCTGTCATGCAGACGATTTTGTCTCGGGTTCGTGTCTATAATTTTGTAGAACGAAACTATAAGGAGCAGCAGGATGTGCTTTCACGAATTTTTCATGAAAGCGCATTCAATGGAAATGTGAGCGATTATCTAATGACTTTCCTTCCTGTAAAAAATGATGTTCTTTTGCTTGAGGCAAAAGGATTTTTGAAGACAATAGCGAACGGCAAAATCCCTGATGTTTCTTCCATACTGAAAGAATGCAATAATTTTGAGCCGAAAATGACTTTTTGGATGTTCCTGAAAGATCTGGAAGAAAGTCAAAGAAAACTGCTTTTAGATCCATGTGGAGCGAAAGCTTCATTTGAAACTGTAGAGGCCTTAAAAAAATGTTGGATCGATGTTACTTCCTACAATCAAAAGCCTCAAGCAGCTTTGGAAAACCTTGTTCGTATTTTTTCAAAGATTAACAAAACAAATGGGAATGTTTTTAGATGCGTGGATATTTAAATCGTTTTCTGCAGATGCTTCCTAAGCTTTCTACGGAAGAAGTAAAAAGAGTTGTCTGCGAATTTGCTGATGAAAACAACATGATGGATTCTATTCTGGATTCACTTTCATCTGGGCTTGTGATTGTAGATAACCAGTGGAAGGTTATTCAGACAAATAAGGCTGCCGATCGTTTCCTTTTTTCGGTTGGAATAGATGAATCCAAGGCAGAAGGTCAATTTTTATGGGATGTAATATCGGATAATGAAATTGCCCTGTTTCTCAAGGATTGCAGCGATAATTGCAGATCCCATGCAATGCAGGAATTCACTACAGCAAATGCGGATGGTTCTGTTCGTTTTCTAGATATTTCTGTAATGCCTTTGCTGAAACAGTCTCAGATTTCTGGAAATATCATAAAAATTGTTGATGTTACTGCTCAAAGAAAGCAGGAAATCCTTCTTCGCAGAATGGAAAACCTTGCAGGACTTACTAATCTTGCAGCTGGGATGGCACATGAAATCAAGAATCCTCTTGGAGCGATTAGCATTCATGTTCAGCTTGTGCAGAAGGCCATTTCCAAAAAAAGAAAAGGCGACGGAACTTTACCGGATAAGAAATTTCTTGAAGATCATCTGGATATAATAAATGAGGAAATTGAAAACCTGAACAGCAAGGTTATGTCTTTTCTTCTTGCGGTTCGTCCGGTAAAGGCTGAACTTAAATTGTATGATCCGCTGTCTGTTTTGCAAGGACTTGTGGATTTCATTACTCCAGAATTTTCAAGCAGAAATGTCTGTGTCGCATTGAAGGCTCCAGAAAAGGTTCCGAAACTTTTGATTGATGAAAAGCTTTTTAGGGACGTACTTTTGAATATAGCTCAGAATGCCTTTGCCGCCATTACTGAAAAGAATCAAGATAGCGGAAAATCAGGTTTCATTGATTTTGAAATTTTGGTTTCTTCTGACAAATGCAATATTGTGATAGAAGATAGTGGATGCGGTATGAGTGACGAAACTGTCTCGAAAATATTTGAACCGTATTTTACGACCAAAGCGAATGGAACAGGACTTGGAATGACTATGGTCTATAAAGTCATAAAGGAATTTGGTGGAGACATACAGGTTTCTTCAAAACTTGGCGTTGGTTCCAGGTTTGTAATCGTCCTGCCTGTTCCTCAGACTGACAGGAAAATGCTTTCGTCTTGAAACTGAAAATTGCTTTTGATCTATGAATTTTTCAGGAGGCTTTCATGAAGTGGACTATTCTTGTTATTGATGATGAAGAAAATATTCGAAATGGTCTTCAGGCAAATTTCGAAATGGAAGACTATAATGTTCGGACAGCTGAAAACGGGAAAATTGCTCTTGAGCTACTTGCGAATGGAGATATTGATCTGGTTGTGACCGATTTGCGCATGGATGGTATTTCTGGTGAAGAAATTGTTCGTCATGTTGCTACAAAGATGCCAGGAATTCCTGTGATTGTACTTACAGGGCACGGAAGTATTGATGCAGCCGTTGATGCCATGAAGGATGGGGCTTTTGATTTTCTTACAAAACCGCTCAATCTTGATCATTTGAATCAAATCGTAAAGCGCGCTTTGGAAGGGCGGAAACTCAGCATCCAGCATAATCGTCTGCAAAAGGAACTTGATGGTGTTCAAAGCTTTGATCAGATGATTGGTAAAAGTCCTGAGATGCAGAAGGTTTTCAACATGGTGAAGAAAGTCGCTTCATCAAAAGCAAGCGTTTTGATTACAGGGGAAAGCGGTGTTGGAAAAGAACTTGTGGCAAATGCAATTCATAATCTTTCTTCGCGAAAAGACAGTTCGATGATAAAGGTTCATCTTGCCGCTGTTAATGAAAACCTGATTGAAAGCGAACTTTTTGGACATGAAAAAGGTGCATTTACTGGCGCAACAACAATGCAGAAAGGCGTTTTTGAGCTTGCCCACGGCGGCACAATCTTTTTGGACGAAATCGGCGAAATAAATCAAAGTACTCAGGTAAAAATTTTGCGTGTTCTTCAGGAGAGGACTTTCGAACGAGTTGGCGGCGAACAGACGATCAGCGTTGATGTGCGAATTGTCGCTGCAACAAACAGAAATCTTGAAGATGAAGTGAAGCAGGGCCGATTTAGGGAAGACCTTTTTTATCGACTGAATGTAATCCACATTCATGTGCCGCCTTTACGTGAACGCAAAGACGATATTCCTTTGCTTGTGGATTCGTTCCTTAAAAAATTTTCTGCAGAAAACCAGAAGAATGTTTGCAAAATCGAATCAAGGGCAAAGGCATTGCTTTTTAATTATGATTGGCCTGGAAATATCAGACAGCTTCAAAACTGCATTGAAAGTGCTGTTGTGATTTGTAGTGGCGAAGAAATTACAATGGAAGACCTTCCGCCAAGCATTTCAAATAGCAGTGGAGAAAACAATATATCCATCCCTGTGGGCGTAACCCTGGATGAGGCCGAAAAGACGATCATTGCACAGAATCTAGCGGCAAACAAAGGCAATAAATCTAAAACCGCAGAGGTTTTGGGAATTGAGCGGAAAACGCTTCACCGAAAGCTTGAAAAATATGGGATTGAAGCAGACGAAGACTAATTCATTTTTTAAAAGCGTTTTCGACATAGGAAAAAGCTTCCATTATGCGCATGGTTTTTGTTTTTGCAGTTTCCTGCATTTTGGGAAGGTCTGGAACAGAATCCGGGTGGTACTTTTTTAATAGGATTCTGTAGTTTTTTCTTACTTCATCCATTGTCACGCAATCCAAAGAATTTAGCAGTTCAAGGCATTCAACTATCTTTTTGTCATTCGTTGTGTCTTTTAGTTTTAAGGGTATGTCTTGAGTGAAAACAGTGGATTTTATGATGGATTCATCCGTCTCATTCCTTTTGACAAAATTTTTTTCATGAGCTGTTGAAGTATCATTTCCTGATTTTTCATTAGGAATGAAACCTTTTTGAATTGAGTCGTTTATAAGGTCGCCAAGCTTGTCATATATGGATTTCATTCGGCTTTGTTAATTTATATGATTGTTCCGTCTGGAACAATAGCGCCTTTTCTTATGACTATGATTCCATCCGCACTGTAGAAAATGCCATGATCTCCATTTTCATATTTTCGCCCGCTAACATTGATTCTCACATTGTTTCCGATTCTGGCGTTTTTGTCGATTATTGTCCTTTCGATCTGGCAATTTTTGCCTATACCCATTTTTGGACGGTTCAGTTTAGCATTTGTCATCAGATCTGAGGCATTTTCGTAGTAGTCGGCACCATTCATAACAACACCTTTAAGGGTGGTCTGGTTTTCAATTATTGATCGAAGTCCAATGACGCATCGTTCCAGGTTACATTGGGTAATAACGCAACCTTCACTTGTAAGGGTCGAATGCATTACCGCTGAATTGATTTTGGATGGAGGAAGATTTCTCATGTGAGTATAAATTGGCTCATCTTCTTCGTAAAAATTGAATTCAGGGTTTATTTGTGTAAGCTTGATGTTTGCCTCGTAGAAGCTTTTTATGGTACCAATATCTTCCCAGTAGCCGTCAAATATATACGATGAAACTTTTTTTTCTTTGATGGCGTTTGGAATAACTTCCTTGCCGAAATCCTTGCAGTCATTGTCCAGCACGTTTTCAAGTGTTTCTGCATTAAAAATGTATATTCCCATGGATGCAAGAAAATCCTTACCTTCGGGCAAAGCGCCTTTTGCCTGTTGTGGTATTTTCCAGTCATGAAGATCCATGTTAATAGACGGTTTTTCGATGAACGATGTAATGCGGTTGCTTTCATCGATCTTCATAATGCCGAATCTTGACGCTTCTTCTCTGGAAACAGCTGTTGTTGCCACTGAGATTTCTGCATTTGATTTTAGGTGAGCTTCAAAGAAAGACCTTAAATCCATTCTGTAAAGCTGGTCGCCGGAAAGAATTATGTAATGAGTTGGATTTTGAGGCCGGCAATGAATCAGACTTTTTCGAACAGAATCTGCTGTACCTTCGTACCAGCCACTGTGATCCAATGTCTGTTCTGCGGCAAGAATTTCTACGAAACCTGATGAAAAGCGATCGAAATTGTAGCTGTTCGTAATATGCAGATGAAGAGATGTTGAATTGAATTGGGTCAATAAGTAAATCTGTTTGAAGCCGGAATTTATGCAGTTTGAAAGGGGAATGTCGACTATTCTGAATTTTCCACCGAAAGATACAGCCGGTTTTGCCCTTGCCTGTGTAAGCGGGTATAGACGAGTGCCTTTCCCGCCTCCAAGAATCAAAGAGAGAACATGGGTTTTATTTTTTTCATCTAACATATATCTGTATTATAGTTCTGAATTCTCTTATTTTCAAATTGATTTTTATTTGAATTCCCTAAACCAAAGTTTTTTGTGTCCGATAATATAATGAAATGATTTTTAATGGGTGGGATGATTGTCATCTCCAGGGGGAAAAATGATTAGAGGATGGTATATCGGTGCAAGTGGTATGAATGCGCAGCAGAACAGACTTGATGCAATTTCAAATAATCTTGCAAACGTAGATACAGCCGGCTACAAAAAAGATATTTCTGTTTCTAAAAACTTCTCAGAACTTCTTATTCGCCGTGCAAGTTTTGATGGTGTCTATCCAACAAGTGCAGGTAGTGCTGATGGTG
The DNA here is from genome assembly GCA_016297405.1 of Treponema sp. Lineage (GTDB taxonomy): Bacteria > Spirochaetota > Spirochaetia > Treponematales > Treponemataceae > Treponema_D. Next base: position 47,752 of record JAEDGP010000007.1, read on the forward strand.
CACCGATAATTGGAAAACTTGGTCTGGGAGTAGAAACGAACGAAAGTTTTACTGATTTTCAGCAAGGTTCTTTTAGAGCAACGGAAGGAAGAACTGATGTTGCTTTTGGTGGAAAAGGTTTCTTTGCAGTGGAAACCCCTCTTGGAGAACGATATACACGTGATGGAAATTTCATCCTTGGTAAAGAAGGTATTCTTGAAACTAAAGACGGATATCCTGTCCTGGGTGAAGGTGGCTACATTCGTCTGAGCAATGACAGAATTACCATTAATGAAGATGGAATGATAACATCAGAAGACAACGAAGTCATAGATAGATTTAAGGTTGTGCGATTTGACAACGAAAGGTACCTTAAAAAAATGGGAAGCAATCTTTATTCTACAAATGATATTGCAGGACCTGCTCATATTGCAGAAGGTGCTGAACGCCCAAGGTTTCTTCAAGGATATATTGAAACTTCCAATGTGAATGTAGTGAATGAAATGGTTCAGATGATTGAAGTAAACCGAGCCTATGAAGCAAATCAGAAAACAATCACTTCTGAAGATTCTATGATGGGAACATTATGGGGAAAAACTGCCGTTTATAGCGGAAGATAGGGTAGGTAGAATAAAATGGTAAGATCACTTTGGACGGCCGCAACAGGCATGAATGGACAGCAAGCCAATATGGATGCTATTTCCAACAATCTTTCAAATGTAAATACTACAGGCTATAAGCAGCAGCGTGTAGAATTCGAAGATCTCATTTATCAGAATGTAAAGCTTGCAGGGACACCAGCAACAGAAGATACTGTAGCTCCTGTAGGAATCCAACAGGGCTCTGGTGTGAAGATTGCTGCAACACAGCGAATAATGAAGCAAGGATCTTTGCAGAATACTGGAGTTGATACAGATGTGGCTATTGTAGGTGAAGGATTCTTTCGTGTTCAGAAATACGATGGCAGCTATGCATACACTCGCGATGGTTCATTTAAAGTAGATTCAAATGGACAGCTTGTAAATTCTAATGGTCTTAGGGTACAGCCAGAAATCATTCTTCCTGAAGGATATGATGTATCCACATTGAATATAACACAGTCTGGTCGCGTTTGTGTAAAAGTGAATGGTGGAAATGAACCTGTGGAAGTGGGACAGCTTGAGCTTTTCCGCTTTCCAAATGCCGTAGGTCTTCAGGCGGATGGTGATAATCTTTTTGTTCAGACAAACGCTTCTGGAGAAGCTTTTGGGGGAATTCCTGGATATGAAGGATTTGGCGATACCCGCCATAAGTTCCTTGAAATGTCCAATGTTTCAGTTGTGAATGAAATGGTTCAGATGATTGTTGCGCAACGTGCTTATGAATTCAATTCAAAAGCAATACAGACCTCGGATACAATGCTTTCTACAGCTGTAAACCTTAAACGATAACAAAAACTGCTGAAATAATAAAAAACAGGCTGTCCAATAAGT
>JAEDGP010000045.1 GCA_016297405.1 Treponema sp.
CCTTAAACGATAACAAAAACTGCTGAAATAATAAAAAACAGGCTGTCCAATAAGTGTGCATTACGGTGGTTGAGTTTATCGAAACTACCACATTTAGTGTAGCGCTCATTACTTTTGGGACAGCCCCTTTTTTTTTCGTAAACTCATAAATCTGCCTGCCGATAAATAAATAAGTCATAAATTTGTGCAGACAGTAAAAATTTGTTTACTTTTTGCCTTAAAAAACAGGAGTATCCAATGGATGTTTCATTTGTGAATGGATTTTCAAACATAACCGCAGGTAAAGGGGATTTGGTTATGACAAAGGAAAATAACGATACTGCAAGATTTGGACAGCTTGTGGATTCTCTTATGCAAAAAGAAAAAAAATCGACGGTTTCTTCTTCCCAGATAATTGAGGAAGGCAGGCTTAACGGGGACGTTACAAGCGGATATGCACATAGTTATGAAGGCGTGGATGCAAAAAATGCCATGCCTCAGGGAGCCGCCGCAAATCAGGCGAATCCTCATTTTAAAGCAAAGAAAATCGACCGTACCAGCAAATTGTATGAAAAGTCCCTGGAATTGGAAGGATATTTTGTAAAGCAAGTGCTTTCCTCAATGCGTAAAACTGTAAACAAGGGAAATATGTTTGGAGGCGGCTTTGCCGGCAATATGTATGAAGACATGTTATTTGATGAGTATGCAATAAAGATGACTAAAAATGCAGGTTTCGGTCTGGCCGACCAGATTTACCAAAGCCTTGTGTAGAAATCGTTCTGGAATAAAAAAGTTTTTGAGTTAAACAAAAAGATTGTAAAAGAATCCGAAATCAATGCTGAGTTTTGGATGATAGTACCCTTGCAAAGCTTGGCATGTATCGCTTTGGAGCGGGATTTTGACAAGATGACTTGTAGTATTTTCGTGTATGTATTTGATTTTGTTTGTAAGGGGATATTTACGTTAAAACAAAAGAAAACGTTTGTTTTGTTTTGCGGTTGCATTTGTTTTGTGATAATATAATAAAGTGTTAGAAAAAAAATAAGGAGTATGAAATTGAAAATAGTTTCTAGTTATAAATTTAGGCTCATAGCCATTTCCGTGCTGATTATGTCTGTAATCTGTACGATTATTACTTTCACGGCTATAAGGGACATCAGGGAAACAGCAATCAAGGTTTTTGTTGATAACGGAAGACCTATTCTTGATAATGCCCAGACTTATATAGATATTGAAAAATTCACTCATCTGGCCAAAAAAACAGAAGGTTATGATCCTTTCTCTGAAGATGAAGAAGATGATGATGATGCAATCTATTACAAGGAAGTTTGGGCGGCATGGAATCAACTCAAAACTGCTATAAGGTGCAGATATCTATATTCCATGGTTCAGGTGGATGGAAACGAATTCAAATATGTTATTGATGGCAGTACCACTCCGGATGATGAAGATAATTTTTCATCAATCGGAACAATCGAAGACATTTCAAGTTATGGAAAGTATCCTCATGAATGTATGAAATCTCGTAAGGTTGTTGCTTCTGATATAGAATATCTGGAAGATTGGGGAGCTATGATTACAATCTATAGTCCAATCATTGAACGTGGTCGTGCCATTGGTTTTGTTGCATGCGATTTTCCTGTAGAACAGTTGAATATTGATATCGAAAAAAGCACAAGAAAAATGCTCGCGATATCAATCATTGGTGTGATTGTCGGACTCTTGGCAGTGTTCTTTCTTCTTCTTTCTTTTTTCAGAAAACTTGGTTATGTAGTAAAGTCAATGAATGAAATAGCATCAGGAGATGGGGATCTTACAAAACGCATTTCTGTGGGAAAAGATAATGAACTTGGAAAGCTTGCTGAGGCTTGCAACAATGTAATTCAGAAACTGCATGATGTGGTAATTTCTTTGAAGAATTCAAAAGACAATCTTTGTGAATCTGGTGACAATCTTACTGCAGCTGCAGAAGATACTTCAACTTGCATTACCCAGGTAGTCTCTGAAATTGATGACGTTAAGGAAAATATAGAAAACCAGATAAATAGTGTTTCCCAAACTGCTGGTGCTGTTAACCAAATTAGTGAAAATATCAATTCACTCAATAGAATGATTGAAGCTCAGGGCTCTTCTGTCTCTCAGGCTTCTGCTGCAGTTGAACAGATGATGGGAAATATCAATACTGTAAGTGGCTCTGTTTCAAAAATGGCAACTTCCTTTGCTGCTTTGAAAGAAATGGTTGAAAATGGTGTTCATAAACAGGAAGACGTCAATATGAAGATAGATACCATTCAAAGTGAATCAATTTCTTTGCAGGAAGCCAATGCAGTTATTTCAAGTATTGCCGAACAAACTAATCTGCTTGCAATGAATGCTGCCATTGAAGCAGCACATGCAGGTGAGGCTGGTAAGGGGTTCAGTGTTGTTGCCGATGAAATCAGAAAGCTTTCAGAAACTTCTTCAAGCCAGTCAAAAACAATCGGTGAACAGCTTACAAGAATCACAGCTAATATCCAGGAAATGGTTGCAGCATCTCATGAAGCTGGAGCTGCGCTTGCAGAAGTTTCAGAAGGAATTGGGGGAACTGATGAGCTTGTGCAGGGCATTAAGTCTGCTATGGAAGAGCAGGCTGAAGGTTCAAGGCAGATCAGTGACGCTTTGCACCAGATGAACGACAGCACAACTGAGGTGCGTTCTTCTTCTTACGAAATGGCACAAGGCAGCAACACAATTCTTGCAGAGATAAAGAATTTGGAAGATAATTCTACTTCCATGAGAACTTCTATGCAGTCTCTTGACGGCAGTGTAAGAAAAATTGGTGAAACCGGTTCTGTTCTTGATGAACTTTCTGAAACAATGAAAGCATCAATAAATGAAATCGGCAAACAAGTTGATTCTTTCCATGTATAGCCAAAAATGATTTTTGTAGCTAAATACCTGTAGGAATTTAATGAGTTGACTGTTGAAGGTTTTGTTGATACTGCCAACTCACTTGTGTTCGAAGTTGAAATGGATAAGATTCTTGATGTAAAAAAGGATCTTATCCTTGATTTCTAAAAAGTGGAGTATATTTCGTCTTCCTGTTTGAGAATCCTTTAATGGCAAATAAGGTTTTGACAAAGAATCATCATTCCATGACTGTACGAAATGAAAGTTCAACTGTTTAAGGAAGTTTTTTTTTCTAACGGGCTTTTTCAATATCATTACAATTGAATAGAATTCGTTCCGACTTCCCAAAATATTATGGCGGCTGCAGCAGCGACATTAAGGGAATCTATGCCGTCCTTCATTGGAATTTTTGCAACATAATCGCTTTTTTCTATTGTTTTCTCTAAAAGACCGGTTCCTTCAGTGCCTAACAGGATTGCCAGTTTTTCTTCTTTTTTTAATATTTGATCTGTGATTTCTATGCTGTTGTGACGCAGTGCCATTGAAAGTGTTTTGAATCCTATTTCCTTTAATTCATCCATTCCTTTATCTGGCCAGTCTTCTGCGTTTTTACTCATAAAAGCCCAGTTGATTTTAAAAACATTTCCCATGCTTACACGAAGGCATCTTCTGTTTAATGGATCTGCGCATTTTGGACTCAATAAAATTGCGTCAATTCCAAGTGCAGCCGCTGAACGAAAAATAGCTCCTAGATTGGAAGTGTCTGCAATATCTTCAAGTATTGCTATTCGTCTTGCATCTTGACATATTTTTCTGAAATCCTGCTGTGTTTTTCGCTTGAAAGCTGCCAGAACACCTCTGGTAAGTTTGTAGCCTGTGAGTTTTTCCAAAATCTGTCTTGAAGAGGTGTATACTGGTACGGATGGGCATCTTTGTATTATTTGTGAAGCATCGTTGTGTATATGCCTTTCTTCCATCAAAAAGGAAATTGGTTCATATCCTGCGTCCAAAGCTCTTGTGATAACGTTTGGACTTTCTGCTATGAAAAAGCCTCCTGCTTTTTCATAGGAAAACCTTAGCTCTCGTTCTGTAAGATTTGCATAAATATCCGGGCCTTTTTGAGTTAAATCGTCCACGTAAATGATCATAAAACAAATTTAACATAGACAGATTGAATTTGGAAGTTATAATATTACTAAAAGTGGGAATAGCTTTTTATGAAGCTTCAGATGAACTATTGTTTTTGAAAGTCAATCGATTGTTGAAACAATCTTCTTGACTTTTTTTATAGGGGTTTTTATGAAAGATTTGGAACTTGTTGAATTGGCTTTGCAGGCTAGAAAAAACGCCTATGCTCCATATTCAAAATATAATGTAGGGGCCGCGCTGATTGCAGAAAATGATGATGGCGAAGAAAAAGTTTTCCTTGGCTGCAACGTAGAAAACGCATCTTATCCATGTGGAATTTGTGGTGAAAGGACTGCTGCTTCAAAAGCTGTGAGCGAAGGATTTAAACGGTTTAAGAAAATTGCCATTGCAGGTTCTTCTGAAGAAATTTGCACTCCATGTGGAATTTGTCGTCAATTTCTATATGAGTTCAACAAAAATCTGACTGTTTTGTGTGCCAGTAGCAAAGGAAATTTTGAAGAAAAAAAATTGAATGATCTTCTGATGTGCGGATTCGGTCCTGAATCGATGCAATAGCGAACAAAGGAAAAAATGGGCGGCCTATAATTTTGCTGCAATTTCGCTCATTTTAAGCAGATGGTTCTTCCATTTCTTTACAAGAGATTCAGGGGCCAAAGGAATTGCATTGCTGGCAAAAGAATAGACGAAAGTTTCAACTCCTGGTGCCTGGTTACTTGAGAATTCAATAACTTTTGCCCCTTTTCCAAAGTCGACGTCTTTTATCTTTTCGTTTTCAGGAAGACTATCATAATCGTATGTTTTGTAGTCGTCTGACCATGTGTATAGGGTTTCGTTTGCTGCATAACCTTTTAAAATTATTTTATATTTTTCTGTTTTGTCTGTAGATGAAATGCCGAAGTTACCAACTGAATATTCATTTTTTTTGTATATTGACGGATCTGGCAAATCAAAATGTCTGGAATCTAAAGAGGCATGTGAAATACGTTCAAGGTTGTACGTTCTTTTGTCGGATGTGGTTTCAGTGCCCTTTTTTATGCAGCGTCCATATAAGTACCACCGGTTTTCACAAAAACACAATTGCCAGCTTTCTACCGTCCTTTTCATTGATTGTCCGTCGGTTGACGTATAATCGAACTGTATGCATCTATTTTCCCTCAAGGACTGAATTATGGTTTTCCATACTGCATCATCGATTCTGAACTGAGGCTTTCTGGAAATGCAGATGCGATTGTCAAACCAATCGTTTTCCTTGATTCTGTATTCCTTAAAGGCAAAATTCTGGTTGTCCACTGATATTATATTGGTGGTGTTGTCATGCGGTGAAAGTACGTTGTCTAGAATGTCCTGTAAAGGCTCCCATAAAGGAGTCTGCTCATAAATGGAAAAGCTTTTTGATAGAATTCCTATGCTTATCATATCGCTTTCAGCCAAGTAAATGGCAGGGAAAAACCAGGAACGTTCCGTATAGCGGTAACCGCTTTTTGAAGATTCTATAGGTGCATGCCATACATCTCTTAAGTCTTCTATGTCTCGCAATATGGTACGCTTTGATTTTCCGAGTTTTTGTGCAAGTTCAGTGGCTTTATGAAATTTTCCATCTCGAAGTTCAACATCCAGTTTTATGATTCTGAGAAGTGAAGTTTTGTTTTCTCTTGAGTTGTTGTTATTTTTTTCAGTAGTTGACTTAATTTCCATGATTATTCCTATAACGATTGTAGTATTTTTATTTTTTTTTATCCATAAAAAACGTGGTTAAATATCCCATGGAATAATACTTAGCTTAGTGATATAATTAATACATGTCTGAAAATTCTTTACCGCAGAATTTGCGCGGAGTTCATATTCATTTTGTTGGAATCAAGGGAACTGGAATGGCAGCCCTTGTTGAAATTCTTTTCCATAACGGAGCCATAATTACAGGAAGCGATGTCTCTGAGCGTTTTTATACAGACCAGATAATCGAAAAGCTTGGGATAAAAGCGTTGCCCTTTGACGAAAAAAACATCACGGATAATATTCAATTTGTCATCTATTCATCTGCATACAAATTGGACAAGAATCCTGATTTGATTCAAGCAGTAAAGAAAAATGTGCCATGTTTGCTTTATACTCAGGCTTTAGGAAGTTATTCTTCCAAAGCATATTCATGTGGGATTTGTGGGGTTCATGGCAAGACTAGTACAACCGGTTTGACAGGAACGATTTTAAAGGAATTGGATTTGCCATCCCAAATTCTTGCCGGTTCAATCATCAACTCCTTTGGAAATACATGTACGTGGACAAGTCCACTTGTAAGTAATCTTAAAAACTGCGAAGAAAAAAAATATTTTGTTGCTGAAACCTGTGAATATCAAAGGCATTTCATGTCATTCTGTCCGCAGAAAATCGTCTTGACAAGTGTTGAAAGTGACCATCAGGATTATTATCCCACTTATGAGGATATCCGCGATGCCTTTGTAGATTATATATGCAAATTGCCAGAGAATGGCGAATTGATTTACTGTGCAGATGACGATGGTGCTGTTGAAACTGCAAATATTGCTTTTGCAAAACGACCCGATATAAAAATGATTCCTTATGGACAAAAAGCGGAGGGGGATTTTCATCTGGAATTTCTTGGTGTAAATGACGAAAAAAATAGTTTTTCCATTTCTCTTCTTGGGAGACTTTTTTTGAAAGTGCCTGGAAAACATGAAGTTTTGGATGCATGTGCAGCAGCAGCATTAGCCTGCAGACTTTTGGTTTGTGACGGCAAGGATCCGCAAAATTATCTTTCAAAAATCAAGTTAGGACTTGAAAAATTCTCTGGCGGAAAACGTCGAAGTGAAATTGTTGGACGTTTTACAAATAAAAATGGCGCATCCGTTGTCGTTGTAGATGATTATGGACATCATCCTACAGCTATAAAAACCACTCTTGAAGGATTCAGGGAATTCTATAAAGGACGAAAGATTATTGTTGATTTTATGAGCCATACCTATTCCCGAACACAAGCTCTTCTTTCTGAATTTGCTTCCTGTTTTTCTGCTGCAGATTGTGTGGTGCTGCATAAAATTTACGCCAGTGCAAGGGAAAATATCGACGATTTTAATATTAATGGCCGAACATTGTTTGAAGAAATGAAAAAATACAATAAGAATGTCTATTATTTTGAAGAAATTCTGGATGCAAAGCAGTTTGTGTTGGAGCAACTTGAAAGAAGTGTCGGGGAAACTAATCCTGACGGTTATTTGTTTGTGACAATGGGAGCCGGTGACAACTGGAAGCTTGGCAAAGCTTTGCTGGAGGTAAAGAATGACTAGCATGACAGGATATGCTTTTAAGGAAAATTCTACAGAAATTGCCACAGTATCTGTTGAAATAAAATCTGTTAATTCGCGTTTTTTAGATCTTTCAATAAATCTTCCACCTTACTTGAATGCTTTGGAAAGCCACTATAAGACTTTGGTAACATCCAGTGTTCTTCGTGGAAAAGTGGATGTGTATATAAGGATAAAAGAAAAGGAATCTGATGCTCAGGTTGTGGCTGATACGAAAGCTGCTGGTGCATATTTGGCTGCAATAAAAGAGATTGCTGATGCCTGTGGTTACTCTACTGATATACCGCTGAGTCTGATTGTTTCTCAGCCAGGTGTTTTGACGTCTACCAGATCCTATGATTTGGAAAAGTATAAACAGCTGATTGATCCGGTTTTTGAACAGGCTTTAAAGGAATTTCTAACAGACCGAAAACGTGAAGGCGAAAATATGCTTAAAGACCTTTGCGAGAAGTTTCAGGAGCTTGCAAGATGTGCTGATTTCTTCAAGGAATGGCAGCCAAAAATGGAAAGTGCATTTAAGAATCAAATTATATCAAAATTCAATGAATTGCTTGGCGATCAGGTCGATGAAAATCGCATCATGACGGAAACAGCGGCAATGCTTGTGAAATACACCATAAACGAAGAAATTGTTCGTTTGCATAGTCATCTGGCTGCAGTACAAAATGAACTGGAGAACAATCCCGCTCCTGGAAAAAAACTTGATTTTCTGTGCCAGGAAATAAACAGGGAAATAAATACAATTGGAAGTAAGAATCAGTTTGCTGAAGTTGGTGCAATGGTTGTCAGTGCTAAAAATGCTCTGGAAAACATTCGAGAACAAAGCAAAAATGTGGAGTAGGCTATGAAATTGAACAAAGAACTAAGAATTGCAATTAGTGGTAAGTCTGGATGTGGCAATACCACAGTTTCAACTTTGCTTTCAGAAAAGCTTGGAGTCAAGCTTATCAATTATACTTTCCGCCAGCTGGCCAGTGAAAAAGGGCTTTCCCTTGCTCAGGTGATCGAAAATGCGAAAAATGATGACAGTTACGACAAATATGTTGATAATCATCAAGTGGAACTTGCAAAGGCTGAATCATGTGTCCTGGGTAGTCGCCTCGCTATATGGATGCTTAAAGAAGCTGATCTAAAGGTTTATCTTTATGCAAGTGATGATGTTCGTGCAAATCGAGTTTTCAAAAGAGAGGGCGGAGATTTGCAGGAAATCAAGGACTTTACTGCAATGCGTGATCGAGAAGACCATGGAAGATACATGAAACTGTACTCCATTGACAATGATAAATACGATTTTGTTGATTTGCTTATCGACACTGCAAATTACAATCCCCAGCAGATAGTTGATCAGATAGTTGCTGAACTTGCAAAAAGAGGTTTTGTATCTCAATAATTCGGTCCATAAAAAAAGAGGCTGTCCAATAAGGTTGCATTACGGTGGTTGAGTTTATCAAAACCACCACATTTTGTGCAGCAGTCATTTCGACTAGTGGTTCCTGAGCCTGTCGAAGGGCTCAATGAGCGCTACACTTATTACTTTTGGGACAGCCCCTTTTTTATATCAGTCAACGATTAGTATTTTGCGTCAGCAAATCCAATCCATCCGTCTTTTTCAACTAAAGCTTTTTCAAAGTCATCCAGTTTGAACGGATAGCTTTTAGAAAGGCTTCCGGCAATGATTTTTACTTTAGCTGTACCGTCATCATTAAAAATGATTTTTGCTTCTGCATCTTTGTCTGCGAATGTGTGGAACATATCTTCAATAGACTTTTTATCCATTTCAATAGCCATCATTCCGCAGTTATACATATTCTGGCGGAAAATACGGGCGAAATTTGTTGCAACAACAACATAGATTCCGTTTACTTCAAGAGCCCATGGAGCATGTTCACGTGAAGAACCACAGCCAAAGTTTTCTCTGGTAATGATTACTTTTTTGCCGGCAACATCAGTTTTTGGATTGAATCCTTCAAGTTTAAGGTCTTCAAGCAAATATGGCTTCAATGCCTGCTTTGTGATTTCTGTAAGATACTTTGCTGGAATGATTTCATCTGTGTTGATGTCTGATCTGTCCAAGAAAAGTATGCTTCCTCCAAATTGTTTCATTTTGTCCTCCAGAAACGTTATTTATACAGTGGTGAGTTTGTGATTGTTCCAGCAATGGCAGTAGCTGCTGCTGTTGCCGGACTCATCAAGTGAACCATACCACCTTTTCCCATTCGTCCATTAAAGTTACGATTTGTTGTTGATGCGCAAACTTCTCCGTTTGCCAAAACACCATTGCTCATACCCAAACAAGCACCGCAAGTAGGATTTGTTACGCAGAAGCCTGCATCAAGGAAGATACTGATAAGACCTTCTTCAACAGCCATTTTGTAGATTTTTGGTGTTGCAGGACTTACTATTCCGCGAACGCCTTCAGCAAGTTTATGTCCCTTAAGAACTTCTGCTGCGATTCTAAGATCTGAAATACGGCCGTTTGTACAAGAACCAATGTAAACCTGATTTACTTTTGTTCCTTCCATTTCAGAAATCTTTTTTACCTGATCTGGCTTGTATCCGAATGTGCAAACTGGCTCAAGGTCAGACAAATCATATGTATATACTTTTTCGAATTTTGCATCATCGTCAGATTTCCACTGGGCATAGTCGGCGATTGCATCTTCCTTTGTTTTATACTCATCCTTAATGAATTCCCAAAGGTAATCTACAGTTTTTGCATCTGGATAGCAGATACCTGATGTTCCACCTGCTTCAATTGCCATGTTGCAAAGTGTCATGCGGCTTTCCATATCGAAATTATCGATTACAGGACCAGTAAATTCAACAACGCAGTTAGTTGCACCGTTTACACCGATTTTAGAGATGAGGTAAAGGATTACATCTTTTGCGTATACACCAGGTTTTAATGTTCCGTTTAAAACGAACTTGATAGATTTTGGTTCACGGAATGAACATACTCCTTTGAGAATACCAACTTCAAGGTCAGTTGTACCGACACCAGCAGCAAATGCACCGAAAGCTCCATGGGTACAAGTATGGCTGTCTCCCATGATTACTGTAAATCCTGGGCGAACAAATCCTTTCTCAGGGAAGATAGCATGACAAACACCATTACAACCAATGTCAAAGAAGTCCTTTATGCCGTTTCTTTTTGACCAGTCGCGAAGAATTTTTCCCTGTTCAGCAGTTTTGCTGTCTTTTGCAGGTGTTACATGGTCAATTACAGCTTTGATTTTTGTGTTGTCGAAAACTCTGTCCATGTTGCGTTCAACAAGGTCGTTGATGGCAATAGGAGTTGTGATTTCGTGACAGAATACACGGTCCAATTTCAAAACATAAGTGTTTGGAAATGGAGTGTCTACAAGATGCTTTTCAAAAATTTTTTGAGCAATCGTCTTTCCCATAGTATTTAATCCTCTGTATTTTTAATAAAACTAAAGTAACTTTATTATAATTAAATATAAAATGTGTTACAAGCACATTACCCAACTACATTTTCTGGCTTTCCGCTAATCCAGCTTTCAAAGTTTTTGCAGGCAATAGCAAGAAGTCGTTGTCTGGTTTCAAGCGGGGCCCATGCCAGATGAGGAGTTAAAGTGCAGTTTTTTGACGTCAATAAAGCACAATCATTCTTCATTGGTTCTGTATCAAGGACATCTGCTGCATATCCTGCTATTTTTTCTTCATTCAAAGCCTTCGAAAGGTCATTTTCGTTTACAAGACCGCCTCTGGCTGTGTTTATTAGATATCCGGTGTTTTTCATCAGCGAAAGAGTGCGTGCATTTACAATCTGCTTTGTTTCTTCTGTAAGAGGAACATGAAGTGAAATGAAGTCAGACTGTGAGAAAAGTTCTTCTATTGAAACACAGTTTTCAATGTCCGCATATTTGCGATGTGGGCAAACTATCACTTTCATTCCAAAAGCCTTTGCGATAGTGGCTACCTTTTTACCGATGTTTCCGTAACCTAAAATACCAATGGTTTTTCCTGACAGTTCAGTCAAAGGTTTATTCCAATAACAAAATATTGGGGCTTTTATCCAATCACCGTTTTTTACGGATTTGTTGTGGAAAGAAACCTGGTTTGTATAATTTAGAATCAATGCAAATACATGCTGGGCAACAGCATCAGTGCTGTATGCAGGAATATTCGTCACGCAAATGCCATGTTTTTTTGTTGCATCCAAATCAATGACATTATAGCCTGTTGCCAAAACCCCAATGTATTTTAAATTTGGACATTTTGAAAGAATTTCTTCGTTAATGACAATCTTGTTCAGAAGAGCCGCTTCGCAATTTGAAAGCCTTTCTGTTACTTGTTGAGGTGATGTTGTGGGGTAGATGTTCAAGTCAGCAAATTTCCGAAATGAATCCCAACTGACATCTCCAGGATTCACTGCGCTAGCATCAAGAATGGCCAGATTCATAAATTAGCCTAATACATCAACGCCGACACTAGAAATAGCAGAATTAATGGCTCCTTCATCGGCTCCATCGAAATCTACGCAAACCTGACACTTGTCTGGACTTGCAACACAATTTGTTACTCCTGTAACAGCTTTTACAGCTGCCTCTATGCTGGCAATAAGACCAGCGTCAAAAGGTGCAACATATATTTTTTTCTGCATATCAAGCGCTCCATATTCATGTAATTTATACTTATATTATAAGTCAAAGCTGGTGGATTTTCAAGAAAATAAAATTACAGGTTTTGAGAAACTAGTGATTTTCCAAGCTGTCCGCATGCTCCACCAATTTTTCTACCTCTTTTGGTTCGAAGGGTAACGTTTACTCCATTTTTTTCAAGGTAAGAAACGAAATTTCGAACTTCGATACCTTCTGGTTCCTGGAAGGGAAGGTTATCAACTGGATTCCATGGAATGAGGTTGACGTTTACATCCATGCCTTTTGCGAAATCAACCATTCTTTTTGCACTTTCCATGCTTGTATTCTTGTTTTTAAGCAATGCCGCTTCCAATGTTACCCGTTTGCCGCTTTTATCTGCATAGTAACCGATTGCTTTTCGCAATTCTGCAAGAGGATTTGTTTTATTTACTGGCATTATCTGCGTTCTGAGTTCTTCATCCGCAGTTGTGAGCGAAACTGCAAGACGGATATTCGGACCGTTGTCTGCAAGATCATAAATGCCTTTTATGATTCCTGATGTAGATAAAGTGATGCGTCTACCAGAAAGGTTTCGTCCTCGTTCATCTGTCAGAATGGCAATGGCTTTTCTGATTTCCTGAAGGTTTAGCATAGGTTCACCCATTCCCATGAAGACTATGTTATCAAGCTTGCCAGCTTCCTTTTCAAGGCTAAGAAACTGTTCTACGATTTCAGCGGCAGTTAAATTTCTTCCAAGTCCAAGCTGACCAGTCTGACAAAAAGCACAACCCATAGGGCATCCTGCCTGACAAGAAACACATGCAGTTTTTCTGCCTTCCTTGTCGGTGAGCAAAACTGTTTCAACGGCTCTTTTGTCAAAAAGCTCAATCTGTAGTTTTATGGTTCCGTCTGGATCTTTCAATATTTGCGAAATCGTTGTGCAGCGGACAAGAGATTTTTGTTCCAGTTCCTTTCTGAAATCTTTTGAAAGATTAGTCATCTGGTCGAACTGTGTTACGCCGCTACCAATCCATTTAAATATCTGCAAGCCTCTGAATTTTTGGGTAAGAGCAAGTTGTTCTACAATTTCATCAGGAAGAAGTCCGGTTAAAGCGATTTTATCCATTTTTGTGCACCTGATTAGTAGATTGGTCTGTTATTTTTTAGTTTTTCAAGAAGCTCGCTTATGGCAGTGCTTCTGATTCCATATTTGAAAAATGATTCAAGACATGTAATTGCATCATTTTTGCGGTTAGATTTTATATAGCAGTCTGCAAGCTCTATGTAGATTCTGAAATTCTTAGGATCGTCATGCACAAGACTTGAGAGGCGAGAGATTGCTTCGTCATATTTTCCTTCGCCTTTGCATATGAGTGCAAGCCCCAAAGCTGCATAAATGTCAAAATCTATGTCCAAAGATTTGTGGTAGTATTCGCTTGCAGTTTTGTAGTCACCTGTATTCCTGAAGGCATCTCCAACACGGGTTAGAATTACTTTGTTTTTTGGATCCATCTCAAGGATTCTGTTCCAATATTCAATAGATCGGTACTGCTGATTCATTCCTCGGTAACAGTCGGCAAGTCCAAAGAGGGCATAGAAATTCTGCGGATCCATTTCAATTGCCTTTTCAAAAAAGTAGACCCCTTCGCTAAAGGTTTTCAGCTTGCGGTGACAGTTTCCGATTGATGTAAGTATGCGGATGTCAACATCATCCTTGTTGGAATGAAACATTTTTGTCCAATAATACAATGCATCTTTATATTCCTTGAAGTCATAATGAAGGTGTCCAAGTCCTATTAATGCATAGGCGTTTGTCTCTTCCATTGCAATGACCTTAAGATACAGTTCCTTCGATTTTTTGAAGTCATGGATTTTTCGATATGCATCTGCAACTCGTGTAAGAACAGTTATGTTCTTGTCATCGTGAATCAGATATTCTTCCCAAATTTGGATTGCCTTGTGGTACTGGTTGATAGCCTTGTAGCAGTCTGCCAGACCGAAAAGCGCATAATTGTTGCCTGGATGAAAAGAAAGGCATTCGTTGTAATATTTTATGGCTTCCATAAAATGGCTCTGTTTGCGTTCTGAGTCTCCAAGTCCGACCAATGCATAGTTGTTATTTTGTTCAATTTCCAGAATTTTTGAAAAAGCCTCTTTAGCGCCAGGAATGTCGTTGTTTTTTAGTAAAGCGTATCCTTTTTTTGAGAGTGGGGAGATAAGGGAATTCTCTTCGCTATCTGCCATGTCACCAGCAATTTCCCCGGGAAAAAGCTGGTCGGATGCTGTATCCTCGATTATATTTTCTTCGATCATTACTGATACTCCAATTTTTAAATGATGTTTTATTCTTTAAGCAATATACTTATGATTTTTGCAAGCTTTTCATATATAGGTTCTGTTTTTGATTTATTATGGGCCAGAATGTATTGTTTCAATGCCCCAAGTTCATTGTTTTCTGCGGCGAATCTGTCACCTACGCGAGTCAAACCGTCGGAATATCCTGTAGTAGTAAAGATTCTTCTTGCACTGTCGATTTGACCTTGGTTAAAAAGAACATTGCCCTTTCTGTTCAGAAGAGCTTTTTGTTGAGGATTGAGTGTAGAAACTGGATTGTCGGTGACCTTGATGAATCCTTGAGAAAATTGGTGCTGGTCAATCTGTTTTTTCAGTGAATCTTTCATTCAAAACCTTATCAAATGCGTTTTAATTTTAACACATAAAAGTCCATTGTCAAGGAAATGCTTCCTATATATGGAAGGAAAAGAGCAATGCTATTTTGTCTGATCCTTGTATGAGTAAAAGTCAACAATGGATCGTCCGTAAATTCTCTGATCGGTCCTGGTTAATCTGCCAATGGTTTCAGGCATAAAATGCTCTTCAGGGCGATGCACTAGAATGGTTCCTGTTTCTTTCAGAATGTCTTTTTTGTCTGCTTCCAGGATGAGTTGTTCATGGAATTTATATGGAAAAGGAGGGTCGAAGAAAATATAATCAAAGTCCCGCTTGCATCGTTTAATGAAATATTCCACAGGCATGAAATGACATTTGATTTTTGTATCGCATTCAGTTTCTGTAATACTTACATTTTCCAGTACGGTGTTTATTTTGATTTTGTCTTTTTCGCAAAGTTCAACATCATTTGCCCCCCTGGATACAGCTTCGATTGCGATGGTACCAGAGCCGCTGAATAGATCAAGCCAGGATTTTCCTGTCAAATCGCCAAGAATCGCAAAAACCGATTCTCGCATTCTGTCCATGGCAGGTCTTATGACTCCGTCTGGACACTTTATTATTCTTCCTTTAAGTTTTCCGCCAGTTATTCTCATTGTTTCTTCCAGTGTTAGCGGCTGTTGAGCTGCCAGTAAGTATCGTCATGTGGCAGATGTACGTTTTTTGATGCATAATCAAAAGCTTTCATGCCTTTTTGGTTCCTGATTGAAACGGATGCCCCGTTTTCAATTAGCAGTTTGATTATTTCTGTTGATTTTGAAAACTCTGCGGCATACATTAAAGGTGTCTTTCCTTCGTAGAACCGATTGATAGATATACCTTTTTCAATGAAGAGTTTGATTTTTGCAATCTGAGATTCGGTTGTGTTGCTTTGTGATGTGATTGCCATGATGAAAGCTTTCAAAAGATCGTTTGCGGATGTTTTTTGGTTTTCCAAAAGCTTTGCCAGTATATCAGGATTGTTTGAGTAACATGCAGCAAGTTGCAAAGAGTTTAAACCGAAATTGTTCTTGTCGTTTATGCGGGCGCCGTTATCAATCAAAAGCTGGATTATGTCTGCATCATTTTGGTATCTTGAGGCATACATAAGCGCCGTCCAGCCATCATTATCCTTGAGGTTGACGTTCGCTTTTGATTTGATAAGACTTCTGACTTCCCATTCGTTTCCGTTCTTTACTGCGTTCATCAATAAGGTTCTTGAAGAGGCATCGGTTTTGTTTGGATTATCGAATATAGCGAATTCCTGTTCTTCTACGTCTGAAGGCTCTTCATCTTTTTCAATTGGAGCGTAATCGTATAGATATGTCTTTTTGTAGGAATTGACAGTTGGTGTAGGATCTACATGGAGTTTCGGCTCTGGCTCTACCTTCGGTTCTGGTTTCTGCTCAATTTCTACAGGTGTGGCAACGACAGCTTCTACAGTTG
>JAEDGP010000046.1 GCA_016297405.1 Treponema sp.
ATTTATTCATCATCAGACAGATTTATTCATCATCAAAATCTTCTATGTGAATCTGCTTTACGTTTAGGTTTTTGCGCTCGGTTCGCTTTCTGCTATTGGTGGATTTGCCGGATTTGCTTGTTTCTGAAAGGTCGCCGTTAGAAAAAATGCTCATGGATTTTTCGCTGCTCTGGCGACGTTTCTTTGCATCCATGTCCATGGGCTTTGTTTCTGCCTCTTTTTTTAAAATAAGGTCGTTGGCTGAATTTACATGTATTGAATAGAAAATATTTTTGCTTGAGGCAAGTATGGCGACCGATTTTTCCAGGTCAGCCAAAGAAATGCCCGCTTTTTTATTGCCGCCTATTTTCCCATTCTGCCTGATTTTTTTTGCAAGAATAAATTCCGTAAATGTTGCTTTCTCGCTTAAATCTTCCAGAGCCTTTAGTATTTCTGTTTGAATCGGGTTTAATTCTGTTGCTTCCATATGGCCGTCACCTTTCCCTTTATTTTACACTATCTGTTTATCTTATGCCAATTTACTTTCGAAAAACTTGTTCCCATCATTGTTTTTAGATGGTAAGTCGGTGATACTCTTGAAAAATTTAAAAATTCTTTGTCGACCTGTTAAGAAAAAAACTTATTCTGCCATCAACAATAAAGAACTTTGAAGGTGACAGGCTTGAAATCAGTGAAATTGAAATTCCAGAATCTGTAACAAGCATTAATTTTGATTATGTAAATGAATATTACAGAGAGGGCAAGATATAAACAGAAAATGAATATCCTGCAAGCAATTCATTTAAGGGTTGTCAGTTTGATCTTGCAACACAGGCAAGACTTAGAAAGCCTGGATACAAAGGTAAGTTTTAGTTAAAAAAAGTGGCTGTCCAATAAGTTCAACTCACGGTGGTTGAGTTTGTGGAAGGACTCAATGACCGCTGTTATTACTTATCGGACAGTCCCTGATTAAAAACAAATCATTTCAGCTTATTTTGCTATTTCACAGTCGTGATCATGCTGGTGCAGATGTTTCTGGTGTTTTTCCAGCTTTTTTTCTTTCAATGATTTTTTTGGCTTATTCATTTTATTTTTGCATTGTGCCATATTTTTACCCCCTGGTCATTATTATGCACAAGTGATTGCAATTCGTTTTGGAGCTGCTATTGCTTTGCGTGGCATATTCACTGTAAGAACACCGTTCTTTACATTTGCAGAAAGATTTTCGGAATCAACATCATCTGGAAGAGTGAAGCTTCTGCTGAATTTACAGTAGCTGCGCTCTTTCAAAAGCCATTTAAGATCTCCTTTCTTTTCAGTTTTTTCTTCTTTTTCGGATTTTTTTTCTTCTGAAGAAGAAATTGTAAGTACATTGTTGTTAAGTTCGATGTTCACGTCGTTTTCTGTTTTACCAGGCATGTCCATCTGGAGTGTGTAAGCGTCTTTTCCTTCAGAAATATCTACTTTTGGTGAATGGAAAACCTTCTTGTAGTTGAATGATGGCAAATATCTGTCATCATCAAATGCATCGAATAAATTGTTGAAAAGTGCTAAATCGTTCATATAAAACCTCCTGAACTTTTTTCTTTTTTCACTAGATATCATGCAATTTTCGTGCCAACTTTTGACTTTTGTTTTTTTTATTGCAGTTTTTTGAAAAAAAATTGAATTTTTGCAGAAAAACGGCATTTTTAATAAGATTTTTAATAAGATTTCAGGGAAAAAAAAGTAGTTTTGATAACGCAGGTGCTGTGGAAGAACAGTTTTAGTGTGGCAAAAATATCCATCCCGACTGCATCATTTTGTTCTGATTGGGCATATTTTCCCCAGCGTTGGATTTGTTTTTTTTACTTAAAGGGTAAAATTTCCTCATTTTTTTTGGGATTTATTGAATAATTTTTTAATACTTGAAACTTTTTAAATTTTAAGTTGTCTATAAGGTATATGGAAAACGGAATAAACAAAATCTCTGCATACGGGGATTCGATTTTGAAAGGAGCCGTAACTGGCACCGGATCTGGTCATTTATTTGACATCATTGAGGATTCTAGTCTTGTGCTTGCCTCAAAAAGCATGGGGTTTGAACTTAACAACAACAGCGTTTTTGGCAGCGTTGTTTCAAAAACTCAGCGTCGCCTGAATCGCGATTTGGAAAAGGGAATTGAATGTGACCTTGCCATTATTGAATCTGGGGGAAATGACTGCGATTATGATTGGGCTGTTGTGAGTGGAACCGATCCAAAGGATTTTGGGACTCTTGCACCGCGTACAACGCTTGCTGAATTCATTCGCATGATTGATGAAATGGTAAAATCATTGAGAGCTGCCAGAATTACTCCGCTGATTATGACTATGCCTCCGCTTGTAGGAGACTGGTGGTTTGATCATATTTGTGAAGGTCATGATAAAGAAAATATTCTGAAGTTTGTGGAAGGATCTCCTTACAGACTGTATCAGAACCACGAACTTTATGCGAATGCCCTTTTTGAATATGCTTTGAAAAATGGTGTTCAAGTAATTGATATGCGTCAGGCTATGCTGGCAGCTCCAAATTATCGCAATCTTATGTGTAAAGATGGTATTCATCCGAATGAAGAAGGCTATAAATATATGGCAAAAATTTGGGAGGAAAAGCTTCCCGATGTGAAGAAGGAATTCTAGTTTTCTTATTTAGCAGCGATACCAAGCGATACCAATAGCAAAAAGCGGCGGGACATGTTCTCCATTGGATTTCATGTTTCCGCCGCTTTTATTTAGAGTTGATCAAATTTATTTAGATGGGATCATATTTTGCCGGAACCTTCAATATTGCCCAACGGTTTTAGCTGTCTGGCAAAGCAGCCTGTCTGTTATTACAGCTCGTAGGTTTCTCCATATTTTATTGTGGTAACATTAGGGAATCCGTTAGCGTGTAGATGTTCCGTAAAGAACTCCTGGGCATCTTTTTCGCCGTGAACCAGGAAAATGTTCTTAAGACGGCTTGTGTCGATTGCTTTCAGCCAGTCGGTCATTTCTTCGTAATCGGCATGGGCGCTGAATGCATTGATCTGTTCAATTTTTGCGTTTACATGATACATGTCGCCAAGAATATTTACTTCTTTTGCTCCGTCGCGGATTTTTCGACCCAATGTGTTTTCGGCCATGTAGCCAACGATCAGTATGGTATTCTTTTCGTTGCCAATTTCATTTGCCAGATGGTAGAGAACGCGGCCGGCTTCACACATGCCGTCGGCACTTATGATAATCATAGGTCCTTCTTTTTTGTTCAGCGCTTTTGATTCTTCAACGCTTGTGGTAAAGCTTAGTGAACCAAATCCGAACGGATTCTTATGGTGTTTAAGGAAGGCTTCGTTTACAGATTCGTCATAACATTCTGGATGAACGCGGAATACGCTGGTTGCGTTTGAAGCCATTGGTGAATCTACATAGATAGGAATCACAGGAATCTTTTTCTTGTCTGTGAGCAGGTGTAAATAGAATACCAGTTCCTGGGCGCGTTCGATTGCGAATGAAGGGATAATGATTTTGCCTTTTTTTGCGCAAGCTTCGCGAACTACCCGCTCCAGTTCCTTCATGGCGAATTCTGCATTTTCATGTTTGCGGTTGCCATAAGTAGATTCAAGCACGATGTAGTCAGGTGCCGGCATGTTTGTAGCTGGACTTCTGATGATTGGTTTTTCCTTGCGTCCAATGTCACCGGTAAAGAGAATGCGGGTTTCGCTGTCACCGCTGGAATGCATCTGTGGTGCTGCGAAATTCTGATGTAAACCGCGGATGGTCACATTTGCAAATGCAGAGCCTAAAATATGGCCGGCATCAAAGAATTCCAGCTGCATATCTGGGGCTATGTACATTTTTCTGTTGTATGAAAGTGAGACAATCTGGTTGGCTGTTCGAACGCAATCCTCTTCTGAAAAGAGTGGTTTCCAGCTGAACTTTTCGCCTTTTTTAGAAGCCTGCTTGGCAAGGAATTCTGCATCTCGTGCCTGAATGCGGGCGCTGTCCATCATTACAAGATTGGCGATGTCACGAGTTGCAGGCGTTGCGTAGATGTTTCCATTGTATCCTTTTTTTGCAAGTACTGGCAAAAGTCCACAATGATCATAATGTCCATGGGTAAGGATTACAGATTCCAGCTTGTCGGCTGCAATGTCG
The DNA here is from genome assembly GCA_016297405.1 of Treponema sp. Lineage (GTDB taxonomy): Bacteria > Spirochaetota > Spirochaetia > Treponematales > Treponemataceae > Treponema_D. Next base: position 4,135 of record JAEDGP010000046.1, read on the forward strand.
AAGTTTCTGTTTTTATCGTCGGAAAGTTTTCGCTTACCTTGAAAAGCTCCACAGTCAATCATGACCTGGCGACCATCAATTTCAAGAATGTGTTTTGAGCCGGTAACTTCTTCGGCTGCACCAAGTGAATATAAAGTGATTCCCATATTCGGCTCCTTTTTATCTAAAATTTTCTTTAGATTTTTTCTGATAAACCTAAATGTCCATATTTCAATTATAAACGCACTTTTTCATTTCACAATAAAAAAATTGATACACTAAATCTTTTCTAGTATAATATCGATAATTACAGAAAGTTATTATTGAGGAATTTGTTGTGTATACAAGAAATGTATTGGAAACTCCAAAGAAATTGGTTCAGAATGGAAAAATAAATTTTGGAACTTTTCTTTCAGCTCCAGAAAAAATTGATATAAAGGATGTGCCGGCTCCTTATGCTGGCATTCCGTTTCCGAAATTTGTCTCAAATACAAGAATAAAAAGCCGGCTTTCATTTGTTTTTGACAACGATGAATATATCGGTATGTGCGAGTTTTTCGACGATAAAGTTTTTGGCCTTGCAGAAGTGATTTTCTGGGAAAAAAAAACAGGGAAAAAAATGGCTTACCACAATTTCATGGGACCACGTCGTAGATTTGTGCCAAAAAATACCCGGAAAGCAGCTTGCGTAAGTTTTGATAAAACCCGCTATATGAAGATCTCCTGGAATCGGGAATTGAACAAGATTTTCCTTTCTTTTACTGTGAAAGGCGACAAGTTCAGGCCCGCAGCAAAGGGACGCTTTGAGGCTGTTTTCGACGAATATACAAAAGAAATGGTTGCAGTTACTCCAGCGCCAAGTACACAACGTTGTTCTGCAACATGGATTATGGCTATGCCATCGAAAGGTGGCATTTCAGTTGCCAAACATCGCAGGTTTATAAAGCAGTTACCAGTGGAAAACAGCCGTTCAATGTTTCTTTTGAACAGAACGTATGTAAAAAGTCATTCCCTTAGAGAAGTGATGTTTGGTTTTGTAAATCTGGACGGAAAAAACATAAGTTTTAGTTTTGCAAGTTCTAATCAGGATGCTTCGAATCCTGATCACTTCAATGACAATGTTCTTGTAATCGACAAGGAATTGACCCCAATGCCGCCGGTTTGCATTACCCATCCTTTTGGTGTTTCAAAAAAGTGGGTCATTCAAGATACTGAAAGTATGGTAGATTTGGCGTTTTATCCTGCATCGGTTAATAATAGGGTTTTGAATATTATTGTTATGAGAAATGCTTATTCCACGATTTATGGAACTTTTGAAGGAGTGCTTCTTTCAAAAGATGGCGAAAAAATTGTTCTTAAGAATTGTCCTGGAATAGTAAAAAAGAGCACCCTTAGACTTTAGTTTTTGGAGAATTGTTTATGAGTGAAGAAGATAATCGTCCTAGAACGGCTGATTGGGCTCCTGGCACACTAGATAAAACTAGAAAAGCAATCGGAAATATTGATCCGACAGAAGCAAAAGTAATGTCAAAAGTTCTGGGAGGGCAAGTAATGTACGAACGTTCCAATAATTCTATTCCGGCATCCAGTGGTTCAAGAGGGACTGGACGAATCATTCGTCAGTCTAATTCCAATGGAGGATCGTCGGCTGGTTCTGGAACTGCAAAGTCATCATCGGGAAATTCTTCAAACATTAAGCCATCACGAAAGGGCAGAAAAGGTCAGGAAGAGCTTCCGGTAATTCCTCCAAAATTGGCTGCCAGATTCGACAAACTTATGATGTCGGATGAATATGGAATCAAACCGAATTATGGAATCTTTAACTTTGTAAAGAAATTCACAAAAAATGGAACCGAAATGATTATTCCGGAATTTTGTGACATTACTCTGAAGCATCATATTGATAATCTGCAGGGGTTCATAACCGTAATAAAGACATTGATTCAGATGGCACCTGCGTCATATAAGGCAAAAATTGCAAACGGAACGGAAGTTAAATTCAAGTTTTTGCGCATGGTTGCCGGCTGGACTATGCAGAATATAAAACTTGCCCATATTGAATTGGGAGATTTGCCTGCACCATACGTTGTGACAGACTTGATTCCCTATACAAAAGCGGTTTATCGTATGTTGATCCAGGTTTATTACTATGGTGATACCAAGATTCCAAAACTCATAAAAGAAATTTATACTGATGAAGCTCAGTATCCGGATGCTCCACAGGATAAGCTTTCTGCATTGGCAAAAGAAGCGATTACTCAGTGGCTCTACATCCAAAATGAAATCATCAAAAAGCTTTATCCGCTTTTGATGAGAATGTGTTCAAATACATATGAAGAATATCCAGATTTCTTTAAGGCAAAGGTTGCCGATATTCTGAAATTTGTGGGGCTTCATAAATATGATCTTCTTTTGCCTGAAAAACCGAAGGAAGAAATAAAGGAAGTTAAAGCTGCTTCCAAAAAGCCTGTAGGACCAATTCGTGGTGCTAAAGACGCTATTGTCAATACAGGTTTAAATCTGTTGGATCAGCTTTTTCCACAGGCTGGATTTAATAATCTTGCAAGCCATCCAGATATGTATCCATATTTTCAGCCGCTCTACAAATTTGCAGATGGATTCAATGTTATGAGTCCAGAAAATCCGCTTCAGGTAACGGTAGTTCTTTTAAAGATTGTAGAAGATTGTTTTCAGGGTTGCCGTAACATCAAGTTCACCAATCACGAAGCAGTTGACGTGGGAACGAAAAAGCCGGATTCAATAATGAATGTACTTGATGACTGGAGTGCTTATCGAGAACAGGTGTTTGAAAAGCTTTATTGCGATCCGTTGAATGAGCTTGTAAACCAGATTTATTCCCAGGATGATTTTGAAAATAGTCACTTTGGAAAGAAGCTTATGACAAGTCTGCTCTGGCAGGTGAATTATCACTTTATGCCAAGCTTTAAATTTGAGCAGCTTTTGCTTGAACGACCTTCTGATGAAAGCAAACTTGTTCCGCTGTACTACAGGACAGATTTTGCACGAAAGTATTTTACAGAAGCCGTTTCTCAGTGTGATGCCATGTCAAAAAGTCGCGGAACAGTTCAGGCAGTTGAGAATCCTTGGGAACACTATAAATTCGATATTCCAAATGAGATTTCAAAGCGTCTTGATGTTTTGCTTGGAGCGCAGAATAAAGGACCGAACACAAATGCAAACAACGCAAATCTTTTGAAATATACGCTTTGTATCATTGCTGTTTTGGACTGGTGGATCAATAATCCGGATAGCCCGGCTTATTCCACAGTTCCAACGCATATTTTCCGCATTTCTGAAGAAGACGGAAAACCTAAGTTTTCTGTTCCGGAGCGAAATGATCAAAATCAGTTGTTTGCCGAGCAGATCCGTGCAGCTTATCAGAAAAGAGCTTCAGCACAAGGAAAATAAGGCAGCGAGCTTGTGTTAGTCATCAGGTTGCTGTGATAGCTCTTGTCTGTAATAGCGGTTATCCAATATTACGATGCCGCTAGTGCCGTCAGCATCATCAATGGTGGAAAGGTTCGTGTGGTAGCCCAGCAGTTGCTGGTAAAATTCGTCTTTGCATTGAAATTCTGGGCTCTGTACAAAATCAATGTTTCTGATCATGGTTTTTATGCAGGACTTGTTCCACAAAACTCGTGTGTGAGAGCCAAGAAACTGGTCGAATGGCAAATTAAGCAGGTTTTGGCAAACTTTTTTTGTTTCATCAAGGGAAAGGGATTCTTTCATGAATAACCATACATAATTTCCTAGGGAATCACCGGACAAAAGTATGCGCTCTTCCTTGATTAAAAGTCCGAGTGCGCCTTTTGTGTGGCCGTAAAGCGGAACTGCCTGAACTGAAATGTCGCCAAGATCGAAAAAATCGCCGGCTCGGTATGGTTTAAATGGAGGTCGTTTCAAATCTTTACAGATGTCGCGCATCTGCTGGGATGTGAATTTAACCTGTCTTTTTGCTTCATAGGCATCGATTTCTTTGTAAGCATCTTTATCCTTTTCTGGCGTCAGAACCTGATCAAAAAAGCAGTTGCCAAAACAATGGTCTGGGTGTCCATGGGTGTTCACAACAAGAAATGGGGTGCGCACAAGTTTTTTCACAAGAGTATCAATATCGCTTACTCCCCAGCCGGTATCTACCAGCAAAGCTTTTTGCGTTCCTTTAATCAGCGTCATAAAAACGCCGGTTCCATCAGTAATGTGAAGAATGTTGTCTTTTATTGGCTGCACTACAAAGCTTGTCTTTGTCGCATATTTTTCAAAAATTACAGGCATTGTTTCAGGTTGTCCACCAGCAAACCAGCCGGCATTCTTTAGTGTAACCCTTGCTTTTTTTGTCTGATCTTCCGGGGCTTTTGAAAAACCATGCTGTTCAAGAATTGCAGCAAGCTCTGGATTGTGGGATTCTACTACAATAGCAATTCTGTCTGTTTTGAAGTGAAAGAAAAATTCTTTTTGGGCAAGTTCCAAAAGATGTCCGATGTTTTTCGATGTGAAAAATGTGTTTTCCAAATCAAATGAAAATATGCAGGTGTGCTTGAAATAATCCCTGCTGATGTTGTGAAATGCCTGTGCTGCTCCAATTCCTTTTTGTGTGTTATGCAGAAACTGATGTTGTTTTTGAAAAATCTGCCATTGGCAAAAGTATTTTTTGTTCTGATTTTTATCCTGCAGTATGTTTGTGAAATTTTCCTGCAAAAGCAAATCTTCAAAATTCAAATTCATTTATTTGCTTTTGTTTCCAGACATTCAACCCATTTTTGCATAAGAATGCCAAATGCAACGCCAACATTCAATGAAGCTTTTAGACCTTTCATGGGGATTGTAACCCGGCCATAAGTTGCCTTTTGCAAAGCCTGAGGGCTTACTCCAAGTTCTTCAGAACCGATAATACATATTCCCTGTTGTGGAAAGTCAAATTCATCGATGGGGGTGCCCCCTGTTTCCAAAGTGAAGATTGGCAGATCCTGTGGCAGCTCGTCCAAAGAACAGCGGGTGTAGCCCATTGTTTCAATGCATCCCATGCCGCTACGAATGGCCCTGGGTTGCTCAGGATCAACACAGAATGGAGAAATGAATACTTTTTCGGCACCCATTCCTTCTGCGGTTCTGAAGATCGAGCCCATATTGAAAGGCGAGCGAATGTCTTCTGCATATACGCAAACACCTGGATAAAAATCTCTTTTGATAACAACGCCATTTTCGTCTGTGGGAGCGGCGTGGGGGGCTATAACCAGATCCCATTCAGCAGGAAAAGTTCCAATTAATGCCAAAAGATGGTTCCTGGCACAATTGCAAACCCTTAATTCGTCAAAAGGTTTTGTCTGCAATACTTGAGTTATTTCTAAACGAGCGGCTTCTGATAATTTTGGATCTTTTAGAAGAATTTCCGTTATTTTTTTAACGTATTCTGCACGAGGCATTTGCTTAAAGGAATATTCGGTTCCTTTTTCTGCAATGCCAGCAATGTCCCTTTCAAGAGCTCCAAAAGTAAGTGCCAGTTTTCTGCGTTTTTGGCCACCGCTAAGCTGAAAAAGTTTATCTGGTTCAATCATTTGCTGTAATTAGTATGCCAGTTTCAGAAGGTCAAACAAATCGTCGGTTGTCATGCTTCTAGGCAGGCTGTTTATAAAATCAAGTTGGCCTGCGTCTTCAGCAACAAGAGCCAGCTGCTCAACGGTAACTCCCAAATCTTTAAGACGAACAGGAAGGTTTGATTTTGCAAGGCGCTGGCGAATGTTTTCTGCAAATGCAGAGACTGCTTCTTCCTTTTCCATATCTGCAGGAATGGCCCCAAAGCAGCGGCCGATTTTTACGACTTTTTCGGTCTTGAACTTGCAGGCATCTTCAAGAATGTAAGGGAAAAGAATTGAAGCAACAAGGGCGCGGGAAATCTTGAATCTTGCATTCATTGTAAGAGCCAGAAGACTTGCCACACCAATTGCGCTTGAGGCCGTTGCGATGGAAGCCATGCAGCCAGATTGAGCCAAAAGCTGTTCTGCTGGTGTAGAAATTTCCAGGGTTTTTGCGCCATCAAGTCCGTAGCTCATAAGTTCGGCTGCTTTTTCTGCGAACATGTCGCTAAAGAAAGTTGCTTTTTGTGAAATGTAAGCTTCCGTAGCAAGACAAAGACTTTCCAAAGCCAGTGATGAAGTCTGGTTTTCTGTTAATGTCATTGCAAGATTTGGATCCCAAAGAACCAGTTTACAAAGTCCATTTTGGGTTTTTAAAAGTCGCACCTGATGGCTTCGAGAATCTATAATCGGTATAGTCTGGGAAAAAATGTATGGTGCGCGGATTGTAGTCGGTACACAAATAAGTGGAATGGAAGCAGTAGTTGGAACAGCTCCTTCCATGTAGTCATATATGCTATGGTTTTCGTTAAAAAGCGAAGCAATTGCAGCACCGGCGTGCAAAGCCTTGGCACCTCCGGCAGCAATGATTCCGTGAACATGGCTTTTTTGCGCCAGTTCCAATGCCTTTTCGATTTCCTGAGTGTTTGCTCCATCGGTAAGATTATCAAATACAAAGAAATCAACCTTTCTTTCGTTCAGGGACTGAAGTATTTTTTCCTGAAGATTTACTTCTTTTAATACTGGATCAAGAATCACCATGAATTTTGAACCGTAGGACTTTGCGTATTGTGCAAGACGGCTGGCGGTATAAGATCCCTGAACGATATTTTGTGAAATTTTAAAGATAAAATCTGCCATTTATAAATTCTCCGATTGTTTTATTTTTAAAAACATTGGGGTAGTATAAAACAAAAAAGGCGGAATTTCTATTCCGCCTTTTTGTATTTTCATCTAAACATTAGTTTTCTAGAAAATATGGATTACAAACCGAAGCTTTCCATGATACGGTCAGCGGCTGAAGCAATTCTTTCGCTGTTAAAATAATTTGGATCCTGCAATTTTGCCTTAACTTCAGCAATTCTGTCTGCACGAACATCAGGTGTTTCTGCAGCAACCTGTTTCATGTAGTAGATTTCTGCCATTTCTTTGGCTTCAGCTGATACAGAGATTGAATCTGAACCAAAGCTAGACTTCTGAGTCTGAGATGTGCGCTTTGTTCCCTGTACATTGTTGAGTGCATTAATTCCTGCAACTGTCATTTTGCTGTCTATCATCATATTCGTCCTGCCCCTCTACCTTTTAATTATCGGTAGATTCATCAGAAAGTTGAACTTTTTTTATGCCTGAAATGAAAATTGCAAACTCACCTTTAATCGATTGTCTGGCAGCAAAGTCATCTCTAAGCTCTGCAGCAGTCCCTTCGACTATTTCTTCATGCAATTTCGTCAATTCACGGCCAATCACAACATTGCGATTACTATCAATATCGGCAATATCCGTCAAAAGCTTAACGATTCTGAACGGAGATTCGTACAAAACTATGGCATCACCAGTTGCCAGCAGCTCACGCAAGCGACCGCGACGTCTCCCTGGTTTTGGCGAAAGAAAGCCTTCAAAAATCAAAGTTTTTCCACCTGCTCCAGCTACACTTACCAGAGAAGCAAATGCACTTGGTCCAGGAATTGGAACAACTGTGTGTCCGGCTTTTCTGACAAGTCCTGCAAGAACAGCACCAGGATCACTGATTCCAGGAGTTCCTGCATCGCTGGCATAAGCAACGTTCTGACCCTCATCCATGAGCTTAATGATTTTCTGTGCTGCAGAATCTTCGTTCTGTGAGCGACAGGAAATCAAAGGCTTTCTGATTTCAAAATGAGTCAAAAGCTGCAAGGTATGCCTTGTATCTTCACAAGCTATCACATCCACTGACTTGAATGTTTCTACAGCACGATAAGTGATATCTCCAAGATTGCCAATTGGCGTACCTACAATAAAAAGCGTCGACACACAATTATTATAGTAAGAAAAAAACAAATTCTCAATCAAGATTTTACGATTTGCAGAAAAAATTGTGCTTATTCTTAAAAAACTGAAGCTGAACCGTTTCTGCAAGATTCCATTTTTTCAACGCTACTGGCAAAATCCGTAATTGCAATGCCATATTGGTTTTGCAAGTTTATTGGAAAAAGGCTGTTTTCTGCAAAAGTCAGGAAGCCAGTCTGTGTCATCGGAAAGTTCCTGGTAAAAAAGCAGATCAAAATCAAAAGCTTCAATTAAGTCTTGCAAATCCTGATCTTCTGTTTGAGTCACAAGACGGTTTTCGATTGCACAAAGGGCTTGTTTTCTGGCGGAAAGCTTTTTTTCATTTTCGTTGAATGGAACTGGAGTGTATTGAGACATAAGAGAAATAACGGACTGGCTGTCTGCATTTTCCTTGAGCCATTGCAAAGTTTCTGCTGTGTCTTCAAAGCGACCTGGCAAGAATAAATGGCGAATTATTACACCTTGCTGCATCTTGTCTTTTATTGTTCCGGCTTTTATGAAATAGCCGTTGGAATCGGTGTAGTCACATTTGCTTTTTTCTTCGCTGAATTCCATTGGGAAATTCTTTATCATCCACGAAATAGCTTTAGTTGCAACCTGAGGATAGTCTTGGGCAGCGAAAAGTTTTTTGGAAACATCAGGATTCAGCGTTTTTAGATCCGGAAGCCAGATGCTTACGTAAGGTTTTAGAAGTTCGAGCATTTCAACGCTTTCGTATGCGGAACTGTTCCAGCAATAAGGTATGGTACATCCGCCTTGTCTTGCGGCTTTCAGATATTCTGCAATAAGTGGAATCTGATGGCTTCCGGTAATCAGATTAATGTTTTCTGCGCCTGCCTTCTGCAGTTCCAGACAAATCTTTACGAATTCGTCTTTGGATACTGCTTTTCCAAGACCGTCCTGGGAAATCTGATAATTCTGGCAAAACGCACATCGAAGTGTGCATCCGGTAAAAAATATGGTTCCGCTTCCACCATGGACGGTTACTAAAGGTTCTTCACCAAAGTGAAGGCAGGCCAGGGCAATGCGTAATTGGTTGTCTTCGCCGCAAACGCCGGTTTTGCCTGAGTTCCTGTTAATTGAACAGCGTCTTGGACACTGAACGCATTTTTCGTAGAATTTATTGCACATTATAGAGCGCCTTTGCTTACGATTATGGACATTAAGTCCTGCAGCTGTTCAATAGGCATGTCATCGGCTTCTGCACTGACCATGTCGCTCATTTCTACCCAATCTTCATCTGCAAGGCAATCTTCGTATTCGTTGGAATTGCAAAGAAATGCAAGCATTGCGCTTAATCTGTTGATGTTTTCTTCTGTTGGCTCGTTTTGAGGATTGATTGAACAATCAATGTATTCTGATTTCCAGTATCCAAAAAGAGATGTGGAAAGGCAGCCGCCAACGCTGGAAGCTCTTTTGAAAAGATTTTCTGCATAAGAGTAGAACGCATTCTGGTTTAGGGTTCCGTCTGCATTTCTATTGTGTTTTACTGCTCGGCTTAAATCCGAATTGAATTTTTCGATTTCTGTCATAATGAAATTATTATAACGTTTCCAGTAAGAATTGTGGATAGTTGAAATACTGGAAAATGAGGGAAGTCTGAATTCTGCGGGAGCGCTATGCAGACTTCTGTGTTCCTGCAGGTGTTTTTATTTCCAATTATGCTGCTAGTTGAATGCTTTTTTTACACTCATTAAAATGTAACTGCTGCTTTTTGGCGGCGAGTTTTTTGTTTTTCGAGGTTTTTTATATGTCACAGTCAATCAATACAAAATGTCTTACGGCTGGCTACACACCAAAAAATGGTGAACCACGTCAGATTCCAATCGTTCAGTCTACAACTTTCAAATATGATACAAGCGAAGATATGGGCAAGCTTTTTGACCTGGAAGCTAGTGGTTATTTTTATACTCGTTTGCAGAATCCTACAAATGACACTGTTGCGGCAAAGCTTGCTGCCCTGGAAGGAGGTACTGCTGCAATGCTTACTTCTTCTGGTCAGGCTGCAAACTTCTTTGCCATTTTTAACATTTGTGAAGCCGGTAGTCATATTGTTGCTTCCAGCTCAATTTATGGCGGGACTTTCAATCTTATTGCTGTTACTTTAAAAAAGATGGGAATTGACGCTACATTCGTTAGCCCAGATGCTTCTGAAGAAGAATTGAATGCCGCATTCAAGAGCAATACTCGCGCGATGTTCGGTGAAACCATTGCAAATCCTGCCCTTACTGTTCTTGATATTGAGAAGTTTGCAAAGGTGGCTCACGCTCACAACGTTCCACTTATTGTGGACAATACATTCCCAACTCCTATTAACTGCCGCCCAATTGAATGGGGTGCAGACATTGTAACTCATTCAACTACAAAATATCTGGACGGTCACGGATCTTGCGTTGGTGGTGCTATTATTGACGCAGGAAAGTTTGACTGGATGGCTCATGCTGATATGTATCCTGGTCTTGCAACTCCAGATGAAAGTTATCACGGTGTAACTTACGCTGAACGTTTTGGAAAAGAAGGGGCTTTTATTACAAAGGCTACTGTTCAGCTTATGCGTGACCTTGGCTGTATTCAGGCTCCACAGCACGCTTTTATTTTGAATCTTGGAATTGAATCTCTTCAAGTTCGCATGCCTCGTCATGTTGAAAATGGTCAGGCTGTTGCTGAATTCCTTGAAAAACAGCCGCAGGTTAAAAGTGTAAATTATCCTACTTTGAAGGGAAACAAATATTATGACATTGCAAAGAAATATCTTCCAAACGGTGGATGTGGTGTTGTAAGTTTTGAGTTGAAGGGCGGTCGTCCTGCTGCTGAAAAATTCATGAAGGCTCTTAAGCTTTTCAATATCGAAACTCATGTTGCTGATGCTCGCAGCTGTTGTTTGAATCCAGCCACATCAACACATCGCCAGATGAATGATGAACAGCTTAAGGCTTGCGGTGTTCCAGCGGGCTTGATTCGCATTTCTTGCGGGCTGGAAGATAAAAACGACATGATAGAAGATTTGAAGCAGGCTTTGGCTAGCATATAACCTGTGCTTAAAATAAAAACGGGGCTGTCCCAAAAGTAATGAGCGCTACACTCAATGTGGTAGTTTTGATAAACTCAACCACCGTAATGCAAACTTATTGGACAGCCTCGTTTTTGTTTTAAAGCTTTTTTTTAGTATTGTTTTTTGCACTTGCCCTAAAGGTTTTCGTATTTTATATTTTTGGAATGAACATTTGTTTGTTTGATGCTGATGAAATTGGAAAACCTTTGTCTGTAAGGGATGAAAGGGGTGAGCATATCGTAAAGATACTCCACAAAAAAGAAGGGGAAAGCTTTACGGCTGGTATTATTGACGGTGTGGCTGGAAAAGCTACAATCACAAAGATTGCTGATGGGTTCATTCATTTTGATTTTGCAGGGGAAAAGCCAGCAAAACCACTTTACCCTCTTAAAATGATTATTGGCTTTCCCCGCCCGATCCAATTGAAAAGGCTTTTGCGTGATGTGGCAGCTTTGGGCGCTTGCGAAGTTCATTTAACAGGCACGGAACTTGGAGAAAAATCATACAGACAGTCCAGCCTTGTGGAAAAGGGATCTGCATATAAGATGCTTTTGGACGGAACCGTGCAAGCGGGCGGGACTTTTGTGCCAAAACTTTTTATCCATGACACTTTAAAAGAATGCGTTGAATCTTTGTGCGGTGAAAAACCTGGTTCGTCAGAAGAGAACGGGG
>JAEDGP010000121.1 GCA_016297405.1 Treponema sp.
CAAAAAAAAGCTTCCAAAAAACTGGAAGCTTTATACCGGAGAAGAGACTTGAACTCTTACGCCATCGCTGACAAAAGATTTTGAGTCTTTCGTGTCTACCATTCCACCACTCCGGCAAGGTTTTTGTAATATACATTATTTAAAACACTTTTTCAAGTGGTAAAACATCAGTATACTAAGAAAAATGCCTGATTTTAAAAAGAAAAGTCAAAAAATCCTAAAAGAAGTATTCGGTTATGATACTTTCCGCCCTTTGCAAGAAGACATAATCATGAACGTACTTGGGGGAAATGATACACTAGCGATTATGCCAACTGGTGGTGGAAAATCCATCTGCTATCAGGTTCCCGCCTTGCTTTTTTCAGGCATAACAATCGTAATTTCCCCGCTCATATCTCTTATGCAGGATCAAGTTTCGTCGCTTGTAGAAAACGGCGTGCCTGCAATATTTTTGAATAGTTCTCTGAAATGGGATGATTACATGGATTCGGTTCGTGATCTGAAATCTGGAAAAATCAAATTGGTGTATCTTTCACCTGAAGGACTGCTTACAGATCGGATGTTGAGCATTCTTCATGATTGCTCAGTTCCAGTAAGTTGCATCACAATTGATGAAGCTCATTGCGTAAGTGAATGGGGCCATGATTTTCGCCCTGATTATTTGGGGATTCCTGCCATTAGGAATCATTTTCCTGATGCAGTATGTTTGGCCCTTACTGCAACAGCCACGGCACAAGTGCAAAAAGATATAATTTCAAATCTTTCCATGAAAAATCCAAAAGTTTTTGTGGCAAGCTTCAACCGAAAGAACATTTTTCTTGAAGTGGTACCAAAGAAAAATGCTTTGGATCAGGTTGTTCAGTGTATCGAAGACCATGACGGCGAAAGTGGAATCATTTACTGCTTTTCCAGAAAGCAGGTGGATAAATTGACGCAAGATCTTGGTGCCCGTCATTATTCGGTTTTGAATTATCATGCAGGATTGACCGACAAGGTGAGGGCGGCGAATCAGGATGCGTTTATTCGCGATAAGGTAAGAATCATGGTTGCCACAGTTGCATTCGGCATGGGAATAAATAAACCGAACGTTAGATTTGTTATTCATTATGATATGCCAAAATCCCTGGAGGAGTATTATCAGGAAATCGGACGGGCTGGAAGGGATGGACTGCCTTCTACTGCAATGTTGCTTTATAGTCCTGCCGACATCAGAAAAATCAGGTTTTTCTTTGATGAGGCAGCAGATCCTGATAAATCGGAAAAATTGTTACAAGGTATGATTGGTTATGCAACGTCAAAGACATGTAGACGTCGCGCTCTACTTTCGTATTTTGGAGAAACATTTGCGCCGTTATCTGATGGCCAGAAGCAGAATGCGTTTTGCTGTGATCTTTGTGCAGCGGGACCGGCGGTTCTGGAGGATGTTACGATTCCCGCCCAAAAACTCATGTGCTGTGTTATTCGTACAAAGCAAAGGTTTGGAGCTTCCTATGTGATTGATGTGCTTACCGGTTCCAGACAAAAACGTATCATTGAAAACGGGCACGATAAGGTTTCGACTTATGGCATAGGCAAAGACCATTCGAAAGAGGACTGGTTCGAGCTGGTTTCTCAGCTTGAGCAATCAGGGTATGTTCGCAAATCCATCGAATACAGTGTACTTGAACTTACGCAAAGTGGAAAAGATGCTCTGTCTAATAGGGAAAAAATTATGCTTCCTTTGGAATTTGCAAAAAAAAGGCTTCTTAATGTGGGGAATTCTGAAAAAGGGTACGGTAGTTTTCAGAAAAAAATAAAATTCGAGCCATCTTCTGCAGAGGAAACGGCATTGTTCGAATCCATAAAAGAGTGGCGCAGAAAAACAGCCGATGACCAGAATGTTCCTCCGTATGTTATTTTTGGAGATAAAACACTGGAAGAACTGGTAATTAAAAAACCTTCGTCAATGCAGGAACTGCTTTCTGTGTATGGAATCGGAACTTTGAAGGCAGAAAAGTTTGGTTCTCAGCTTTTAAGAATCATTTCTTCTTTTTTTTAGAATTGATAAAAACTCTTTCTGTGTGTATAGTGTAATTCTATGGCGGAAAAGAAATTTACAGTTCTGGATATGCTCGAATTGGACCTTCCAGGTCATGATGCTCTTAATTTGAAGTGCATTGCTGGACGGAAAGGTCTTCCTCGTGCAATCAATGTTCCGGATATAAATCGCCCGGGACTTGCCCTTTCCGGCTTTTTCGATTCTTTTGCCTATCAGCGTGTTCAGCTTTTTGGGCGTGGTGAAGCTGCATATCTTACAAAATTGTTTTCGGAAGGCAGACGGGAAACGATCCAGAAATTTTTTGAATATAAGGTGCCATGTTGTGTTTTTTCCATGGATCGTCAGCCTGATCCGGAATTCCTTCAACTTGCGGAAGAAGCATGTTGCCCAGTTTTACAAACTTCTATCGAATCTACGGATTTTTCTTCGCGACTTATTCGTGTTTTTTCAAATATCTTTGCACCAAAGAAAACTCTTCATGGTGTACTTGTAGAAGTTTATGGTGTTGGCATTCTTTTGACAGGGCATTCCGGAGTTGGAAAAAGCGAAACAGCCCTGGAACTTATTGAGCGTGGTCATCGTCTTGTTGCCGATGATATCGTAGAAGTTCGTTGTGTAAATGGTAATATCGTTCTTGGTACCGGTGCGAATTCTCTTATCAGTCACCATATGGAAATCCGAGGTTTGGGAATTATAAATGTTGCGCAGCTTTATGGAGTAGGTGCCATCCGCGATCAAAAGGAAATTCAGCTTGTCGTAAAGCTTGAAGAGTGGGATCAGGCCAAGGTATATGATCGTCTTGGTGTTGATCAGAAATATATGGATATTCTTGGGGTTAAGGTACCTGTTCTTGATATTCCTGTTCGTCCTGGACGAAATCTGCCTATCATTATCGAAGCTGCGGCCATGAATGATCGTTTGAAGAAGATGGGATACAACTCGGCCAGGGAGTTCAACCAAAATGTCCTTAAGTGGATTGAAAACGGTCAGGCTCAGGACAGCTATTTTAAAAATGACGATACATATTGACAGGATTTTTCCTGTAACTAAATAAAGAAAAAAGGATTCTTCTATGATTGAAAAAATGCTTACTGTAAAAAATCGTGCTGGTATTCATGCTCGTCCTGCTGCAATTATTGCCCAGACAGCAAACAAGTTTGAATGTGAAGTATCTATTTCCCGTGATGATACAACAGTAAACGCAAAGTCCATAATGGGTGTTATTACTATGGCCGCTGGTTATAACACTGTCCTAAAACTTACCACCGAAGGTCCTGACGAACAGCAAGCCGCCAACGAAATCGAAGTCCTCTTCGACTCCAAGTTCGAGGAAGAGTAATTCAAAAACGCGAGCCGTGCGGAGCGTTTTTGAATTACGCCTCGTATAGAAGACAAAGCGGAGCTTTGTCAACGAGGCACAAATCAAAAAAAAACGCGAGCCGTGCGGAGCGTTTTTGAATTACGCCTCGTATAGAAGAC
>JAEDGP010000122.1 GCA_016297405.1 Treponema sp.
CAAGAACCGTATAAAAAGCCGTAATTGAACCTTTTTTATTTGTTCCAGTTCTTTCAAGCAGTTTTGGAATCATATCGAAAACACTCGGCGGATAACCTTTTTGAGCAGGAGGTTCGCCATTTGCAAGTCCAATTTCCCTCTGTGCATGCGCAAAACGAGTAACAGAATCCATCATCAGCATGACATCTTTTCCCTGGTCTCTAAAATATTCTGCAACTGCAGTACAAACTTGAGCAGCACGAAGACGGCAAATCGAAGGTTCATCACTAGTTGCAACTACAAGCACAGAGCGTTTCATTCCTTCTTCGCCCAAATCCCTTCTGACAAAATCCAAAACTTCACGTCCTCGTTCACCTATCAATCCGATTACATTAATATCAGCATCTGTATTTCTTGCAATAATACTCAAAAGGGTAGATTTTCCGACCCCAGAACCTGCAAAAATACCAAGTCGCTGACCTTTTCCTACTGTGAGCATCGAATCAATAGCTCGAACACCAGTTGTAATGCGCCTGTTAATGTCCTGACGTTCATTTGGAGACGGAGGATTTTGAACCGCCGGATAATAAGTCTGTGGAACTATTTCTCCTTTATCATCACAAGGTTTTCCGCTTGCATTAATCATTCTGCCCAAAAGATTATTTCCAACTGGCACCATCAAAGTTTTGCCAGTTCCTACAACTTCA
The DNA here is from genome assembly GCA_016297405.1 of Treponema sp. Taxonomy (GTDB): domain Bacteria; phylum Spirochaetota; class Spirochaetia; order Treponematales; family Treponemataceae; genus Treponema_D. Next base: position 687 of record JAEDGP010000122.1, read on the forward strand.
AGCCCAACTTCAATTCCTTTTGTATCACCGTACGGAGCAAGACGAACTTTTTTTCCTTCAAGTCCTACAACCTCAGCCTCCAAAATAAAACCATCTTCCAGCTTGATAGTGCAGATTTCCCCAATCACTGATCTGGGACCTTCGCTTTCAATTTCAAGACCGCGAACTGCCGTCACTTTTCCTGTATATAAAATTGTTTCAGCATCAGCAACTTTTTCAAGATATTTTGTAAAATTGAATTCGCCAGTGTAAGATGATTTCACTTTTATCCTCCGCGAAAGATAATTTCTCTTGATTTACAATTTGCGGTAAATTATTCTGCCTGAGTTAAAGAATCCTGACGTTTTATACTTTTAAGTGGAGAAACTTCAAGGATTTTGTTTTCAAGCTCTGTCAATTGGCTCGAAATGCGTGCATCTATTGAACCAAAATCAGTTTCCACGATAACACCGCCCTTTTCTACCGACGAATCTTCCAAAATGGAAATGTCTTCTATATTTTCTACATGCTCAATAAATTCTTTTGTATGTTCAGAAGTGAGTTTTACATCCTCAAGGTTCACACGCAAAGTAACTTTTCCACGCGTTTTCACTTTTTTGAGGGCGGCAATAGTATTTGCCATGACAACATTTTTTTGATTTTCTGACAGAATTTTTATTACTTTTCTTGCCATCAAAATGACTAATTCAACAATCTGACTTTCAGTTTCCTGCAAGATTTCTTCACGACGTTGCATTACCGCTTCAAGAATTTTATGCATGCGGTCAATCAATCTATTTACTTCATCTTCACCTTTTTGATAGCCATCTGCAAGTCCCTTATCAAAACCTTTTTGAAAAGCTTCTGATTCAGTTTTCTGTTTTTGTGATTCTGCATCCTGCAAAATGGAAGCTGCCTGATTTTTTGCTTCCATAATAATCCGTTCAGCTTCTTTCTGGGCATCTGCTTTTATAATTGCTGCATCATCTGTCTGACGTTTTACTTCGGCAAATGCTGCATCTTCGGCCTTTTTGAGAATTTCGTCTGCTTGAACTTTAGCCTGTGCAAACATCTGCTTTTTTTCAGCTTCCCATTGAACTTTAAATGCTTCTGCTTCACGACGCAAATCATCAGCTGTAGGACCTGTATAAACTTCTTCAACTACTTCTGGTTCTTCAACAACTGGAGAATAATCTTTATATAAAGGAAGCATCACTTTGTCTTCAACAACTTTTGCTTCGCCAGGACGGAAAACTGTTTTTGCCATAACTTTTTATCTCCACAAATTCAAAACTATGAAACAAGTTCATCTTCGCCTGAACGGGCAATGACAATTTCACCAATTTCTTCAAGATGACGAATCATAGAAACAATCTTCTGTTGTGATTCTTCAACATCCTTCAAGCGCACAGGTCCCATAAATTCCATATCATCTTTGAGCATGGCTGCCGCACGTTTAGACATATTTCTAAAGATTTTATCCTGAACATCACTGTCAACAGATTTCAAAGCTTTTGCAAGTTCTGGCTGATCTACATCGCGCAAAACTTTCTGGATTGCACGGTCGTCGAGCTGAACAATATCTTCGAACACAAACATTCGCTTTTTGATTTCCTCTGCCAGATCCGGGTCTTCCTCTTCGAGAGATTCGATAATTGCCTTTTCGGAAGAACGGTCTACCTGGTTCAAAATTTCAACGATAGCTTCAACACCACCGGCAGCTGTATAGTCTTCAGAAGATAGAGTAGAAAGTTTCTTTTCCAAAACTCGTTCAACTTCACGCAAAACATCTGGAGAAGTTCGGTCCATAGTTGCAAGTCGTTTAGAAACTTCGGCCTGCATATCTTCTGGAAGATTTTGCAAAATAACAGCAGCTTTTCCAGGTTCCAGATAAGCCAAAATCAAAGCAATTGTCTGAGGATATTCCTGTTGAATAAAGTTTAAAAGATGAGCAGGGTCAGTCCTGCTGATAAAATCAAACGGACGCACCTGCAAACTTGAAGTAAGTCTGTTGATAATATCTATAGCTTTTTGTGAACCAAGTGATTTTTCCAAAAGTTCCCTTGCATAATCAATACCACCAGTTGTGATGAAGTTTTGAGCATTCATCAATTCCTGAAATTCTTCCAAAACTGAATCTTTAAAATCAGGATTTACTTTTTCCTGCCGAGCAATTTCAAAAGTCAGAGTTTCAACTTCATCTTCACGCAGATGCTTCATAATCTCAGCAGAAACATCAGGACCAAGCGAAATGAGGAAGATTGCAGCTTTCTGTCGTCCTGTCAAACTTTTATAATCTTTTGAATTATTCTTTTTTCCAGATGAACCAGCAGGTTTTAGCTGACCTGGCTTTGGCACTGGTTTAGGATTCGATTTAGGTACTTCTGTTTCGTCTGCCATTTTATTCCTCCATCAACCATGTTCTTATGAGCATTGCAACATCTTCCGGATGTTCTTTTGCCATTGCAATTGCATTTTCCTGAAGTTCCATTCGCCTTGTTTCTTCAACAGACATTGTAACTTCCATACTGTCTTCTTTTGCATCCCAAAGAGCCCTTTCTCTTGCAGCCTGCTGTTCGGCAAGAAGTCTTGCTTCCCTTTCACGGCGGCGACGTTCAAGTTCACGACTGATAATTCTAAAGAGGATAAAGCTCACAAGAACAACTGCAATAGCAATCAAAATCATCAAGATAGTGCGTTTTCTCTGTAAAGCGGCAAAATATGCATTATCTTCTTGTAAAAATTCATCATCCCTATCGTATGCAATATTTGTAACAGCTACCTGGTCACCTCTGCTTCTATCATAACCCATAGCTGCTTTTATGCTTTTTTC
>JAEDGP010000047.1 GCA_016297405.1 Treponema sp.
CGGAATGGGCTGCTAGCAGGCCAGGCGTGCGTGGGGAACTTTGGCGCGGTTTGCGCGGTGAAAAAACCTACGCCGGCGTGTAAGGGCGCGAAGCGTTGCCGAACGAAGTGAGGTAATGAGCGTTAGCGGAACCCTGAAAGGCCGGTTTTGCGAATGAAATTTCGTACAAAAAATATATAGAGGATTAAAATGGAAAAAAGAAGAGTTGTAATTACAGGTATGGGTGCTATCACTCCACTTGGAAACACTGTTGATGAATTTTGGGCTGGAATCAAGGCTTGCAAAAGCGGAATTGGTCCTATAACTTTGTTTGATGCTTCAGTCAATAAGGTTCATTATGCTGCTGAAGTAAAGAACTTCAATGCTGGCGATTATATGGATCCAAAAGATGCACGCAAGATGGCTCGTTTTACACAGTTTGGTGTTGCTGCTGCTAAGATGGCTTTGGAAGATGCAAATCTTGTTGGTAACGCTGATGTTCTGGATAACACTGGTGTAGTTCTTGGTGTTGGTATTGGTGGTCTTGAAGTAACTGAAGGCAGTATTCTTGGCATGGCTAAGTCTGGTGGTGTAAAGACTAACCCAATGGCTATTCCTGAACTTATTCCTAATGAAGTTGGCGGAAACATCGCAATCAATTTTGGTTGTCATGGTCCTGTTCAGTCAATTGCTACTGCTTGTTCGTCTGGTACTGATGCTATTGGTGTGGCTTTTGATATGATTCGTTCTGGTCGCATTGATTGTTGTGTGACTGGTGGTGCCGAATCAACAATCTGTCAGTTCGGTATTGTTGGTTTTGAAGTTTTGCACGCTCTTTCTACTGGTTTTGATGATGATCCAACTAAGGCTAGCCGTCCATTTGATAAGAAACGCAATGGTTTTGTAATGGGTGAAGGTGCTGGTATCTTTGTATTGGAAGAATATGAACATGCTAAGGCTCGTGGTGCAAAGATTTATGCTGAAGTTGCAGGTTATGGTGCTTCTTGTGATGGTTACCACCTTACTTCACCAAATCCTGATGGTATTTGCGGTTCTAAGTGTATGAGCCGTGCTTTGAAAGATGCTGGCATGGATCCTTCAGAAATCCAGTATTATAACGCTCATGGTACTTCTACACACATCAATGATCCTTCTGAAACAAACATGTTGAAGATTGCCTTTGGTGAAGAAAACGCAAAGAAGCTTAAGATTTCTTCTACAAAGTCTATGCATGGTCACTGTCTTGGTGCAACTGGCGCTATTGAAGCTATGGTTTGTGTTAAGGCTATCCAGGACAGCTATGTTCCTTGCACTAAGAACCTGGATGAAGTGGATGTTGAAGGTGGTTGTGACCTTGATTATGTTCCAAACAAGGGTATTGATATGAATGTTGATGCTGCTATGTCTGCTACATTTGGTTTTGGTGGTCACAATGGTGCTATCATCATTAAGAAGGTTAAATAAATAATTTTTTAAGCAGCGTGCTTGAGCCGTGAATCTGGAGGGAGGAAAACCCTCTACTCAGAAGCGGGGTTTTCCTCCCTCCAGACCACCCTTCTTTCCCAGCACTGCTTAGGGTTGCACCCTAAGAACCTGCTTGAAACCAGGACATTGCTTGCGCTCGTCCTGGTTTTAGAAAAGACCTCGGCTTCGCCTGGTCTTTTTGTTTTTTTAAGGAGTAAAATATGGCTTTGACTACTGATATTAAATCATTGCTTCCACATCGTGAACCTTTTTTGTTTGTGGATGCTATTTTGAGTGCTGATGATAAGGGTTGTGTTTGCGAACACACTTTTACTGAAAACGAATTCTTTTTTAAGGGTCACTTTCCTGAATATCCTGTAGTTCCTGGGGTTATCCTTTGTGAAACTATGGCTCAATCTGGTGGCGCTGCTTTGCGTTATGCTGGTGTAATGCCTGGTGATGCTTTGTTCTTCTTTGCGTCTTTGGATAAGGTAAAGTTCAGAAATCAGGTTCGTCCTGGTGACAAGGCTCGCATGGAAATTGAATACTTGCGCACAAGCCCAAAAATGATTAAGCAGGCTGGCAAATTATATGTAGGCGAGACCCTCTGCTGCGAAGCTGAGTGGATGTGCCTGGTTGGTTCCGCTAAATAGCGGACCAACCAGTTGGAAAATTTCCATGCACAACCCGACACGAAGTGGCGGATGTGCCTAGTCGGATCTGCTAAGTAGCAGTCCGACTAACTGGATAATTTCCATGCACAACCCGGCACGTAGTGACGGATGTGCCTAGTCGGATCTGCTAAGTAGCGAGATTTGCAAAAAAAGGCTGGAGAATCAGTTTTGATTTTCCAGCCTTTTGCTTTTAAATTAGTTTGGTTATTTTTTGAATGGAATGTCTGTTTTGTATGTTTCTGATGTCCATTCTGGATTGATTTCAAGTTCCAGGTTTGTGTCCAATGTTGCAGGTTTTGTGAACTTGTATGAGCGCTGTGTTTCCGGGCAGTCAAAGCTTATGGAAAGTCCTTTTACTGATGGTGTGATTTTGAAGTTTTTCATCTTTCCCTGGAAATCAAAGATAACTTCTCCTGATGTTGAGTCTTTGAGTTTGAGGGTGTTTATACCGAATTCCCAATCACCGTTCCATTTTTTATCCTGCCATGTGCCGGTTGGAAAGCTTCCGAAGTCTTGTGCAAATGCGAGGGTTGAGCCGAGTACTGCAACGGCTGCAAGGGCGATAATTTTTTTCATTTAGTTCCTCCATAATATAAAAAAAGTGTTATATCTATAGTACAACAGAAATGTTGAAAATTCAAATACAATGAACGGAGCGGGTGAGAGAAAACTTTTTTGAATTGGTGAGAGGTTATGGTTGGTGCAGGGTGATGCGCGGGACTTGGAGGGCAGCGGAGCTGGACCTGACGCAATTTTGCGGCGGAGCCGGAGCGGCGGTTAGTCCGCGTAGCCCGGAATGGCCCGTTACGAATGATGTTTGCGCCCGTATTCTGGTAGTTTTTTGTGGATTTTGTAAACTTGGGTGGAAAATTTTCCGAAAATGAAGTGTAAAACTATGTGTAGATTTTTTATGAAAGAGTTTAGATTCTCGGCTTTGAAGGGGCTTTTTGCGGCTCTGGCGCTGTTTTTTGCTTGCGGGCAGAGTTTTGCCAGGGAACTTGTTACTGCCAGTACGGTTACGATTAAAAATGCTGAAGATGATTATTTGACTGGCGATGTGAGTATTTCGCTTTTGGAGATTGAAAATAATTCGGGTCAGATTGTAATTGATGTGCAGGGTCATAATCTTTCGATTAATACTTTGCGCATTGGCTATTATGATATTTTAACTCACTACAATGGTTATGTTGTGTTTAAGGATTCTGTTGGCGGTGGAAGCGTTGTTATTGACGTGATAAATGCTACTGCCTGGAATCAATCGAAGGTGATGGAAATTCAGTCGCCGTTGACTGTAACTGTAACAAATACCCTTAATGCGGATACTGGTGGGCACGGCGGTTCTGCTGCCAATTTGACGGTGAAGGGAAATGGTAATCTTTCAGTGACTGGTTCTGTAAATGGCAATGATTATCTGGATCTTTATGATATTGCGGTTAATGGTAATGTTAGTGGTATAACGATTACAGGACCGTTCACTTGGACTGGTGCAAGCAGCACGAGCTGGGATAATCCTGGAAACTGGGATATTCCTGCTGTTCCTGGAAACGGAGCTGTGGTCATAATCGGGAATGTTGATGCAGGTTCTGGAAACTATCCTGTAACTGGTTCATCCATTAGCTTGAAATCGCTGCAGGTGGATGATGGTGCTTCCTTGAAGATTAATTCCAATAATCTTTCTATCGATGAAAATCTGGAGAATGCTGGTTCAATTGATGTTAGTGGGACAATCACTGTAGGCGGAGATCTTGTAAATACAGATACTTTGAAGGCTGGTGGCACGATTACTGTTGCTGGTGCGGCTGCGATTGAAGGAAAAGTGATTTCCTCTGGAAATCAGGAATATGATGGGGATGTAACTTTATCTGGAAATGCTGAGTTCGATGCCGGATTGGCAAATGTTTCCTTTTTGGGACAGGTTTTGGGCTCTGGAGGAAGCGAAAATCTTGTAATCGATGCAAATATTGCAGAATTTAGTGGTAATGTTTCTGACATTAAAAACTTGACTGTGCGGGGTACTTCCCTGGTCAAAGGAAATGTTTCTACCAGTGGGGATCAAAGTTATGAAGGGCTTTGTACCATTGGTGCTGATGTGACATTTGAGGCTGGCACAACGGGAAATCCAAAAACCGTTGTTTTTGGTTCCGCTGGTATGGCTCAGTCTGTGGATGCAGGCACAAAAGCTATGACATTGAAGTCTAATGGGATAATTTATGGCGAAAATAATTTCATTGATTTAAAGATAGATAACTCCGGGTTTGGGGCCGCAACAAACGTTGAATTTGAGGGCGGCAAATTGCAGAAAATCACTGCTTTTAGTGCTAAAGGGTCTGATTCTGCGAATAAACTTACTTTGGGTTCTACTGATGGAAGCGGAACATTAAAATGGGATGTTTATTTTGGAAATGTCCCGGTAGCAGCAAATTTCAGCTATGTTCAGGTAAAGAACAGCCGCTCTTTGAATGTTTCTGGGGATGCGGCAAAAGAATTGGGAATTGTGCCAGGGGAGAACACTGTTGTAGATGCGTTGCCTGCAGGTCCTTCGGCAATTTCATGGTTTATTCACAAATATTATTGGGTTGGAAAATCAAATTCAAAATGGTCAGATGTTGCAAACTGGGCCTTTGATCTGGCTGGAAATCTTCAGGCTCCTGTTCCAGGCGTTGATAACGGGCTTAGCGAAATTATTTTGAATAAAGTTGATGGCGGATACGATCTGGAGCTTGAGGATGAAGTCACACCCCTGGCAGATCCAAAAGTTCTAAAATTAAAGAATCTGACTGTAAATGCAGGTAACCGATTTGGTCTGGCTGATTATACGGTGGAAACTTCTTTGGGTTCCGGAACTGCTGTATCAAACCTGGGAACTGTTGCGGTTTATGGAAATCAAGCTGGAGCTGTTTTTGTCACGAGGGGAACTTCAACTGTTGTTCATGGAAATGATTCCACTATTGAATACTATGGAAATCAAGCGGCCGCTGACGTGCTTTTTGTTTCTGAAAGCGGAACCACAAAAACATATAAGAAATTGAAAGTAGTTCAGTCTGGGGGATCCATTGAGTTTGCAAGCTCTGTAAATGCTGCTTCATTTGAAGATGCGGCAACTGTTTCTGGTACATTCAAAAGGAATGTTACTGTGGGCAGCGGCTCCGGTTCCCTTTCGTTGCTTGGGGACTGGCGGATTGGTGACGCAGGAAATGCAGCGGCCGCGGTTGCTGTAAATGCGTCTGTAGTGAATGGAAAATCGCTGGCTTTTGATTCGGATGTGGCAACCATTTCTGGTTCTTATTCTGGAGATGGAGCGTTTACAGCGTGTGGAACAAAAACAACTGTTGGTGGAGCTGTAAATTTCCAGACAGGTACGTTTAACCATAATGGGGGAACGTTTGTGTTGAATGGAAATTCATTGACCTGCAAAACTGATGGCACAACTGTTTTCAACAACCTGGAAATTGGTGCAACATCGGCCGCTTCTTCTGTGTCTGTTACCAACAAAATGAATGTTGACGGCAACATGACTAACCGAAGGCAGCTTATTGTAAATCAGGATTGTGAATTCAAAGGTGATGTTCAGACTGTGCAATCGATGACGGTAAAGGGAACTGCAAAATTCAGCGGAACTTCGGCACAAAAGCTTTACGGGGCTGCCAGTTTTACTGCTGGCACATTGGAATGCGCAAATACTTTTGCTGGGGTATCTCCAGATCCTAGGGGACTTTTTATAAGCCGTGATATTTCTGCAAAAAATTTTATTGTTCAAACTTCAAGTTATTTGACTTGTGGTTCTGTAAAATTGACGGTTTCCAATGATTTAGTGAACGCTGGAACAGTTAATGCGGGAGCTTCTGTTTTGGCCATTACCAGTGATTTTGAAAATACAGGTATTTTTTATGCTGAAAATGGCACTGCGACTGTTGGAAGAAATTTTGTAAACAGCGGTTCGTATAATGGTGGAAGTGGAATTTTAAATGTAAGCGGCAATTTTTCAAATGGCGGAACTTATGATGCAGGAACTTCCACTGTAAAATTGACAAGTACAGGAATTTCTGTTATTGAAGGCGAATCTGCATTCTATGCATTTGAATGCATCGTTCCTGGAAAAATCATAAAATTTCAGAATGGGAAAAAGCAGACATTTACGAATTCGTTTGTCATAACAGGAGCTAGCGTTTCTCCTGTTGAAGATTATTCAAATTATATTTCTCTTTTATCTGATCTGGAAGATTCTTCCTGGCAGATTGACTGTACGGGAGCAACTGTTAATGTAACTTGCGCAAAGATTCAGGATTCCAAAAATCTTACAAAGGTCTCTTCTGCGCCGCTGGCGGCAGATAAAGTTCTGGTGGCTACAACATCCCAGGATCTAGGAAACAATGAAAAATGGAATTTTCCTGGCATGCTTTATGTATGGAAGGGTGAAATTGATTCAGTTTGGCACAAGAAAGAAAACTGGATTCCAAAATCCATTCCAGGAGACGATGCTTGTGTTCAGATTGGTGATGTATCTACAGCTTCAGGCGGAAGTGGCAATTTTCCAGTTTGCGATGGATCTGTGGTTCTTCAGAAAATCAAAATAACGCAGAACAGTAACGTGGATCTGAATGGTTATGATTTGACTGTTACTTCAACCGAAGCAGAAAGCTTTTTCAATAATGGAACAGTTAAATCTGCTGGGACTGAAGCGGTGGTGCTGCCTTCTGTTAATGGCGCTGTGGTGGAAAACGGGACCTGGAACTATTATGGTGGAACGTTAAAGACAATTGATAATCTAAAATTTAACAAGATCGACGTATCTGCTTCTGTTTTTGTTTCTGGTACAATTACTGCTTCTGAATTAAAGCTTACAAATTCTGGAAATCTGACATGCAGTGCAAATGCTACGTTGAATGCTGCCGTTTATGTTGGATGCGAACCAGCTGGCTCGAATTTTGATAATGGCGGCTTTGAATTGCAGTTTGAAAAAACTGTGGAAAGCATAAATGACAGTGGCACTTTGTATTCGCTAAAATTTGACGGTTCTGGAACAACTGTTTTAAAAAGCGATGTGAATGTAAAAGAAATTGTTTCTGATTCGCCTTTGGAAATTGAAGGTGTAAAGATTTATTCTGCCGGCAACCAGACTTATAAGGAGGCGGTAAAGTTATCTTCATCTACTTCAGCTGCTGCCTTTGTAAGTGCGGATGCAGGCTCCGCCATGGAATTCCAAAAAAACATAACTGGAAGCGGGAAAAATATTGTTTTTGGTGAATCTTCAGGTATGGCCACAAACCGAAAAGTTGTGATTAAAGGTTCTGTTTCGGGAATCGATGGTTTGATTTCATATTATCCTGTGAAAATTGATTGTACATCGGCAGATCTTGCTGTTTCGGCTTCTTATGTGCTTTTCAATCAGGATTCCATTGTGACTGGTCAAAATTCTGTAACATTCAATGGACTTGTGGATAGCGGAAGTAACGGAAGTAATGTGAGTTTGACTTGCGGAACTGCTGAATTGCCAACAAAACTCGTTTTGAACAAGATGGTTGGTTCTGTAAAGCCGCTTTCTTTTGTGAAATGCTTTGGGGAAGTTGATTTCAATGCTGTTCCTGGTGGCGATGGCCGAACGGTAACAACTTTGGGTAACCAATATTATTATGGCGAAGTGGTTGCCGGCGCTAATGTGATTTTGAATGTGGCAACTGATGCAGGCGTTGCGAATGGTGCTGTTCAGTTTGGCAATGATATTTCTGGAAGCGGTAAAACAGTTTCGGTTCTTGCAGATGTATATATTTCTGATTCCTGCGAAATTACTGTAGATTCGCTGACGGTCGGTTCTTCTTCTGCAGGTGGAAGAAATCTGCATGTAAGCGCCATCAATGGTGGTGCAAACAAAGTGGTTGATTTTAGAAAATCTGTAAAAATATATGGAAATGCAATTTTTTATGGTGGAAGTATTTATGTAAGGGAATCTGTGGATGTGTCAAAAGATCTGGTGATTTTGGGTGCTTCGTATAATGGGGATGATGATGGAGCGGATCAAAGTAAAGTTTCCGGGCTTTTTGCATACAATCATGCACTTAGAACAGCTTTAAATGGTTGTGCTGTTGCATCATATACTGGTGCCTTTAAAACGCGACATCCAGATGGCACTGCAATTCCAACCGGATCGGCAGGCTCCTTTTTTGGTGCCAAATTAACCGTTGATGGGGGAAAAACCGTTTCTGCAGGCAAAAACTTTTATGGAAACGGCACCGTTTTGGACGGTAGTGGCGCATGGACGCTGAAGGTTATGGATAATGAAAAAGCTACGGTTGCGTTTGCAGAACTTTATAACAGTACAATAAACAATTGTGTTGTTACAGGAAGCAGTGTGGCTGCGAATGCATGGTTGTCTGCATCAGAAAACTGCACAGGAAGTGGAAATACAAGGGTTGATTTTTATCGTCCATTGATCGCACAAGCTTATACTGTACTTGATGATGTGGTGTTTGTAAGTTTTAAGGATGCAGGAAATGGTCTTAGTAAAAAAATCGAAAATTCGAACAACGAAATAAGCAAGGCTGTGGCCCATATAAAAAATAGCGCCGGCTCTTATGCCAGCGCCTATATGGATGAGGATTGCACTGAATCTACTGATGGAAAGGGTGATATAAGCCAGTTCTATATTCGGTTTGGAGATGGTTCAAGGACTTCTACAAAATGGAATACGGATGCATGCGGCATTTCTGCCGGCGCAACTTTGAGCACGGACAGAAACGGTGTGCATCATAATGTAATCCCATATCTGAATCTGCCAAAGGCGCTGAATAACGTATATTTTTCGTTGAAGGACTGCCATAAGTCACGAATTGCACATTATTTTTCCGCAACACCTGTTCTGCCGTCAGATTTTTCTTCTTCAAATGAAAACCCTGGCGCAACCTATACGAAAGTCATGGATAAAACTTCTCCAGTGTTGATTTGCGTAAAGACAGGTCAGGAAAAGCATGTTGCGCCAAATGATGCGGGAGGGCAGCCGGAATATGATGGTCATAACTTTATAGAACTGGTTTATTCGGAGTCTGTTAATATTGGTGGCATTGACGGTAAACTTGATTTGCCATCAGATTCAGGGGCTCTTACAAGCCTTGAAATTGCGGCCAGTAAAAATGTGCAGGCTACGGCTGCCCTTGGCGGCATTTCAAAAAATGCAAGCGGCTTTAAGGTGGCTGGCCTTTGTTCTTTTGCCAGTGGAAACGTGGAAACTGGCTCAAATGGAAGTGACGATAATATTGGTGTTCATTCGCTTTATCGCATTTTTGATGGTGATGGTTTTGGTGCAGGAGCTGTTTCATATCGGACTCATGGAATCAGAGTGGGAATTGCTGGTTTTGTGGATGATACTGGATGCGTTACGGCAGCGGGAAATATAAATCATTGGCTTGGATACATAAAACAGGCTCAGATGCCTTCTGGGGTAGTTACACGGTTGGAAAATCCGCTGATAACCGATGGTTGGGGAAATGTTCTTGAATATGTGGATTCTGCTCATGGGGTAAATCATAGGCTTCCGGAATTGATTGTAAATGATGGACTTGTGCCAGGTTCGGCAGGTTTTTACGGGGCATGGGATGTGAGCGGTCCGGTTTTTGCGTCATATAACTCAAAGGTAACAGGTCTTTCGGATTTCTTTGAAGCTGTAGGTTATACTGTAACTCCATCAAGTGCATATCTTGATCGTATTGAATTTCATATGTTGGACAGCGCTTCCATGCTGGAATCCAATGAATGGTATACAAAAATTGGTTGGACAGAGAAGGAATCAAGCGGAGGCACTTTGCTGGTTCCTGCAAAGGATACAGCTGGGGGAGCAAAACCATTTGCTTCTGGTTTGGAACGATCTGTTGGTGGAATTCGATACAGTTCGATTTACGACAAAGTTTCTCATTTTGGATATTCTGTGGTGAATGGCAATTCTGGCAGAGCTTTTTCCGGCCAGGCGATTGGTGCAACTTCCAGTGCGTTGTTCCTCTCTTCTTCCGGCGGTGTTACTTCTGTTGATGAATATGACAGTTTGTATTTTGCTCTTAAGCTTACTGATTTGGAACTGCCGTTGAAAACTACTTTTGAAATAACTTACGATGGAAATGGATATATTACTGATCTTGCAGGTAACCTTATGCTTCCAGATGTAACGACTGTAATTAAATCCATTGACCGCGTTGCACCTAATTTTAACTTGAGTATTGCGTCGGTAAAAACAGATGGTGGCGTGGATGGAGATGAGCTTTATGTGGTTTTCTCTAAAGCATTGCAAACTGGTTCATTTACAATCATGAAATTGGATAGTACTACGGAAACTATGAACGGCCTGGAGTCAATTCCGAAAACCTTAAGAATTGTAACCATCAGCCCAGATGGAGCATCTGTTACTCCTTCTACTGATCTGCAAATTGATGACAACGTTCCAGCAAGAGTTGTTTTTGCGAACCGTGACTATACTGGACTTATAATTAAGCTTAATCGGGCAGTAACATTAGCTGATATGGAACGGTATTACATTCAGTGCAATGTTGGAGAAATGTCGATTGACCCTGTATCTGGAACTTCTGCATACGTTACTTATGTACAAGATATTCTTGGAAACTACATGGTGAGGAATTCTGCCCATGCGCTCACGGATTTTGCTGTTGGAGTTGTAAATCCTATTTATGCTTATGACAGCAAATTGCTTGATGACGGAAGTAATGCTGCCAGTCAGATTTATCATGAAGGAAGTTGGGCTGTACATGATTGGGACAGAAATCAGGGAAATTATGGTTCATTGACTTATGGGTATGATTTGTTTATTTCCACTAAGCTTAATGATGGCTCTGCAGACGGTGTTTCAGAACTTCCATCTCATATTACCCTTTACATGGCTCCTGTTTCAAATCTTTCTGGTGATGAGCTTTCAAATAACTACAATAAAAACACCGGTCAGAACTGGCGAATGTGGCTTCCGCAAAAGGCATTGGACGGAAGTTTGTGGCCGGTATTTGATTCTTTGTGTGATGCCACAAATGACGAATTCGGAATGGTTTGCCTTCCGGTGGATGCTGAAAATCCATCTGTTATGAACTGGAGTTTTTCGGAATTGAATTTTAGCAGCTTCATAAAGAATGAAGTACAGGCAAAAGCTTCCGATCAGATTTTGTTCCTGTTTGGAATGCAGCAGGATGAAAGTGGCGCGCCAATAACGATTTGTCATGCACCAGAATACATGGAAAGCACATCATCGTATACGTTAGTGCAGATGCCACTTTATGCCGGCCGGCTTGAAAACAAGGGTGACCTTACAAGCTTTGATATTTGGTCAATAAAGTTGAATGCAACAAAGCTGCAGCGTGGTGGAGTTACAATCATGAATAACGTAATTGACTTGAATGAAGGCGAAAAGACTATGATTCAGGTGGATATGGAAAGTGACGGGCCACTGAATGTAATCGTTATGACGCTGGATGGAAATATCGTTCAGTATTTGCAGCATGGTTCTACAACTTCAGGAACTCATTTCTACACTTGGAATGGAACTACAAAAGGTGGTAAAAAAGTTGCCAGAGGATTGTATTTCATTCGTGTGTTTGGCAACGGAATTGATGAAACCCGCAAAGTCATGGTTGTGAAATAGGGGCGTAGTTGTTAATCCATCGGAAAAAAGATATACTTGGTCTATATGAATTCTGATACAAGAAAAACTGAGCGCTATGATGATATTGGCCGCGTTGATGCTCCTGCAATATCGCCTATGCCAGGTGTGCTGGACAATATCAGTATGACAGGTTGTAAGGTGCACTATCAGTTTCCGGTAACTGTTAATCCAGAGGATGATATTGAATTGAGTATAATGTTTGCTCGTGCCGCAACTGAAGGTCGTTTTACATTGCTTTGTCATCCTCAGTGGGTGAAAAACGGTGATGATTTTACAGAAATCGGGTTCAAATTTTTGCCATCAAAAGATCTGGTTCACATTTCTGATTATATTGAAGATTTGTATATGGAAAACAGGACAGACAGTCTTGCAGATCAGATTGTTGGCTCAATTTGTGGAAGCATCTAAATAATGGATACAAAAAAACTTTCCGGGGCTGCATTTCTAGCTTTTCCAGATATGGTTCACATGTTGCAAAGTGAACTTTCAGGCCGTCTGGGATTTGATTCAAAGCCTGCGGCAGTTTATGGCGAACTTCTCTATTATCCGGATTTTTCGTTGGATGGCATTTATGATAGGGATTCTGGAAAGATCTTAGATAGAAATAAACTTCCATATTGGGCTCGCACTGTAATGCTTGAGCCGATTGAAATCTGTTTTGATTCCATTGGAAACGGTGCGCAGGCTTTGAAAGATATTCAGCGAAGTTGGGCACCTTATCAATATCAGTTTTTTAGAAGAGCAAATCTTTTACAGGAAAGGCTTCCTTATGTGAATCTTAAGGTACGAAAATTTCCGGTAAAGATTCCGACTTCTCCTATTGGACTTTGGACGCTTACAAGCGAAAATACAATGATTGCAAGCGCAAAAACTTCCAGCTTCATTCCTGCAGGTCAAATTGTTTTTGAAGAAGATCATGAAAATCCGCCTAGCAGAGCGTACCTTAAGATTCAGGAAAGCTTGACCATGGCGAATCTTTTAAATGGTACAGAATTGCCTAAAGCCGGCGATTATTGTTTTGAAGCCGGAGCTTGTCCCGGGGGCTGGACCTGGGTTCTAGTTGGACTTGGGGCAAATGTTTATGCTGTGGATCGCGCTGAACTTGCACCAGAATTGATGGCAAATCCATTGGTTAAGTTCCAGGCCCATGATGCATTTACTTTGAAGCCGGCTGAAATTGGTCATTGCCAGTGGGTGTTCAGCGATGTAATTTGCTATCCTGAACGGCTTTTAAAATGGGTGAAGGAATGGCTTGAAAGTGGTCTTGTGGACAATATGATTTGTACAATCAAAATGCAAGGCGAGCCGGAATGGGATATTATCCGCCAGTTTTCAGAGATTCCTCACAGCAAGATTGTTCATTTGAATTATAACAAACACGAACTCACCTGGATTCACACAAAATAAAAACTGGAATAATTTATCATATTTGTCAGCCATTTACACACCTGGATTCACACAAAATAAAAAACTGGAATAATTCCTTAATTTTTTTCCAATGTATAATTCAGTCAATTTTGCTTTTCTTGTGTTATAATTAAGGCTCATCTGTTTTTATCTGGTATTGGGAAAGGTGAGGGAGAAATGGACAAAAAATCTAGAGAAAGCTCAAAATTATTAACAAAAATATATGCATTTGATTCGATTCTTTCTGATATGATTGCCCACAGCTGCAAGGAACTGGAAGAACGAACCGGCTATTCAGAATCTACTGTAAAGCGCACTATTTGCGAAATGCGCGATGTTTTTGACTTTCCAATTGAATCTTCCAGAGAAGGTTATTATTACGCAGAAAAGACTTACGGTATTCCAAGAACGTTGTTCACTGAAGATCAGATGGTTTCCTACGGTTTTTTGAAGCAGACCCTTTCCCAGTTTCATGGCACCCCAATATGGAGTCCTCTGCAGGATTTGCTTGAAACTGTGGCCGAACCACTGGAGAACAATACAGAAACCTATGGAAACGGTGAAGTAAATGTAAAGTTTAAGGAAAAGGAACTTCCAATTGATGTTTGGTTTGAAGACAGGGTATGCATTGCAAAACGGCCTGAATGTCAGGTGGACGATGATGTTTGGGATTCTGTGGTTCTGGCCATGCGCAAAAACCGCAAGATAAAAATCATTTATGAAAAGCCTTCTTCTAATAAGCCGGTGGAACGAATAGTTCAGCCCTGGCAAATTGTTTATGACAATCAGTACTGGTACCTTTATGGATTTTGCGAACTTCGCGGATCAAGGCGCACTTTTAATTTCAGCTGCATAAAATCAGCAGAAGTTTTGGGTGAAACTTTTCAGCTGCCAAAAGATGGTTCGTATAAACTTGATAAATACACCATTGGTGCTTTTGGCATTAGCGTTGGAAGTGAAACAAAGGAATACAAAATTATTTTTAAGGGCGATGCAAAAGGTTATGCAACCCGCCAATGGGCGGAATCTTGTTTTGTAGAACCCTACGTTGGACCTCTTGCTGATTCAGATGCATTGCTGCTCACTTTTAAAAGCAATCAGCATTATGCCATCGTTCAGTGGGTTTTGAGTTTTGGAGCTGATGTGATTCCTGTTGCACCATCTGAACTTGTGGATGAATGGAAAGATTGCGTTCGCAAAATGTCAAAGCTTGCGGATAAAATTTAAGTTAAAAAAAAAGCACCTTTCAAACTTGCAGAAAAACAGGTTCAAAAGGTGCGGTTCACATTTCAACAAAATTGGGGAATCAAATCAATCCTGTTGTTTCATCAATTCCCATCATTATGTTCAGACACTGTACTGCAGCTCCGCTGGCACCTTTGCCAAGATTGTCAAATCTTGTAGTTACCATGATACGATCGTCGTTGCCATAAACGAAAATCTGCATGTTGTTTGTGCCGGCCATTGTGTTTGCAGGAATGAACTGTTCTGGCAATGTACCTTCGCCCATAAAGCCTGCAACTTTTACAAAATTTGTGTCTGCATAGTGTGCTGCAAACATTTCCCAAACATCATGGGCAGTTACCTTTTTTGCAAGCAGGCGTGCGTGAAGACCAACTGTAACAGTCATTCCCTGAAAATAATCGCAGACATAGGGATTGAAAATAGGCTCAAAATCAAGGCCAGAAATGATTTTCATTTCTGGAAGATGTTTGTGTGCCTGTGTCAAAGCATAAAGGCGTGGCGAATCAAGGCTTGGGTCTCGTCCTTCAGCTTCGTATTGAGCAATGGCCTTTTTGCCCGCTCCTGAATAGCCGGAAACTGCATGTACAACAACCGGATAGTCTTTTGGCATGATAGCAGATTTTACAAGTGGATAAAGGATAGCAATTGTGCCGGAAGCATAACATCCAGGAACTGCAACTCGATTTGATCCTGCGATTTTTTCGCGGAAACTTTTGTCTAATTCAGGGAATCCGTATGCCCAGGCAGGATTTGTTCTGTGGGCCGTAGAAGCATCGATGATGCGTGTTTTTGGATTTGTGCACAGTGAAGCTGATTCTATTGCTGCTGCATCTGGCAGACAAAGGAAAGTAAAATCAGATGCGTCTATGAGTTTGCGCTTTTCTTCCGGATCCTTGCGTTTGTCTTCGTCAATCTGAAGCAGTTCTATATCAGTGCGTTTTTCAAAACGTTCAAAAATCTTAAGGCCAGTGGTGCCTTCTTTTCCATCAATAAA
>JAEDGP010000123.1 GCA_016297405.1 Treponema sp.
ACCAAGAACTATGGCGTAACGGATGATTCTTTGGCAACTGGGTACCATCAGGATACTTATCAAGGAATCTCTTATCCTTATACGTAAACCCATCACTACCCGTATTATATGGAGGATCAATATAAATCACATCCACCTTGCCTTGATGTGTATAATTAAGGCAAGTAAGAGCATGATAATTGTCACCTTCTATAAGGATATGAGTAGGCTTTCCATCATCTGTAGTGATAGAAAGTTCTGGTACTTCCTCTAGAATCGGAATAGCATTTTCTTCCCCTGTTTCAAAGGCTTCCGGTACATCTATCCAATGAAGTCCGAAGCGATTTTCTTGCTTCAACTGAGCATTAAGATAAGCAACTTCGCCTTCCAAATCTTTTATTTTTCGATGTAGTTCATCAATATTGTCTGCCATATTCTGATAGTTATTAATAGCTGCATAACTATCAAAACGGCTTACATAAGGTAGCAGGAATGAATAAAAAGGTGCGGACACCTTTCCTTTCGCGTTCACGGGAAGCCTGAGAATGAAAACCCGATGCTCACATAGGATCGGATGTCCACACCATATAGGTATGAACATCGACTTTCTAATGTGAGCATACGAGCATTCCTTCTCAATTGAAGTCTTACCGCCAACAGCATTCCGATTACTCCTTTTGCGAAAAAGAAATCAGTTTCTCAGGCTTTTTCTTTGTGAACGCGAAATAATAGTCAATGCTTTGTTTTTACTAAAATGTCTGGGAAAGGCAGAAGCCAATTCCAAACGCAAAGGTACAAATAAGTTGGCAATATACAAAATATTTTTGGTTTTATTTTGTGTTTTCAATACAGAAAAGAAAATGGAGAGCAAAACATAGCTATCTCAATTATGCTGATTTTTTCTAAAAAATCAAGAATATAAGGGGGAGAACTCCCCCCAATAGACATATTTTTTAAAATATATTTCGGTTTTCGTAAAAAAAATCAAAAAGACTTTTGGCTATATAAAATTTTTATTGTACTTTTGTCGTAATTTATAAAAAACATAAAAATAATGAAAATAAAGAGAAATAGATTTTTCGGGAAATTCCTTCAGGAAGTCCCCGGTCTTGTGCCAGAAAAAAGACCACCGAAAGCCGAAATCACAACGACTTTGAAAGCCTTTTTTCTCATGGGCGAGATATGGAATGTAATTAACAGAAAATGGAGAGCGAACTACGATGATGTAACCTTGATATCCTTGATTGCAAAAATCGCTAAAGAAAACACCCTCAATTTCAAGTATAAAACAAATACTAATATCAAGAAAGCATAAACAAGTAAAATTATGACCAACCTAAAACTGGAGATTAACGGTTTGGAAAATGTCGAAAAAGAGGTTGATATTCGCAATTTTCCAAACGTAACAATCTACCAAAACAACAATTCGGATGAAAAGTACAAATCAAATCATGTTCAGGAGGAGACTCTTGAAGCTAATTTGAAGTTTCCTTCATCCATATTTGATATTACAGAACTTCACGAAAAATATTGGACGAAATTCTGCGATACTTTTTATAAATATCTTAGCATTTCATCAGATGAGAAGAGTACTTACAAAGAGAAATACGAGCATTTCTGTAAGTGTAAAGTTCTGAATAAAAGAGGACTAGGCATCGAGACATTCCCTGTTGTCAAGGAAGAAGATTTAAAACATCTCAAGACGATGGAGAAAAGACTTTTTACTTTAAACGACAGAGATGAATTAATTTCCACACTATACTATTATGTCAGAACAATACAAAGTACCTGTAAAAAAATAAAACACAAAATCCGGGTAATCAAAATTACCAACCCCCGTTATGAAAAAATTGATTATTCCCAATACAAACTTGATGGGACTAAACATTTTGAGAAAGGAAATGATTTCTGGCCTAACATCAGAGAAACTATGAAAAATTCTATGAATGAAGCTATGCTAAAGGATATACTGGATAGGGAATCTTTCGATCATTATACACAAGATTATGAACTAAAAAAATGGGAAGAAAGAGATTTTTTCAAGCCTAATCCTGCTGATGAGAGCGCAGTTTTTCTTATAAACAAAATTCTCGAAGAGAAAACTTGTTGTTTAAATAAACTTCTTGAAGAACTTTCGACACTTTTACAAGATAGCTCAAAATATCAGGCAGAATTTAAACTGGATCATTTCCTATACCATCTGTTCACAACATACGGATGTTCTCTGCCGGAAATCAAAAAAAAGGTAGATGAACTGCCCTCTCCACGTGATTTGCAAGAATTGGCGAAGCTGCGAGATAGCCTGATTAAGGAATTCAGTCAAACTTCTATTGGCAACGAATGGATAATGTGCATGGAGAACGAGAATGGAATCAAGTATATTACAAATTATTTCTTGAACCGACGCGAAGAGCTGACAGAAGAAGATGAAGAGCAGTTTTTCTACCAACTGGATAAGATTTGCATTATCGAAAATGTGCTGAAGGGAAATGCTAAAAAATACGATTTGGATATAGCTTATCCTGATGATTGGTTTACCCAGAATACATCTGAAAATACAGATGTTGCTCCTCAGGAAAAAAGCATCCCACAAAGCTGTACTGATGCCATCAAGAATGTTTTGTATCCTACTTTCACATCTGCTCAGAAAGAAGTACTGAATTCAAGAGAGCAAATAGCAAAAGCTGCCAAAACGATCAATTTGAATCGTAATGTAAATGTTGCGATGCTGATGGCTGTTGCGTTGGAAGTAAATGCAATACGTCCCGACACGAATACTCGTGATTTTATCCGTACACTCATCGGGATGGGCGTGATAAAATATAGCGGCGATAAAGCGATTGGAAAAATGGCTGATGTGGTGAATAAGAAATTACACGGCTACAAAAGAAAGGGCAAGAAGATTCCTCCACTTCCGGCAAATCATCGTTTTTGGAAGGAAACAGAGAGAGCTATTGGAGATAAAATTTTTCGGGCTATGACTATAAAATAATATTCTTTATTGCTCAAAATTCAATTTTTTTTGCTTATTTTCCAGCCAAATACGCAACAATAAAGCGGCAATAATTATCTGACAAGGATAATGGTTGCCGCTTTTTATTTGTTCTGTGTTCTTTTTGATTCTTTGATTTTATTCCGATTGGTTCTTATTGGTTCTTATTGGTTCTGAAAACGTTGATTTTCAACCTTTTACAACAGACATTTTTGCATCTATGAGATTTTTTCACCCTAACTTTGCATCAACTTTCTGCAAGATCGGAGTAACTAACCAATAAGCCTTAAAGGGAAGGTAAGGTCTTGTTTTTTTCAGAATTATGAATACAAAATTGATGCGAGTGGTGCAGCAGGGCGAAG
>JAEDGP010000008.1 GCA_016297405.1 Treponema sp.
GGAGAACAATATGAAAAAACTTTTGGGATTATTGCTTGCAGCAACAATGGTTTTCGCAATGGTTTCTTGTTCAGAAGATGAACAGATTATCATTTATTCAAATGCTGATGATGAAGCCGCTGTGGCTGCAAAAAAAGCTCTTGATGAAAATGGCTTTGAAGGGAAATATATTTTCCAGTCATTTGGTACCAGTGAGCTTGGCGGAAAGCTTCTTGCGGAAGGAAAGGATATTGAAGCTGACTTGATTACAATGAGTTCATTCTACATTGAATCTGCTCAGTCTCAGAATCAAATGTTCGCAGATATTGAATTCGAAACAAAGGATTTGACTCCAACACCTTCATTCTATGCGCCAATGCTTGCAATTCAGGGTGCTTTGATTGTTAATACTGATGAACTTGCAAACAACGGTCTTGAAAAGCCTGTTTCAATCAAAGACTTGGGAAAGTCTGGATATAATGGTCTTGTAAGTGTTGTGGATCCAGTTGGAAGTTCTACTGGATGGCTTATGGTTCAGGCCCTTATCAACGAATATGGAGAAGAAGGAGCAAAAGCAGTTCTTTCAGGCGTATACAATAATGCAGGTCCTCATCTTGAAAAGTCTGGTTCTGGTCCAATCAAAAAGGTTCGCGCCGGAGAAGTTGCCGTAGGATTCGGCCTTCGCCATCAGGCTGTGAGGGACAAGAAGTCTGGTAAACCAATCGACTTTGTCGATCCAAAAGAAGGAAATTTTGCGCTTACAGAATCTGTTGCAGTTATCAACAAAGGCTCAAAAAAGCAGAAGCTTGCCATGCAGATGGCTGAATGTATCATCAAGAATGGACGCAAATACATAATCCAGGATTATCCAGTTGTTCTTTACGAAGGCGAAACAGTGGATGAAGAAAACAAGGCTTCAAACAGTAAGGTTTTCCCTGAACCACTTACAACAGAATTGCTCAAAAAACACAGAGATTTAAGCGATTCCTGCAAAAAATAATTTTTTTGCTATAAAAACAGCTGGTTGAATTTTCCTGAAAGGATAGTTCAACCAGGAATCTTTTCTTTGAATGAAAGCTTTTGCAAAGGTGCAGAATGAGCTTCTGCAGTCTTTCAAAAGCTTTTTTTTAGGCGGAGTTAAATCCTGTATTCTACATAGCGGACTCGTCCTTCTTCCACTGCCTTTCTTATTTCCTTTTCCCTTGTGGAAAGACCTGAGCTGCCTGTTTTCACTTCGATAAGTAGAATTTCTGAGACTTCTTTACCCTCGCTGATTCCGTTGAAGGCGATGAAATCGATTGGTTTGCCAACAAAACGTGCATCACCAGGATTGCATGGAAAATCTGGAAAAAACGGAGCAAGTTGTTCAGCAACCTGTCCACCAATAACAGCTCTTGAGCGATTTATCGCATCGCTCCTGTGCTTTTTGAATTCTTTGCTGTCCTTGAGTTTTGCCCAAAGAAATCCGATAATAAAAAAAATGGCGCAAGAGATAATCAACAGCAGAAAAAATCCTGTTTGTTGTGTAACCGAAGTGCCATCAAAAACGTTAAATGTGTGTGAAAAAAAATCCATAGCAGAATCTAACAACAAAAACGAATAAAAACAATATGTTGTCCAAGAGGTGCAAATGAAGTCCCGCAATAAAAAAATCATCCTTGCTTTAGCAGTAAGCTTCTTGATGTTTCCTTTTTTTTCATCAGAAAACGATGAGGAAGTTCTTTTCCGTTTCAAATTCAACAAGGACGATAAAAGCAGAATCCTTTCAACGGTTGATGAGGAAGTGTACATAGAAGGAAATTTAAGTCATCAGGCAAAGATTCTCAACCGCATTTCTAGTGTTGTTACGTCAGTTTATGAAAATGGCAACGGCATTACTAAAGCCACATTCATGACAAGCGAAAGCGCAAAATTGAAGGGGGACGCGTTCACCAATTATACCTGGGGCGAAGAGTATGAGAGTATTTTTGAAAGAACCCCACTTGGAAAGTACACCATCAGCGACATTTATTTTATGCCTACTGTTCGTGATGTACCGCTTTTCCCTTCAGAGCCTGTTAAAAAAGGCCAGATTTGGACTGGAGAAGGTCACGAAGCCCATGATTTAAGAAGAGGATTCAATGCATCAAAGCCATTCAAAGTTCCTTTTGTTGCTTCTTATTGCTGGAAGGATACGGAAGAAAAAGAAAACGGCACAAAGCTTTATGTGATTGAAGCTCGTTATGACTTGTATTTTGAAAGTCCTGAGCCAGATACTTCTACAAACGAGTATTTGAATTATCCCGCTGTGACTATGGGGCATTCATATCAGACTATCTGGTGGGATAACGACCGGGGTATGATCGATCACTATAGTGAAGAATTCAAAATCTCAATCACAAGCTTTTATGGGACCAGCTTTGTTTTTGTTGGAACTGCTCATGCCGAGGTGAATGAATTCCAAAGGGTAAGCAGTGATGAAACAGTCATGCAGGTTCGTGAATCTGTGGAAAGATTCGGCCTGGAGAATGTGGAAGTAAGAAAAGGCGAAAAAGGTCTTGTGATAAGTGTTGAAAATATTCAGTTTAAGCCTGATTCTTCGGAGCTCCTGGAAAGCGAAAAGGTCAAGCTTAATAAAATTGGGGATATTCTGAAGCTATATACAAATGATATTCTTGTTACAGGTCATTGTGCCGCACGTGGCACAAAACCTTTTCAACAAAAAATTTCAGAAGAGAGGGCATCAGCAGTTGCCAGTTACTTGACGCAGCTTGGGGTGCGTAAAAGCGAATGCATTTTCACCATCGGAAAAGGTGCATCAATGCCGATAGCTCCAAACTCAACGGAAGACGGCAGGGCAAGAAACAGAAGAGTAGAAATAACTTTGATGGACAACTGATAAAAAAGGAGAGCTAGTTGTAGATGTATGTTCCCATTTCGATGGAAATGATGGCTTTTTCATCACCTGCAAGGTATGCTTCGCAATTTGCCTTTGGCATAGGAGTTCCCCGAAGAAAGCCCTGTACGATATGACAGTTGAATTTCTTCAAAAGTTCAAGCTGTTCAGGGTGTTCCACACCTTCTGCGATTGTATCAAGCCCCATTTTTGAAACCATTTCGATGATGGAATTCGTGATATTTGCTTGAATGCCATCATCGGCAGTAATGTCATTGATAAAGCTTTTGTCGATCTTGAGTGTGTTCAGCGGCAAAGCCTGCAGGTAGCTCAAAGATGAATATCCCGTTCCAAAATCATCCAGGGAAATCCTGAATCCGATTTTCTTGAGTTCATTAAGCTTGAAAATGGCATCCTGTATGTTGTCGATCATAAGTCCTTCTGTGATCTCAATTTCGATAAAATCAGGATCCAAGTTGAATTCATTCAGAAAATCCTTTATTTCAGCCAGGAAATTATCCTGCTTAATCTGTAAAGGTGAAATGTTTACAGAAATCACACCACCGAAATTGAATTCTGTCTGCCATTTTTTCAGCGTTGCAAACGCTGTTCTGATAATCCATTTTCCAATGGGAATGATCAAACCAATTTCTTCTGCCAAAGGAATAAAAACCGATGGAGGTATGGTTCCAAGTTCCTCGTCATGCCATCGAATCAGAGCTTCAAAACCTCTAAGTTGTCCTGTTTGTATGTCGAACTGAGGTTGATAGACCTGTTCAAAGTCGCTGTCCAAAATGGCCTGGCTCATTTTTGTCTGCATGTTCAGTTTCTGGATGAAGCAGATTTGCATTTCTGGCTCAAAGAATTCAAAACGATTTTTGCCGTCTTTTTTTGCATAGTGTATGGCAATATCTGTATAGCGTAATAGGTCTTCGGCATTGTCGGTGTGGTCTGGAAAAACTGTTATTCCACCAGAAACACTTATACCTTCGATCAGAAAAGATTCGAAAATCGTATCGGTAATAGTGACGATTGAGTCCAGGGAGTTTACATTCTGGATTGCTACAAGAAATTCGTCATCGCCGAATCTGTAGCTTTTTATTGATTTTCTTTCGAACTTTTTCAGTACTGTAACGGCTGATTTCAGGATTCTGTCGCCTTCATTATGACCTTTTGAATCATTGATGTTTTTCATATTATCAATGTCAATCAAAAGTAGGGCAGCTTTAGTCGATGTGTCTTCAGCATTTGAAATTATGTCTTTGAAATCCTCGTTGAATTTGTTGCGGTTTGCAATTCCAGTAAGCACATCTATGAAAGCTGTTTCTTTCAGGCGCTGGTCCTGTTCTTTTTCCTTTGTGATGTTCATTAAATTTATGACAATAAGTCTTTCGGGAGTGCTTGTCATGGACATCTTGAACCAGTTGTGGCTCATGTCGGAATAATATGTAATTGGATCAACATTGATGTTGTTCAGAGTTTTTTCTGCAATATCCATCCATGGAATCGAAGGATTCAGGCGATAAATGAATTGGGTAAGTTTTGTGCAGCCATCAATGGCATAGCATACCTGCTTTTTGAAAGCTTCGTTCTGGTAAACCAGCTGGATATCTGTGATTTTCCCGTCTTTTAGTATTGGTTGTCCAACAAGAATCGGGGAAGATAATGCATCTAGAATTGAAGTAACAACGAGTTCGGACATATTCAATTAATTTTACGAATCAATCATGGATTTGTCAAAATTTAAATGTTGATTTAAACAAATCATTTTTTTCATGGACTTTTTTAACTCTCTGTAATTATTGAAATGAGGATATTGATTTTTTTAGTCTGTGCCAAATCGAATTTTTTCCCAAAGGTCATTGTATTTGTAAAGATCTTCGCCAATATCACTTTTAAGTTCGCAGTTTTTCATCTGACTCGCTTCGTACATAGGTTTTGTCGTCATATACTTTGGAGCTTCGGTATTTACGTAGCAAGGGAAGTGGAAGAAATCCAGGAATTTCGCATAGTTTTTAGGCTCACACATGTAGTTTATGAATTTATGAGCTAAATCTGCATGTTCAGAATCACGCAGGATGCACATACTGTCCAGATAAGCAGGGCCTCCTTCTTCAGGAATAAAGAAATCGATTGTTTCTTCCCATTTTTCCTCAGGGACTTCACCGAATACAACTTCGGCGTAACCTTGGCAAAGCCAGAAGTCGCCTTCCGCAAAGGATTTTCCGAATGCTTCTGCATCAAATTTTACAAGGTTCGGCTTCCATTCATCATTTACCAGATGAAATGCCTGGTTCAGTTCTTCGTCGTTTACGGAACAAACAGAATGCCCGTTGTGAACCAAAGCGTCGCCTATGACTTCGCGCATATCGTCCATCATTGTGGCATGACCTTTGAATTTTTTGTCGGCAAAAATGCTCCAGTCTCTTGAATATGAATCCTCAGGAACTTTTGTTTTGTTTACGCTGATTCCTGCGGCTCCAAAATAGTATGGAACAGCATAAGCCATGTTCGGGTCATGGGTAGCTTTAGCCATAACATCGGTGTTGATGTACTGCTTGTTGGGAATCAATGAAGAATCCAATTCTTTAAGCATTCCCTGATCAATCATGATTTTTACAAAATCTTGTGAAGGAACGACGATATCATAATTTGAAGCGCCGTTTTTGATTTTGTTGTACATTTCTTCATTGGAGGTATATTCATCCAGAATAACTTTGCAGTTGTATTCCTTTTCAAAAGACTCAATTACATCTTTTGGTGTATAGTACGTCCAGTTATAGATGTAAAGCACGTTGTCATGTTTAGTTCTGTTTACATAGAAGGCAAGTGCGTTTATGGCGATTGCTGCGCCAATAAGTAATTTTCCAGTTAATTTCATATCTACCTGCTTGCAGCAAAGTTTTTAAGGCTGCCACGAAGAACAAGAACGATTGCACAGATTGTAAGAATCAGCACAAACGAAAGCGAATTGATGACAGGACTTACGCCAACTCTCATCATGTTGTAGATTTTTATAGGAAGAGTAACCGAGCCTGCTCCATTTACCAAAGATGTGATTACATAATCTTCCAGCGACATTGTTACGCTCATCATGTAACCTGAAGTCACACCAGGCATAATTGCCGGTATGATTACTTTTGTAAGTGTCTGGAACTCGTTTGCACCAAGATCATGAGCGGCTTCGATTATGGAATAGTCGAATTCATCAATTCTGGCACTGACCATAAGGTAAACGAATGGCAGACAGAAAGTTGTATGGGCAATGAAAATAGATTTCATTCCAAGTCCAAAATTGATGCCGTTAAAGAAGATCAGAAGGGAAACGCCCATGATGACTTCAGGTAATACCATCGGTAAAAAGCTGATTGTCTGTATGTAGGATTTGCCAAAGAATTTGTACCATCCTATGCCGATTGCAGCCAGGCTTCCGATTAATGTAGCAACAAGGGAGGAATCAACAGCAATTACAAGGCTGTTTAGCAAAGCTTTCCACAAGTCATCTGATTCAAAAAACAACTTTTCGTACCAAATGAGGCTGAATCCCTCAAAGTTTGCGCTCTTTGCGGAATTGAATGAAAAAAGTGTGATTACCATAAGTGGCAGAAACAGAAAGGCAACTGAAAGTGCCAATGTGGATTTGCTCAAGCTGAAAAATGAATGATTTTTTCGCCAGTATTTTCTTGCGTGACGAGCATTTTCGCTTGAAGGTTGTTTATTGGCAAAAATCTTGAATGGGTTCTTTATGGATTTCAATGGACTCATGATCATCACCTTCCTTTACTGGTTGTTGGCCGAATCCAGCGTTGCGGCGCTCTGGGAAATTACAGGAGTTAAAGCAGCGTCTTCCCTTGCAGTAGATTTTTTCAGGGAAGCCTCATTTTTGTTTGCAAGAAGCATCCAGAGAATTGCACCCATACTTATCAACGTAATGAGGATGCTGAAGGCGCTTGCAAGAGGGTAATTTCGTGTTTTGTTTATCTGGTCAACGATTATGTTGCCAAGCATGTAACTGTTCTTGTCGCCCACAATCTGAGGAACTGTGTAGCTTCCGAATATAGGAATGAAAGTGAATATAAGCGCACTTATGATGCCGCTTTTGATTCCTGGCAAAAGAACCTTGAACATTGCGGTAGGCTTATTTGCCCCTAAATCTCTTGCTGCTTCAATAAGGCTGAAATCAAATCTGTCTACGGCAGTAAAAATCGGAAGAATTGCATATGGCAAATACATGTAAATGCTTACAAGAATTATGGTTCCCTGTGTATACATGAATTTTCCAGGTGTAAAACCTTCGGTGCTTCCGTTGTGGAAAACCCAATAGAAAAAACTTAAAAGAGAATTCAATATTCCATCTTCACCAAGAATGGTTTTCCAGGCAAAAATGCGAATGAGGCTGTTTGTGAGGAAAGGAATGATGATAAGAACTAGAAGTAAGGTCTGATGCTTGCTTCGTGCCATTGCATAACCGGATGGCAGTGCAATAAGAATCGTTATTGCTGTGGTAATCAGAGTAATCCAAAGCGTTCTGAAGAAAATCTTCATATAGCTTGGACTGAAAATCTGTTGATATGCTGCCAGCGAAAAATTGAATTTTACGCCACCGTAAATGCTCTTTGTCATGAAGGAATAGACAAGAATAATTACGATTGGCGCAATGAAGAATACCGTAAACCATATTCCCATTGGCCATCCGTAAACTGGACCTGGATTCCCTTTTTTGTATTTTGCGTCACGCGCTTTTGATGCGAGCTTCAGGAAAAAAGGCTTTTTTTCAGCTGGTGGCTGTTCTTCTTTAACATCAGATTTGTTTTCTTTCATAGATAAATCCTTTCAAAGCTGGAATTCAACAAAAAATCATTAAAAACAGGTTTATTTGTTGATATCTTCAACAATGTATCCGTCTTCGCTAGACCATGAAATGTATACAGTGTCTTTCCATGCAATCTCTGGGCCGTCATCCAGATAATTTGTATGCTGTTTGAAAACCTTTACGATGGTTCCGTTCTCAAGTTTTACATAGAATTTTGACTGGAAACCTGTGTAAACTGGTTCTTCTACAACACCTTTGAAAACGTTGATGTCTTTTCTTCCGCCAACGTTAGGGATTTCAGTTGTGATTCTGATTTTTTCGGGACGAATGGTAAATGCTACTTTCTGTCCAGGTTCTGTTCTTTCATAGTCGGTTACAAGAATGTTCTTGTCTTCTTCCTTTGTCTGCTGTGTGTCGCCAGGAAGAGGAGTTTGGTTTCCAAGAGCTGGCACTTTAAGCGTAACATTGTATTCTGTGCCAGTTTTGCCCTGAAATTCGTCGCATTGCACTACAGTTGATTCGAAAAGATTTGTTTCACCGATGAATTGCGCTACAAATTGTGTTGCCGGTTGTTCATAGATTTCGTATGGAGTTCCAATCTGAAGTACATTTCCCTGGTTCATTACAGCAATTCTGTCCGAAACGGCAAGAGCTTCGCTTTGGTCATGAGTTACAAAGATGAATGTGATTCCAATCTGATCGTGAAGGTGATCAAGTTCAACAAGAAGACTAGAACGGAGTTTCGCATCCAAAGCAGAAAGGGGTTCGTCTAAAAGCAAAACCTTTGGATCGTTAATCAGCGCTCGTGCAATCGCAACCCGTTGTCTTTGTCCGCCGGAAAGCTGATTTGGTTTTTTGTTTATATGCTGATCAAGCTGAACAAGATGAACGTAGTGGCGTACCTTTTCATCGATAAGCTTTTTGTCCATTTTTTTCAATCTCAATGGAAAAGCAATGTTTTCATAAACTGAAAGATGAGGGAAAAGTGCATAAGTCTGAAAAACAGTATTTGCAAGCCTTTTGTTAGGCTGAAGAGGTGTAATGTCCTTGTCATCAAAAAGAACAACTCCATCATCAGGAAATTCAAAACCGGCGATAATGCGAAGCAAAGTTGTTTTTCCGCATCCAGAAGGTCCAAGCAAAGAGAAGAATTCTCCTGGCTTGATAGTAAAGTTAATGTCATCAAGTGCTACGAAATCATCGAAGCGCTTTGAGACATGGTCAATGGTAACCTGGCTTCCGTTCACTCAAGTAACCCCTACCAAAAGTGATAAGACCGTCCAACAACGGCTTTTGAACATTTAATTTATTTGCATAGAAT
This sequence comes from Treponema sp., assembly GCA_016297405.1. Classification (GTDB taxonomy): domain Bacteria; phylum Spirochaetota; class Spirochaetia; order Treponematales; family Treponemataceae; genus Treponema_D. The sequence goes on from JAEDGP010000008.1 coordinate 8,989, forward strand.
GATGTTATTATATGGAATTGTCAATAAAACAATTTAAAAAAGTGCCATAAAAGGACATTATTTTCTGATAAGAATTACATGAATTTTATGAGGATCATGTATATCAAGGTTCCGCCAAAAACGCTCATAAGAAAATTTCTTTTGAGCAGATGTACGATGGCAGTAAATGATACTGCTATAAGTGAGGGAAGATAGTCATGGCTGCTGGTGAATGATATGTCTTTCAGACAATAAAAGAGCAATGCTGACATAACCATAGGCGGAATGTATCTTTCAATAAAGCGAATGATTTTTGGCGGATCTTTTCTGGAAAAAAGCAGGAACGGAAAAGCTCGTTCCAAATATATTACAAGACCGCATAAAACAGTTGCCACCAGGGCTGCCATTAATGTGAGTTTTTCTCCGTTCATTTGTCATTTTCCTCTGTCTGTGTTATTTGCTCTGATTTATCTTTTTTAATAAGAAGAATCATTACGATTCCGGCTGCAAGAGATGCAAGCAGAATGCTGTTTGCATTTGGAAGAATGTTTATTTTCCAAAGGATGATGCATAGAACGGTGGTTGCTCCTCCAATAAGAGGCGGTACAAAATCTTTTGAGTTGAGAATCTGTTCGATGAGCAGAACCGTAAACAAAGCTGTCAAAGCAAAGTCAACGCCACCTAAGTCGATGTTTGTTGTTGACTTGAGTATCAAGCCCAAAACTGAACCTAAGGTGGTTCCTGTAATCCAGTAAATGTGGTCAAGCAAAGCGATTGTTCCGTAGAAAGAAGCTTTGTTTGCACCTTCGGGAACGTTTGTTGTTGTCAAAAGGGAATATGTTTCATCGGTAAGCGCAAAGATCATGTAAGGTTTCCATTTGCCGCATCCGTGAAATTTGTTTATGAGCGAAAGACCGTAAACTATGTGACGGATGTTTACAAGAAGTTCTGTAATCATGATCATGCCAAGATTTGCATTTGCTGCGAAAAGTCCGATTGTCACATATTGACCGGCACCTGCATACATGAATATGCTCATGATTGGCGTAAGCCAGAAAGGGTAACCGTCTTCAACAAGGAGAAGACCGAATCCCATTCCTAATGCCAGGTAACCAAAAAGAACCGGTACAGATACTTTAAAAGCTTGAAGAAAATTGTTTTTAGACATTTGAAACAGAGTATATTTTCTTGCCGTATTAAAGTCAAACTATAGACATTTTTGAAATGTTCCAGCTGATTTTATGTGATGAAGTGTCATCTGAATATCAAAATTCCCCTGTCTAATCCTATGTTACTATGATTTTAAAGATTTAAAGAATACGTTGTAAAAACTTGCAGAGAGATTTTTATTGTATTATAGTATAACCGTTGAATTTTCTGTAATTTGCAGATTTCATTAAGAAATTATCTAAATATCTGGAGAACAAAATGGTTTCATTAATCGTTGGTTTGATTCTTATTGGTTTTACAGTTTTTTCTGTTTTGCCATCAATGCCATTGGACTGGGGTGCACAAGTAATAGCATTCCTTAAAGGATTTGCACCGGTTCTTGCCGCATTCCTTGGCCTTATCTGTCTTTTTATTGGTGCAGCTGATGTGAAAGACAAGCGCGAAGCAAAGAAGGAAGAACTTGAAGCTCGAGCTCGTGAAGAGGCTGAAAATAAATAATAATACTCTTCTATGTTTATTGACTAAATTCCTTATGGGGAGTATATTGTAGTCCCCGTATATGAAGACAACGACTGCTCATCGTTGTTTTGCAGATTTGACAGATGCAAGGTCAATGACGCATAGAACTTATATTTTTAAGGTATATACATGAAAACTATTTTCGTAAATGAAAAAGAACAGAAGCGCGAATGGTACATTATCGACGCTGCTGGAAAACCACTTGGTCGCGTAGCTGCTTTGGCTGCATCTATCGCTCGTGGAAAGAACAAGTCAACTTATACTCCTAATCAGGAAATGGGTGACTATGTTGTTATCATCAACGCTGACAAAGTTGCAGTAACTGGTGGTAAGGAACAGAAGAAAATCTACTACAAATATTCAACTGGTTTTGTAGGAAGTCTCAAGGCTCATACTTTTGAAAAGCTTATCGAAAAACATCCTGAAGATCCAATTCGCATTGCAGTAAAAGGCATGCTTCCACATGGACGTCTTGGACGCGCTATCATGGACAATGTTAAGGTTTATGCTGGTGCAGATCATCCTCATACAGCTCAGAATCCAAAGTCTGTTGAAGTTTAATAGGAGTCTAAGATGGTAAAGAATATTGCTATTGGTACAGGTAGAAGAAAGACAGCTGTTGCTCGCGTTTTCGTTCGCGACGGTTCAGGAAAAGTTGTAGTAAATGGTAAAGATTTGAAGGATTACTTTGCAAGTGCAGAACAGGTAAGTGTTGTTCAGCAGCCTTTGCTTGTAACTTCAAACTCTAACAAGTTTGATATTCTCATCAACGTAGTTGGTGGTGGTCTTAATGGTCAGGCTGAAGCATGTGTACACGGTATTGCTCGTGCATTGCTTCAGGTTGATCCAGATTGTCGCACATCTTTGAAGGCAAATGGCTTCCTTACACGCGATTCTCGTATGGTAGAACGCAAGAAGTACGGTCAGAAGGGTGCGCGCCGCAGATTCCAGTTCAGCAAGCGCTAAACTTTGGTTATCTACGCTACAGAGCAAGTTTCGTTCGGATGCTACAAGATATCATCTGATTCGGGACTTGCTTTTTTTATTAGAACTGACTATCTCAAAATCGTTTCGCCTGACCGAATTGTGGCAGATGCTGTTTTTCAAGATGAAGAGGAATCTGATATTGTTGATGCAGGACTTGCCTTTGCCTGTGAGACAAAAGCAATGGAGTATCTTGGTCGGGCAGAACAAAATCGTTTTTCCCTTACTCAGAAACTTTTAAATAAAAATTATCAGAAAAAACATGTGGCTATGGCTTTGGATTATCTGCAAGGCAAAAACTATCTGTGTGACTATCGCTTTGCTCTTTGCTGGCTGAATTCAAGGGTTATAAATCATGCTGAAGGAAGAATTCGTCTTGAAAGCGAATTGGCAGCTAGAGGCATTGGAAAAGATGATTCTAAAAAGGCATTGGATGATTTTTTTTCAAACAACGATGAACAGCAGCTTTGTCTTCGTGCTATAAACAAGGCATTTCGTTTAGGTGTTTGTGCAGATGAAAAACTTTTTGCTTCACTTATTAAGAAAGGTTTTTGTTATCAAATGATAAAAAAAATGCTGCCGCTTTCCGATTATTCTTTGCAGAATCAGAAAAAAGGCAGCAGCTTTGAATGATTTTCAATGTTTGATTTAGAAGCCGGTGTACATATATGCCGGATACTGAATTTTTGAAACAGGCATCAACTCATCAGGTATTTCGATGTTTGTTTTTCCTGTAATCGAATCAAACAGGAATTCTCCAAGACTTGGAGATTTTTCGTATTTGAATTTTACGATTTCATAGTCTTCTCCGCCAAGTTTTTCATTGCGCAGCGCTCTGTAAAAGTCGTCGGTGGTTCCTATTTCATCGATAAGTTTATGTTGTTTTGCCTGTTTTGCAGTGTAGATTCGTCCGTCTGCAAGTTCATGAACTTTTTCTACTGTCAGTTCTTTTCTGTTTTCGCAGATGACTTGGGTGAACTGTTGGTAGCATTCATCTGCAATTTCCTGCATGATAGCTTTCTGCTCTTGGGTTAAAGGTTCGTTGAAATTAAACATGTTTTTGTTTTTGCCGGCAGTGATAGTCTTTGACTTAATACCGATTTTTTCAAGAAGTCCTGTGCAGTCTACGGAAGTTCCTGATATCACGCCGATAGAACCTGTAAGGGTGTTTCTGTTCGCAAAAATCTTGTCTGCGGCCATACTGATGTAGTATCCTCCAGACGCTGCAAGAGATTGTTGATATACGTAGATTGGACGGCCTGTTTCATCTTTATAGTTTTTCAATGCAAGATAAACTTCGTCTGCCTGATAAACTCCACCGCCTGGAGAATTTATGAATACTGCGAGGGCAACGTTGGAACTGTCGTTTTTGATGTCATCTATTGTAGATAATGTCCAGGCTTGGTTATATTTTTTGTTTTCATCTTCAATTACTCCTTCAAGATGAAGTTCTGCAATGTATTCGTCCTGCACAAAAGGCTGGAAAATGTTTGCCAAAGGTCCGCTTTTCTTGACAGCTGACTGGGAATTGCCTGAAATCATCGAGAAGGTCGATATGAGTGCTACGATAGCAATGATTATAAGTACTGTTAATCCTGTTTTTTTCTTATTCATTTTTTGGTTTTCCTATTGGTTAGGTGTCAGGTCTTCTAGTTTTATCAGGTTTTCATCTATTGCCTGTTGCAGCATATCGTGAAAGGCGTTTATTCGAGCCATTCTGATGTATGGCAAAAGCCACAGATCACCAATGTTGCTTACAAGCGCAGAAAGAATCTGCCAGCCTAAAAAGCTTATGTCCATTACAAACAGGTCAGCTTTATGGTTGTTTGTTATTATTTTACTTATATGGACGGCTTTTTTCGCTGTTAGGTTTGGAAATTCTGCTGCAAGAAAAATAGACTGAGAATAGGCGTAGTGCTTAACGAGCCCTGGAATAATGAAAAGCATGGACCATAAAGTTATCCAAAGGTCTTTCCAGAATCCTACTGTGCAACCTTTTTTCCATTCACTTAAGCCTTCCACAAAATCGTTCACTTTTATAGGTGATGGTGAGCGTGACATCGTGATGAAAAAATGGGCAAAACCTATATCAAGAACCCATTTTGAAAAAATATAGGTTATGACTGGTAAAAAAACGCTTTTTTCATTTTGAATTCCAAAAACGATGATGTAGGTTAAAGGCTGCAATATGATGAGCGAAAGTAGTGTTGCCAAAATGGCAGGCGTCCATCTTCCCTTGATTTGCATCAATGCAAACCTTTTGTATTTTTTTCTATCAAACATAATCAGAATTTACTTGCTATGAATACAAGTGTCAAGTTTTTTGTCTGTTACCTGTTTTTTATAGTAGTTTTTCGAACTTCTTCCAGCATTTCGCTGTAGTATCTTGTCTCAAAATCTTTTTCGTCAATATCTAAATCCTTAAATATTTCAAGAATTTTGTCTTTTATGCAGTTGACTTTCTGAGTTTCGTTTGTATCGCTTAGAACTTCAATCTCCAGAAAGTCGCCCAATTCTTCTAGTGTACATAATTCCATCGTGGCTTCCATTTTTTCATTTCCAATAAAGAATTCCTTTTTAAAACAAGAAACGATTTTCGTCTTTTTGAGGGAAACGATGAAACCTGCATCTTCCAGAAAGCTTTTTATGGCCTGGTCATCAGAAAGGGTGCATTCCTTTTCATCATTTATTTCAGAGCTTTTCCTGTCTGATTTATCGATTTTTTCCTTTTGTTTGTAAGTCAGGATGATGGTTGTGCTTTTTTTGTCACCGTTTTCAAGATATTCCTTTCTGATTCGTATGCTTATGTGGTCTTTTTCCCCATGTTTTGGGTTTTCTAATGGTTTTGAATAATAGGTGTCGCTTTTCGTCAATTTTCTTAAGAAGCTGCCGTATGTGAAAAGGTTGTGTTCTGTTTTTGCTCTGTCATAGATATGGGCTTTCATTTCTATTTCAAACATTTGATTTGATCTCCTGGCACTTTTTCAAAATATTCATGAAGTTTTTCTTTTGTGTCTTCTATAGATTTGTAATTCAAAAGGTTTGTTTTTGCAAAATGAGCAAAGGAAAGGTTATCACAGTAGTATGTAAAAAATCGCTGTAATCTGGTTTTCCAGAATTCCGGCGGCTGATATTTGGCTACGTTGTCAACAAAATCAAGGGCAAGTTCTAAAAGATCAGTGGGTTTTGTGATGCTTTGGGAACCTTCGAAATGCTGTTTAATCAGGCTGAAAATCCATGGTTTTTGCACTGCAGCTCTGCCAATCATCATTCCTTCGCAGCTAGAACAGATTTCCGATATTTTCTGTGCTTTTTGAGCGCTGTCAATATCACCGTTGATAACTATTTTTACTCCAGAAGATTTGTATCGTTCTGCAAGAATCTGTCCGTATTCATGGCGCGGCTTGTCCCGGTACTTTTCTTTCTGTGTGCGCGGGTGGATTGTTATGCGTTCAACTCCGTTTTCACAAAGCATATCGCAAAAAGAGAAGAGGGATTCTTCGCTCCATTTTTCATCTCCAAGGCGGATTTTTGCGGAAAGTCTTTTGTGAATGCCCGATGTGCTTTCATATCGGGAAAGCTCTTCTTTTACTCCTTTTACAAGTTCTCTGGTTTCTTCTGTTGGTTTTGAAACCATCCACGAAATGCCAGCTCCACTTTTTACGATATCCGGAGCGCAGCATCCCATGTTCAAATCGATACCGATTCCCGGAAGGTTACAGATGAGTGTGGAAGCTTTAATAATGGAAGAGGCGTTTTTTCCAGTCAGTTGCCAAATAATTTTTTCTGGGGCCGGAGCTGGTTCCAGATAATATTTTTCGAATTGTCCGCCGCATAGCAGGGTAGGGGCATTTATCATTTCCGTGTAATATTCATCGCATCCACCAAATCTTTCGATAAGCATTCTGAAAGCAGGGTGACTCAATGTTGCCATAGGAGCGCAAATAAGTTTCATGAAACCTATTATATCAAACAAAATATTATATTGACATCTGCAACAGATGTTTTACCATAATGTAACTGATTTTTTTATGTAAGAGGTGTTATGAAAAAGATAATTGCGCTTTTTTTGTGTGCGGTTTTGGGCTTTTTTGCTTATGCAAAAGAGCCGCAGGCTGAACCAGGTTCATTTGATAATGCAGCTCCTAAAGGAATGTCTGCAGTTTTGGCACTGGATTCCAGTCTTAAACCGAAAGATGACGAATTTGTGATTTATTATGTCAGGCGGGATGCCAATTATGCTAAATGGGCATTGTGGATGTGGGCAAATCCAGGCGGCGATGGCACAGTGATTTTTCCGTATTCTCAAAACTGGTCTGTAAAAGACGGAATAGGCTACATGCGCTTTAAGATGGATGGTTCATCTACGGGCGGAAATAAATTCCTCTCAGATAATGGGGGCGTGGGCCTTATAGTTCGGGAAAAAGAGGAATGGAACAAAGATGGCGGGGAAGATCGTCTTTGGAATGTGAATGTTTCCAACAAGGTTGTGATTTTCTCAGGTGACATGAATACCTATGCAGCTGTCGAATATAAGCCTTCCATCAAAAAAGCGGAACTTACCTCGCTGAAACAAATTGATGTTAAGCTGTCTGGTCGTTATGCCTTGGATATTGATGGCGGATTTTCTGGATTTTCCGTTGTCAAGGCAGATGGAACTGAATGTAAGATTTCAAAAGTTGTGAACGCCGATTCTCCAAAAGATCCTTATATGAATTTTACGAAAAATATTTCCGTTTATCTGGATCAGGAATGCAGCATTGGTGATTCATTGACATTGAAAAATCCGAATTTTCTTTCTGGTGCGAAGGTTAGTTCCACAAAACTTTCCATTCAGATAGCGGAAAAACGCGTTCCTCCTGCAAATGAGGCTCTTGGCTGCCAGTTCGATGGTGAAAAGGCTGTATTCAAGCTTTGGGCCCCAACTTCCTCATCCTGTAAGCTTCGTGTCTATTATCCAACAGATCAGAATAAGGAAGGCGTTATGCCTGTTGATTTTGGAGTCATGGATTTCAATCCGAAAACAGGGGTATGGTCTTATACATATTCTGGAAACGATATTAATGGCCATCAATATGATTATGTTCTTGAAAACTCAAAAGGTACCGTTGTTGTCCTTGATCCTTATGCAAAGTCAATGTCCCCTGAAGGTCGAGCATGTGTTGTGAACATGAAGGATGGTAAAGCCGGAAATCAAGTGGAATCTTTTGTGAAGCTTGCTAAACGGGAAGATGCGGTTATCTATGAAGTTTCTGTTCGCGATTTCACTATTTCTCCAGATGCAGGTGTGAAATCAATGCCTGGTACATACAAGGCGTTTATCGAAAAAATTCCTTATCTTAAAGATTTGGGTGTTACACATGTTCAGCTTATGCCAGTAATGAATTTCTTCTATAATGATGAATGTAATAAGGCTTATGAAGCTTCTGGAACTGTAAATGGGAATAACTATAACTGGGGCTATGATCCACACAATTATTTTACTCCGGAAGGCTGGTATGCAACTGATGCAAGAGATTCATATTGTCGAATTAAAGAACTTCGTGAGCTGATTGATGAATGTCATAAAAATGGAATCGGTGTGCTTTTGGATTGTGTATATAATCATATGGCTACTACTTCGTTCCTTGATGATATTGTTCCTGGTTATTATTTCAGGATGAATGAGGACGGATCCCTTCGTGCAAATTCCGGTTGTGGAAACGATACTGCAACTGAACGCATGATGATGAAAAAAATCGTAGTTGATTCTACAAAATTCTGGGTGGAAAACTATAAAGTTGACGGATTCAGATTCGATCTCATGGGATTGATGGAAGCTTCGTCGGTTCTTGATGCTTATAAGGAATGTGCAAAAATAAATCCTTCTGTTCTTTTTGAAGGAGAAGGATGGAAGATGTATTCTGGTCCAGCAGGAACTTTTGGTATGGATCAGAATTATATGATGAAAACAGATAAAGTTGCTGTTTTTAACGATGAATTCCGTGATTTGGTAAAAGCTGGAGGCTTCAATGAAACAGGACGTGGGTTTATTACAAAAAAATCTGCTAGCAGCGACCGTATTTTCCGTAACTTTACTGGCAGTCCGGTTGTTAATTATCATGTAGATCAGCCAGGGGACAATTTGAATTATCTTGTTTGTCACGATGGTTTGACTTTGCACGACGTTATAGTAAATAACCTTCGCCTTGATGAGAAGAAAGACAGGAAGGAAATTATCCAGAGAATCAAGCTTGGTAATTTCATTGTGCTTACATCTCAGGGAATTGCATTCTTGCATGCTGGTCAGGAACGTGGTCGTACAAAGCCAAATATCAAAGGCGCAAAGAATGAGTGTATTGGTAATTTCGTTCGCAACAGCTACGATTCTGCCGACAATATCAATCAGATTGTATGGACCTTTGATAAAGACTATCAGGAATTGCATGACTATACGAAGGGGTTGATAGAACTTCGTAAAGCCTGTGATATCTTCCGCTATGCTGATGCAAAGAAGATTACCAAAGCTTTCAGGAATCTTGAGCTTGACGAGTGCGAAGAGCTTAGTGATTCCAACGGTTTGGTGTTCGGCTATACCGTAAAGGACAAGAGCGGTATTTGGGTTGTCCTTATTAACGCAAATTTGAAATCTGCTGAAATTAATGCTGGCGTTATTTTGGATAATGGTGTAATATTATCAGATAGTGAATCAGTTGATGTTAATGGTATCAAGGAACCTAAGGGCGTAAAGATTAATGGCTCGAAAGTAAACCTGGATCCGCTTACAGCAACAGTAATTCACTTAAAGAAATAGGTTATTGCAGTCAACGACTGTGAAAATATGGAGGAAAAAATGAAAAAAATCGTTCTTGCAGCTGCAGCACTTGCTGTGTCAGCAACAACAACTTTCGCAGCCCCAAAAGTTACTTTGAAAGTTTGGGAATCTGAAGGTCCTGAAAAGAAATTTATGCTTTGGGCAGGAAAGGAATTTAAGAAAGCAACTGGTGTATCAATTGCTTATGAACCAGTAGGAGCTACTGATGCTCGCGCAAAAATGGAACTTGATGGTCCAGCTGGTGTAGGTGCCGATGTATTCGTAACACCACACGATCACATTGGTGCTCTCGTATCAGGTGGTCACGTACTTCCTGTTGATGATGCTGATACATATATGGCAGACTTCCTTCCAATGGCAAAGATGGGTGCATCTTACAATGGAAAGGTATATGGATATCCACTTGGTGCAGAAACATATGCATTGTTCTACAACAAGGCTCTTATCCAGAAGGCTCCAAAAACTTGGGATGAAGTAATTTCATTCGCAAAGACATTCAATAACAAAGCAGAAGGAAAGTATGCTTTGGTATGGCCTGTTTCTGATGGTTACTATGGTTACATGTTCATGGACTCATTCGGTGCTCCATTGTTCGGACCAAACGGTAACGATCGCAAACAGCACAACCTTAACAGTGCAAATGCTGTAAAGGGTCTTACATATTTCCAGAACCTCAAGAAAGAGATTCTTGATGTTCCTGCAGCCGATGTTTCTGGTGACTTCTGTAACGCAGAATTCGTAGAAGGAAAAGCAGCTATGATCATCACTGGTCCTTGGAAGATCACAGATTTCAAGAACAATAAGATTGACTTTGAAATCGCTCCACTTCCTAAGTTCCCAGGACAGGCTGACGCACAGGGTCACTCATTCTCTGGTGTTCGCCTTGCATTCGTAAGCTCTTACACAGAACACGAAAAGGAAGCAAAGGATTTTGCTAAGTTCATCACTTCAAAATCTTCTTTGGAAAAACGCTTTGCACTTACTGATCAGATTCCTCCAAGAAAGGATATCGATACAAACGGTAAGTACAGTTCAGCTATCAAAGAACAGCTTAAGTATGCTAAACCAATGCCAACAATTCCACAGCTTGGTACATACTGGTCAGCTATGGGTTCTGCTTACTCAGGAATCTGGGACGGCGATCCTGTAAAACCAAGTCTTGACGCTGCTGCAAGCGCAATGGACCGTGCAAAATAATTTATGGCTTTGAAATCAAAGTAGTATAAGTTTACGCAGATACACAGTTCCAGTGGACTGTGTATTTGTGTATTTTTCTGTAAAGGAGTATGGAATGAACAATACTGTGAATCCGGAGAAACTCAGGAAAGCGAAGATTGCCTCCTGTTGTTTTATGGGATTGGGCCAGATTCTGTTCCTTAAACAGTACATTCGTGGAGCATTGTATGCGCTTGTTGAAATTGCAATGATCTGCGCTATTGTTATCGGAACTAAAAATATAATTCCTGGCAATCGAAAAGAAGCCTCTTATTTTGAAAATACACGTCCAGAATATTCTGAAATGGTAAAATATTTCAGCAGTGACGATGCAAAAGATTACAAAAGCGATTCAGATGCCATCTTGGAAAAAGGTGCTTCTGCATTTAAGAATATTATTGCGTCAAATGAAGGGTTCCTTAGGGAGCATGGTGTTTACGTATTTGAAGATGAAATTGATGAAGATGCTGTAAAAGCAGGTCTTCGTGAATATATTAAGAACAATTCGGAAAGTCTTAAGGCTCATGGAGTTTATCTTTCTGATGAACTCGCCGTTCTACTTGAGGAGAAAGGTGAAAGCCTTTCTGATTATATTGATGAATATGAGCTTGATTCAGATGTGCTTGACGAATTGAAAGAAAAATATGCAGAAGATGCAGATTTTGCTGCATTGATTGATAATTTGCAGGAAAAAATTGATGACAGCATTTTTGTTGCACAGATTGATGTTGAAAGCGATTATGAAACTGCAATTGAAAACATTTGTGAAGTCATTGATGTTAGTAACGGATATCTTGTAGCTGCTGATGGCGAAAGCGAAGTGGCTCTTACAGCTTACGCTGATGCTCTTGCAGCAAATGTTCCTCAGGTAATCGAAGTTGATAGTACTGATATTGAATCACTTGATGTGACTATGAACAATCTTGCTTGTTTGCCTGGTCAGAATGAAGATGAGTTCGAATCCAGAAGAGAATCAATCATCGATGAACTTGACGAAAATTCCCGCAAAACTTCTAAAAGACTTGCAAAGCTTATGGCGAAAGTTGGCATAAAAAAATATGCTGACCATAAAGATGAATATGAAACAAAATTTAAGAGTTATGAAAATTCTATTTATTCTGTTCGTTCTGCTGCCATCAGCAAAGTAAATGGTCTTAATGATGAAATCAAAGCTCTGGAAGGCAAGAAAACAAACATGGAATCATATCACAATATGGTTACATGGTATGAAAATGCAATCAGCTTGCTTGAACCAGTCAAATCTGAAAATTTTGATGGAACAGAAAAGAAATCTGCAATAGAGACTGCTGAAGAAATTAAAGCGAAATATGAAGATTGTCTGGCAGATTTGGAAACTTTGAAAAAAATCGCACAGAGTGAAGAATCTTCTATCGCAGATGTTCGTCAAGCAGAATCTGATGCCCAGGCAAAAGTAAGCGAAATAAATGATCTTTTTGTTGCTTACTCAAATGCTTGTGCTGAAATTGATGCAAGAAATCAGGAACGTTCATATTCAAAAAAGAGCTTTGAAAATTCAGGCGATGCTGTATCTGAAAGTGCTAAACTTGACGAAAAAATTGCTAGTCTTGAAAACAGCTATCTTGAAGGTATTTCTGATAAAAATGACGCAGATGAATTGAAAGCTTGCCTTGAACAGATTAAGAAAAATCAAGTTGCTCTCAAAGCTTCTGTTGAATCGTTCCAAAAAGCAGAAAGTGACGCTTCGTTGAAGTCTGCACTTGAAAAAGATTTCGAACAGCTTGATGTTGATTGCAGAATTCTTGAATTGAAATCTGATTTTGCAAAATTGAAGGCTGAGAAAGCTTTCAATGATCAGCTTGATGTTGATATTGAAAACAAAAATAAAGAAATCGATTCTGTAAAGGACGTTGCAAGAAGTGTCATTGCTTTGTATAAAGTTGATTACAAAGCTGACAAATCTAGCTTCGATTCTTATGTAGCTGACGTTGCATCAAGTCTTGATGGAATTCAGGACGTTTTCAACAGTCAGGTTGCTGATGGAATTGATGATAAAATGAAAGATACAACAGATGATGTTTATCTTTTCTTTAATGTTTCTAAAGATGAAGTTGCAAAGTCTGTAGTTTCAAACTGCAAACCAACAAATCCAAACGCATTTGACCATAATTATGATGGTTGTATCACATGTAAGATGTCTAATGACAAGGGTATCAGAACTACTAAGCATATGGCTTGGGGTCATGGTCCTATCGTAGCTTCTTTGGAAGGTCTCTTTAGTCTTGGTGATAAAACTGATATTTATCCAGATACTCCTGACACTCCTCCAAAGTATCGTGATCACTCAATCTTCATGATGATCAATGGTATTTTCGCTTTGATTTTCATCGGTTTCTTTGCAATTCTTTATGCAATGAATATTGGTAGTGCAAATGCAAGTGCAGAAAAGATCATTAAGAATGGTCGTTTCCCAACATGGCAGGAATCAAAGAATGACGTTTCGCAGAACTCTTTTGCTACAATCGGTATTTCACCAAGTATCATCATGATCTGTGTATTCTCTATCATTCCTTTGTTGTTCTCTGCATTTATTGCGTTTACAAACTATTCTTCACCAAGTCACCTTCCACCAAACAATCTTGTTGAGTGGGTTGGACTTGAAAGTTTCCAGCAGATGTTCTCATCTACTGGTGTAGGTGGTGGAAGCAATGCATGGGCTACATCATTCGGTTGGGCAGCTATCTGGACAATCGTTTGGGCTGTATTTGCTACATTCACTTGTTTCTTTGTTGGTTTCTTCTATGCATTTGTTCTTCAGGATAAGCGCATTATTATTCCAACATTCTTCAGAACTGTATTTATTCTTCCATATGCTATTCCAACAATGCTTTCATTGTTCGTATGGGCTAACCTTTTCAACGGTACAATCGGACCTATTAACGAAATGTTCAAGATGATTGGTCTGCCAACTGTGAAATGGCTTAGTGATCCATGGATAGCAAAGGGTACTTTGATCTTCGTAAACATCTGGATTGGATTCCCATACAGTATGATTCTTACAACTTCATCAATGACAGCTATTTCCAACTCATTGTATGAAGCAGCAGTAATTGACGGCGCTACAAAATGGCAGCAGTTCAAGAACATCACATATCCACTTGTTATGTTCCAGTTGAAGCCTACATTGATCATGCAGTTCGCTGGTAACATCAATAACTTTGGAGCGGTATACTTCCTTACTGGTGGTGGACCAAACTTGCCAGGCGTAGGTTTGACAAGTGAAACATCTTGTGGTGCTACAGATATTTTGATTTCTTGGATCTATAAACTTACAATGAATACCATGAAGTACAATCTTGCTTCCGTTCTTTCATTGCTGGTATTCGTAGTTCTTGTTCCGTTTGCTTTGTATAACTTCACAAGAACCAAGTCATTCAAGGAAGGAGCTGTATAATGAAAAAACATTTGAATTCGCAAACTCCTTTGAGTATTATTTTGAACGTAATACTGATCATCAACGTTGTTGTTGTTGTTTATCCAGTATTATTTACAATTAGTTCTTCATTAACTAAGAGTAATTCCCTTGCTCAGAGTTCTGTTATTCCTTTTACAGAAATGACAAAGAAAGCTGTGGAAAATGATTGTGCAGCTTGTGAAGATGGATTTGTTGTTGCAGAAGATGGCACAAAATCAGTATGTGATGTTTGTAGTGGTAATGGTGTTGTTCAGGCACTTGATTATTCCTTTAAATTCAAGGCTCCATCAGTCTATCAGTTCAAACGTCTTCTTACTGACAGCGACAAGTTGATTGAATCAAAGTCTTATGATGTAAAATCAACTATTCCAGATTCAGCTTATGAAAACAAATTTGTTGTAACTGAATCAGAAAAGAAAGCTTTTGATGAACTTTCTGACAATTTTAATGCAAAAGCAGTAGAAACAGTTTTGAATAAAAATGAAAATGCTGCTTCAAATGCAGAATTCAAGCCAATTTCTGAAGAAAATGCTGATAATCTTAAGAAAGAAATCAATGCTAAGTTCGATGCATTCAAGAACTATGTAAATAAAGCTGTTAATAAGAATGCTGAACCGTACAGAGAATATTCTTTCTCTAAACAGACATTGTCTGTTGCCGGAACAAACTATAAAAACTGGTATAGAAACACATTCTTTGTAGCTTGTATCAATACAATTGTTACTGTAATTGTATGTGCTACTACTGGTTACATCTTCAGCCGATTTGAATTCCCTGGTCGTAAAAAGATTATGGCAGGATTCATTATCTTGCAGATGTTCCCAAGCTTCATCGGTATGGTTGCTACATATCAGATTTTGAACAAGCTTGATGCTTTGAATACGTTGTGGGGACTTGTTCTTGTATATGCTGCAGGTTCAATTCCTTTCAATGCACAGCTTATGAAGAGTTATTTTGATACAATGCCAAGGGATATTGCTGAAGCTGCTTATATTGACGGTGCTTCTCCTCTTGTCGCTTACATTCGTGTAATTCTTCCTGCTGCAAAGCCTCAGATTGTTTTCTTGACTTTGACAAGTTTTACAGGACCTTGGATGGACTATATTTTCCCTCGCCTGGTTCTTACATCTGACGATAAGAAGACACTTGCCGTTGGTTTGTTCGAAATGATTAATGGTCGTGCTAACGATAACTTTACAATGTTTGCTGCTGGTGCGATTCTTGTTGCGGTTCCTTTCGCTATCTTCTTCATGCTTGGACAGAGATCACTTCTCCAGTCTCTTGCAGGAACAAGTGGTAAGGAATAATTTCTAACTAATTCCATACTCAAATGCAGTTTGTTTGTTGCAAACTGCATTTTTTTTATTTATTCAGTAAAAATGGTGTATAATAGGTTTTGATTAATGTAACCTTTTCGAGAATTTTTTTTTATTAAAAGAAACAGGTTATTTATATTTTGATTAATTGGAGGAAAGCATGAATAAATTAGTTCTTTCTAAAAAAGTGATGCTCGGTCTTTGTATAGCATCCTGTACCGTTTGTGGTTTTGCAAAACCAAAAGCTGCTAAAGCTGTTGATCCTGTTGCTGCTGTAACAAAGCTTGCGCCGGTAACTCAGCTTGCAAAAAATCCTACGGAAGGTGTTTACTACAGTCTCTTCGTTCGTTCTTTTGCCGATGGTAATGGTGATGGAATCGGTGATTTTAAGGGACTTACTAAGCGACTTGACTATTTGAACGACGGAAATGATCTTACAACATCGGATCTTGGCATTACAGGACTTTGGCTTTTGCCAATTTTTGCGTCACCATCATATCATGGTTATGATGTAGATGATTATTATTCTGTAAACCCTGAATACGGAACAATGAAAGATTTTGAAACTTTCATTGCAGAAGCTCATAAGCGTGGAATTAAAGTTATTCTTGATATGACTTGTAACCATTCATCTCCTTATAATGATTGGTTTAAAGCTTCAAGAAATCCAAATGACCCTCATCGTGACTGGTATCGATGGATTACTGATCTTGATTTGACTGAATTTGGTGGAAAATACAACGGTAAACAGAAGATTTGGGGTCATAATGTTTGGACAATCGATAATACTCCTGTAGAAGGAAAAAAACTTCCTAATGGTGATAACGTTTACAGTTATTATGCAGGTGTTTTTGGTTCACAGATGCCAGACTATAATATGGATAGTAAAGGGGTTCGTGAAGAATTCAAGAAAGTCTTCAAATTCTGGCTTGATAAAGGTGTAGATGGTTTCCGTTTTGATGCTGTTGGTCATATTTATAATAGTGTAGAAGTTATGCCTGGTTCTGAAACAGCAAACAAGGCTGTTCAGTTCTGTAAGGAAATGCAGGATTATATTACAAGCGTAAAACCTGGTGCATTCTGTGTTGCTGAAGTATGGGAACCAACTTCCACTCGTGCAAAATATATTGCAGGCTTTCAGTCAAATTTCCATTTTGATATGGGAAATATGATTATCAATGCTATCAATGGACAGGAACAGAACGAAAATGATGGGGTTCCAGTTGATCCAGATCCAAAGACTTACAATGGAATCGCTCATACTTTGTATGGTGATTATCAGTTGTATAAAGCTTCCAATCCCAATTATATCGATTCTCCATTCCTTTCAAATCATGACCAGGGACGAAGCGCTGCTCCTCTTAGAAGAAAATTGCCAAAGATGAAACTTGCTGCTGATATGTATATTCTTGCAGAAGGTGTTCCTTTTATTTATTACGGTGAAGAAATTGCCATGATGAGTGGTAGCGATGATCCAACAAAGCGTACACCTTTTGTATGGAAAGAAGCTGGAAAAGACAAGATGCAGCCAACCTGGTGTTATGGCGGACCGTATGGAAATATCGAAAACTACAACAAAAAGACTGTTCCTGTAAGCGTTCAGGAAAAAGATCCGAATTCACTTTTGCAACATTATAAACGTGTTATTCGTGTAAAGACTGCACATCCTGCTTTGTTCAAAGGTCGATTGGTACCAAAGGATACTGGAAATCCTTATCTGGAATCTTGGGTTATGGAATGTGCTGAGGAAAAGGCTTTTGTTGTACATAACGTTTCAGCTCATAACGATGTGACTGTAAAATTACCTGAAGGATGTGATATGCCTATGGTTTATGCAGCAAATCCAAACGCAAAAGTTGAAGGCGGAATGCTTACAATTCCTGCAATGAGTTCTGTTGTGCTTGCTCAGAATAAATAAACGATTTTTTTGAAACAGTTAATCGGCTGAATTATCTTTAATGATAATTTTAGCCGAACAGCTTTCCTTGATGTAGAGGCTGTCCAATAAGGTAGCATTACGGTGGTTTGGTTTATCGAAACCACCACATTTAGTGTAGCAGTCATTTCGACAGGCTCAATGAGCGCTACACTCATTACCTATTGGACTGCCCTTTTTTTTTTAGATAGGGTGTTGTAGAATGTTTTTATGAATAAAAAGGTCTTTCGTTTATTTATATGTTTTTTCTGTTTTTCTTTTTCTCTGATTGGGTGTAAAAAAGTCAGTGAGATGTCGCTGGAAGAAATCGAACAGACTCGAATCAAAAATGAAAATGAATTAATTTTGAAAACTTTAACAAAACCATGGAAAAACCAGAAGTTTGTGAATGGAATTGTGGGTGGTGTCTGGAACGACACGATTATGTCAGATCCAAAAACGTTTAATAAATATATTGGTGAACGAGATGGTGAAAGCTCTGCTTTAATCGAGAAGACGCTGATATGGTTGTGTGATTATGATTTTGTAGAAAAAAAGTGGGTTGGTGAAGCTGCTGATTTTGAAATCGAAACCGATGAGGAAAAAGGTACTCTTACTGTTCATTGGACGATTAAAGATGATGTTTTCTGGTCGTTTTATAATAGCGATAAGAAGATTCCAGTTACCAGCGATGATTTTGTGTTCTGGTACAACGAGATTTATGGTGATCCTGATTTTCATTCAAGCGGATATGCACAGCAGTTTGTGAAACTGGATGATGGAACTGAAGGGCATGTGGACTGCATAAAAATCGACGAAAGAAGATTTGATTTTGTTTTTCCAAGAATTGTTGCAGAGCCGCTTTTGGCCTGTAACATGAGCTTGTGCCCGTCTTTTGTATATAGGCCGGCAAAAGAACGTGGTGGTATAGATGAAGTAATGAAACTTTATTCTGTTGATTGCGACGTTACATCGATTCCTTCCTGTGGTAAATTTTTTATCAGCGAATATGTTCCAGGCCAGCGTGTTGTTTTAAGTAGGAATAAGGATTATTGGGAAAAAGATGAAAATGGTGTTTCCATTCCGTATTTTGAAAAACTTGTTTGTCAAATTGTTGGAGATGCAAATACCGATTTTCTTTTGTTCAAAGAAGGTAAAACAGAAACTTTCTATCCAAGGCCGGAAGAATTAAATGATGTTGTAAACAATCAGGAAAATGATTACACCGTTTTCAATTCGGATGGGGCGTTAGGTTGTTCTTTCTGGAGCTTCAATCAAAATCCCAAAAATAAAAACGAAGTGTATTACAAGTGGTTTACACAAAAGAAATTTCGTCAGGCTATGAGTTGCGTTTTGAATCGAAATCGAATCATCAAACAGGTTTATCGAGGGCTTGCGCAGCCAAAATATGATTTTTTTCCTGTGGGTAATGCTTTTCATAGTGATGAGATCTCGCTGGAATATAGGTATGATCTGGAAAAAGCCGCGAAGCTTTTAAGTGAAATTGGTTTTGAAAAGGATAGGGAAGGAATTCTTCGAGATGGAGAAGGAAATGCTGTGGAATTTGATTTGACAGTCGTTTCCTCCCAGACGACTTTGAATGACATTGCTTTGATTTTGATGGATGATCTTAGTAAGATTGGAATAAAACTGAATATTCGTCAGACTGATTTTCAAAAAGTTGTTGAAATGCTTACTGCGTCATACGACTGGCAAACAGTGTTTATTAGTCTTGGAACGAATCTGTTTCCTTCTCAAGGAAGCAATGTGTGGCCTTCTTATGGAAATATGCATTTATGGAATCCATTGCAGACAGAACCTGCAACTCAGTGGGAAGCGCGAATTGATTATTTATATAACGAAGGTTGCTATACACGGGATGAAAAGAAAGCGAAGGAAATATGGGATGAATACCAGAGTATTTTGCTGGAACAATGTCCTGTAATTTATTTGGTTCGTTCCAGATCTTTTTTTGCAATTCGAAATAAATGGAATCTAGAAAATGTTTATTTTGATAACATTGTTGGAAGCAGAACGGAAAGAGTTTTTCTGAAGTAGTGGAGGGGAAATGTTCAAACCAAAACAGATTGTCACAGTTTTACGAATGCCGTGGGCCTGGTTCAAAAAGAAATCCCCATTGCTTAGTTTTATTGTTGACCGGCTTATAACAATGTTTGCTTTGTTGTTTTTTTTGGGGTTCGCCTTATTTGCTTTAATGGAACTGGCACCTGGAGATATTGTAGATCAGATGATGAGTCAGCAAATCATGTCTGGTACTGATGGCGCTCAAAAAGGTCAAAGTTCATCCCAAAGTGCCGGCAATGAAATAATGAACGAAACACAGGCAGCGAAACTGAGATCTGAAATGGGAATTGATCAGCCTTTTTATGTTCAATATTTTAAATGGCTTGAAAGGGTTGTGGTTCATCATGATTTGGGAAAAAGTCTTGTTTCGAAAGCGCCTGTTTCTTTTTTGATTCAAAGTCGAATCTGGAACTCCCTTATTTTGAATCTGATTAGTCTTGTTTTCATCACTGTGATTTCATTTGCTTTGGGTGTTTATTTTTCAAGCAAGGCTGGCACAAAAATTGATACAGGAGTGACTTTTTTTGCATTGTTCTTTCATGCATTTCCTGGAATCCTGCTTCTGATCTTGTTTCAATTGTTTGCTTCTGTAAGCGGACTTTTTCCGGTGACGGCTTTTCCGTCTTTTCAGTTTTCTGATGCTCCCTTCAAATGGATTTTCAGTTATTCCCATCATATATTTTTACCGCTTCTGGCATCTTTGCTAGGGGGAATTGGTGGTACTTTGCGAATGATCAGGGCGACCATGCTTGATCAGATGGGAATGCCTTATATTCTGGCGTTAAGATCCAGGGGAATATGTGAAAGGCGCGTTTATTTGAATCATGCTTTTAAGAATACGTTGAATCCATATATAACAGGTAGCGCAAATCTTCTTGCCAGTCTTTTTAGCGGATCTCTCGTTCTGGAAATTATTTTCGCTTATCCAGGAATTGGTCGTCTTATGTACGAGGCGGTTTTGCAGCAGGATATCAATCTGGTTTTGGCGAACAGCATGTTTGTTTCTGCTTTGGAACTGTTAGGCATGCTTGTTTCTGACATTCTGCTAGCATTAGTTGATCCTAGAATTCGATACGGAGAATAGTCATGAGAAACTTTTTTACATATCTTCGAACAAGAAAAATCGCCTTTGTTTCATTTATTTTCCTGGTTTTTCTGTATTTTGTAATGATTGGAGCTGAGTTTTTTGCTCCATACTCACAGACAAAATCCTTTGAAGATAATACATATCATCCATGCAATGTTGAAATTACTGGCAAAGGCCTGAAGGTCCGGGAAATGCGGGTAATAAATCACACAACTTGGGAATATGCAAAAGTAAGGGATGAAGGATATACCCATGATCTTGCTTTTTTTGTGAAAGGTGAAAAATATAAGCTTTTTGGTTTTATACCTTGCGACATTCATCTTTTTGGTACAAAAAGTGAAAATGGAGAAGAAAGCTATCCAGTGTATCTTTTTGGTGCAGATAATCTGGGGCGTGATCTTTTTTCCAGAATCATATATGGAAGCCGCATTTCTTTGACCATAGGTTTTGTTGCTACTGCAGTTTCGCTGATTCTTGCAGTTTTGATTGGCGGCATTTCTGGTTTTTTTGGAGGAATAACTGACTGGTTTGGCATGAGATTATCGGAGTTTTTCATGCTTATTCCAACTTTGTATTTTATATTGTTTCTGCGTTCCATTTTGAATACCAAGATGGACAGTGGGACTGCATATATGATGATAACTGTAATTCTTGCCCTGGTTGGATGGCCTGGCAGCGCAAGAACGCTGCGTGGTCTAGTTCATGCCATAAAAAGGGAAGAATTCGTTGTGAATGCCTCTTTGGAAGGCATCCCGTCTGTTGTGGCAATATTCAGATATATTATTCCGCAAACAGCAAGCTTGCTGATCGTAAGTACGGCTTTAAGTATTCCTGGTTTCATTATGAGTGAAACAACACTTTCTTATCTGGGGCTAGGTATCAGTGATCCGTCTGTGAGCTGGGGTTCGCTTATAAACAGGGATATTTCTACTTTGAATAATTTGAAAAACTTCCCTTGGCTTTTGATTCCAGTTCTTTTACTCTTGCTTGTTACTCTTGGGTTCAATTTCATTGGTGATGTTCTAAGGGATTATTATGATCCTTATAATGCCATCTTTAAAAAGCGTTTGGTGATATTTAAGGCAAAATCTGGAAAAAAGGATGAAGAAACTGATCCAGAAGCAAAAAATCATTTGCTTTATGTTCGCGATATGCATGTTACTTTCGATATCCAGCGCGGAATCAAACGAGTTCCAATATACGCGGTTCGTGGTGTTTCCTATTATGTGGATGAAGGGGAAGTTTTGGGAATTGTAGGTGAGTCTGGAAGTGGAAAATCAGTTTCAACTACGGCCATTACAGGATTGCTTCCAAAAAACAGTGTTTTTTCCGGTCATATATATTTTGACGGAACAGAAATATCTTATCTTCCTCAAAATATAATCAGGGAGTATAGGGGAAAGAAGATTGGACTGGTCTTTCAGGAATCGGGAAGGTCTTTTGATCCTTTGCAGAATATTGGCAGCGTCTTTTACGAAACGCTTAAAAACGAAAATCCTTATATTTCAAAAGATGAGGCGAAAAACAAAACTATTTCGCTTCTTAGGGAAGTTGGGTTGCCAGATCCGGAGGGAAGGTTGAAGGCTTATCCACATCAGTTTAGCGGTGGTCAGTTGCAGAGAATCGGTATAGCGCTGGCGCTGGCACAAAATTGCAGGCTTTTGATTGCAGATGAACCTACAACTGCACTTGATGTTACGATTCAAGCTCAAATCGTTTCTCTTTTGATAAGCTTGAAGGAAAAAAGAAAACTTTCCATTATTTTCATAAGTCACAATATCAATCTTGTTGCAGGAATTTCAGATCGAATTCTAGTAATGTATGGCGGAAAGGTGATGGAATGTGGTCAGGCTGAACAGATTTTGAATCGGCCAAAACATCCTTACACAAAGGCTTTAGTTGCTGCAATGCCTGAATTTGGAAGCCATTATACAATGGAGAAAATGAACTTTATAGAGGGAAAAGTTTCTGATCCATCGAATCCACCAGATGGATGTCCGTTTGCCCCAAGGTGCGGTAATGCTTCAGAAAAATGCAGATCGATAGAAGAAGGTTGTGTGGAGGTTCTATGAGCAAAAATATTTTAAGTGTTTCACATTTAAGCAAAACCTTCAGCCTGGAGGCAGGCTTTTTTTCCAGAAACAAAAAAACGGTTTATGCTGTAAATGATGTTTCTTTCGATATTGAAAAAGGTTCTACTTATGGTATCGTTGGTGAATCCGGGTGCGGCAAAACAACAACAGCGCGGCTTATTGTTCAGATGTATAAGCAGACAAGCGGGCAGGTGTTTTTTTACGATCATAATGACGAATATGAAGTTTCAAAGCTTTCAAAAAAACAGCTTAAGGAATATCGGGAAAAAGTAAAATATGTTTTTCAAGATCCGTCCCGGTCTTTGAATCCAAGAATGACCGTTTTCCAGATTCTTACGGGAGCGTTAAAATATTCTTCCCGGTGGAAAGGTAGAAAAGACGCCTGGGAAAAAGCCTGTAAGATAATCGAGGAAGTGGGACTTAATGAAAGTGATTTGAACAGAAGACCTACGGATTTTTCTGGGGGGCAAAGGCAGCGCATTTCAATCGCACGCGGGCTTATTATGGAGCCTTCCTTGCTGATTTGTGATGAAGTTGTTTCAGCGCTGGACGTTTCCATTCAGGGGCAGATAATCAATTTGCTTGAACAGTTGCGTGAAAAACGGAATTTGAGTTATATTTTCATAACTCATGATCTGAAAGTTGCCTGTTATTTTTGTGACAAGATTGGTGTGATGTACCGAGGTGTACTTGTTGAAGAAGGGCCTGCAAAAGATCTGTATAAATCAGCATTTCATCCTTATACAAAACTTTTGTTTCAGGGAGCTTCGCTATTCAAAAACTCGTCTAATGCAGAAGTGAAGACAACGCTGGAAGTTGAAAATGCTTGTCCGTTTGCTTATCGTTGTGAGAAAGCTTTTGAAAAGTGCAGGAAATTACTTCCGGAATGGACGGATCTGGGTGGTGGAAAAAAGGTAAGGTGCTTTCTGGCAGAACAAACTGGCGGAGAAATGTAATTATGGATATTAAGGCAGTTATTTTTGATATGGACGGAGTGATTCTTGATACTGAAACCATTTGCTTTAAAACATGGGAACTTGCAGCTAGAGATTTCACAATCGCGGATTATGAGAAAGCGGAACATGCTTGTCTTGGAACTAATAAAAAAGAAACGGAAAACATCCTTAAGAATTTCTTTGGCGATGATTTTGACGCCAAAGCTTTTATGGAAAGAACTTCCCATTATTTTTATGAAATCGAAAGAACTCAAGGAATCTCTTTGATGAAAGAAGTAATACCGACCCTTGAATATTTGAGTGGCAAATATAAAATCGCATTGGCTTCTTCTACCAGAGAGGTTGTGGTGCGTCGTCAGCTTACAAATGCAGGAGTAATAAAATATTTTCAAACGATTACGTGTGGGGATCAAGTCACTAAATCAAAACCTGATCCGGAAATATATCTTAAGGCATGCGCTTCGATTGGAATTGTACCACAGAATGCTTGTGCGGTTGAGGATAGTCCCAATGGAATTCGCAGTGCTTTTTCTGCAGGCCTAAAGCCAATCATGGTCCCAGATAAAATCATGCCAGATGGGGAGATGAAAGAAAAATGCTTTAAAATTGTCGAGCATCTGGGCTTGCTTAAAGACTTCCTGTAGTAAAAATGGTATATTTAAAATATGAATCTGAATGAACTTCTTTTGAACGCATATAAAAATTCCTCGAAGAGTACAGCTTCTTCTGTACAACCTGATGTTTCTTCTAAAAAGGATATGCCTTCAACCTTCAAGTCTTTTGTTCCGCCTCGAATTGAAAAGGTTTCTTCTTTTGCCAGCGAGGTTGTGGATAAAACGGACAAGGATGATGAAAAGAAAGTTGCATTTCAGGCTAAACCTCTTTTTCAGGTTGTAAACCAAAAGGTTTCTGAGATTTTTGAACATAAACGAAAATCTCCTTTACATTCTGTTGAGAAGGAGATTATTAGTAGTCCTGTTTCGGCCGTGCAGAACAGTAACGCTTCATTTGGAATTGTAAAGGTCCCTAAAGAAGATTTGCCGGCGGTTAAGGAAGATTCGGTTTTCAGGCGTGTGGGAAAATTTCTTATGATTATTGGGACTGATGAGGCGGCGAAAATACTTCCTCATCTGAGCGCTGAACAGACGGAAAAAATTATTCCGGAAATTGCTTCTATTGAGAGTGTGGATCCAATGGAAGCTCAGGTGATTTTAAAAGAGTTTCAGGGACTTTTGGAAAAATCCCGTGAAAGCGGTGGTGTTGAAACCGCCCGTGCAATTTTAGAAAAAACTTATGGTAGCGAAAAAGCCAGGCAGATGCTTGATAAGGCTGCTCCTTTTGCCCTGTCAAAGCCTTTTGAATATCTTGATGACGCTGACCCCGAAAGGATATCCTTGCTTTTGAATAGCGAGAATGAAGGGATTCAGGCTTTAGTACTTTCCCATTTAAATCCAAAAAAAGCCGCTTCTGTCTTGAATGTGATGGAAACTGAGCGAAAGGCTTTGGTTGTGCGTCGGCTTGCAAAATTGGAAAAGGTTTCGCCTGAGATTCTAAAGAGAATTGACAAGACCCTTCATCAAAAGTCATTAGCTCAAACTTCGCAAAAAGCAGAAAATATCGACGGAAGAAACGTTTTGGCTCAAATTTTGAAGCGAATGGATCCAGCTAGTGAAAAGGGCATTCTTACCAATCTTGCGCAAAGCGATCCTGAGCTTGGAAATGATTTGAGGCAAAGGCTTTTTACCATTGATGACGTGATTCAAGGTGATGACCGCTTCATTCAAGAGCTGCTTAGGACTAAGGATGACATTGAGATTGCGAAGCTGATAGCCTTTAAAGACGAATCTTTCAGAAATAAGATACTCGGCTGTATTTCTTCTGGCAGAAAAGCCAATGTACTGGAAGAAGAAAAGTTGTATGCGCCTTTCCGTAGAGTTGATTGCGATATTGTAACAAACGATTTTTTCACTGTCCTTAGACGAGCTTATGAAGATGGAAAATTTATCATCAAAAACCGAAATGATGATGTTTATGTATGACATTTGTATTTTAGTCTGCTATAATTTTCTTTATGTCAGATAAAAAAAATATTCCATCAAATACAATAACAAAGTCCTATAAGGGATTTGACTTAATATCTTCAAAAATAATACCTGATTGCAATTCAACAGGTGTTTTTCTTAAGCACAGAAAAACTGGTCTTGAAGTTTTTCATCTTTTAAATAATGACGAAGAGAATCTTTTTGCATTTTCATTCAGAACTCCGGTAAAAAATTCCACAGGTGCCGCTCATATCCTTGAGCATTCGGTTTTTTGTGGTTCAGAAAAGTTTCCGTTGAAAGAGCCTTTTACGAACATGATGAATCAGAGCGTGAATACTTTTCTTAATGCCCTCACATATCCGGATAAAACTGTCTATCCTGCAAGTTCTATGGTTCGTTCAGATTATTTTAATCTGATGGATGTATATGGTGATGCGGTTTTCTTTCCACTTTTGAAAAAAGAAGCTTTCATGCAGGAAGCCCATCGGGTTGAAATTGATGATAAGGGAGAGGTTTCGATTCAGGGTGTTGTTTACAACGAGATGAAAGGTGCCTATGCAAGTTTTGATTCAATTGCTGCTGATACTATGTTTCGTTGTCTATTGAAGGATTCTAACTATAGCTTTGATTCTGGTGGGGATCCACTTGAGATTCCGAGTTTTACTTATGAAGATTTTAAGGATTTCCATAAAAAGTATTATCGTCCTGACAATTGTCTTTTGTTTCTGTATGGAAATATTCCGACTGAAATGCAGCTTGACTTTATCCAGGAACGCTTCCTTGATCGCCTGGAAAAAACGATTTCTTATTCCGTAGAGGCTGAAAAACAATTTCTTGAGCAGATCCGTAGTGATGAAACCATTGCGCCCATAACAAAGCCCATTCAAGTGAATGCGATTGCACCGGATGCTGGTTCCGCTGGTTCTACGGTGGCTGTTACATGGCTTTGTGGAGAGACAAAGGACAGTCATTCTGTTATGGAATTGGCTTTCCTTGAAGAAAT
Source organism: Treponema sp. (assembly GCA_016297405.1). Taxonomy (GTDB): domain Bacteria; phylum Spirochaetota; class Spirochaetia; order Treponematales; family Treponemataceae; genus Treponema_D. The sequence goes on from JAEDGP010000008.1 coordinate 35,621, forward strand.
TCTTTGTGGCCATGATGGCTCTCCATTTAATAAAGTTCTTACAGAATCGGCAATGGGCGATGATGTTGTTTCTGGTGTCATTGCTGAGGGACGCTATTTCTCTTATGCGTTGGGGCTGCATGCAGTAAAGGAGAAAAATGCCAGGAAAGTTTTTGATCTTGTTATAAAAACTTTGAACGATATCTCCAAAAATGGAGTAAGAAAATCAGACATAGATTGTGCAATTCTTGCTGCCGAATTTTCAAATCGTGAAGTTCTCAGAATCAATGGACCTTATTCTTTGATTCTGCTTGATCGGGTTCTAACTTCCTGGAATTACAGCGGCGATCCATACCCGATTCTTTATTTTAAGGATAATTTTGAAAAGGTTCGTCAAAATGCAGAATCTGATCCTGAATATATTCAAAAACTTATCAGAAAGTATCTTCTTGATAATCAGAAGATGGCGTATGTTCAAATTGATCCTTCTGCAAAATACCTGAAGGACAGAAAAAAGAAGGAAGCGCAGCTCATAAAATCCATTCGAAAAACTTTGGATGTTCAGAAAACCAGGGCTGATTTACAGTTGCTTCATGAGTATCAGCAACATCGGGAAACTTCCGAAGAAGTTTCCTGTATTCCATCCTTGAAACTTTCTGATTTGAAGACTGAGTGTGAAGTGATTGACACGAAAGTTTCTCATTTTGGCGTAGAAGGAAATGAGTCTGGAAAAGACAAAGTTGTTCTTATTGAAAACTGCGAAGATACAAATGGAATTGTTTATTTTGAGATGGGGTTCCCGGTAGATAGCTTTTCGCCGGAAGAGTACAAATACCTTCCTCTTTTTGCAAATTGTGTTGCAAGTACAGGATGGAAAGGTAAGTCCTGGTCTGAATGTGCCGATATAGCAGGTGTTTGCACAAGTGGAGTCGTGACCAGACTTTTTACAGGCGCTCTAATCAATTCAGAATATGGACTGAAAAAACAGAACGAGCTTGAAAAGTTCAATATTTGTGGTCGCGATTACATGATGTTTGAAACAAAATTTATCTGCGAAGATATAGATAAGGCCTTTGATATGTTCGGTGATTTTATAACTGGTTATGAATTTGAAGATGACAAGCATCTTGCTACAATAATTGAAGAGAACCGAAATGGAATAAAGTCTTGCGTAGTTCCTCGTGGTAATCGCTTTGCTGCCCGCCGCGCTCAGTGTCATCTTGAGCATTCAGGCTCGGTAGACGAAATTTGGCATGGAATAACTCAACTTTTTGCAATTCAGCGAATTTCTCAGGAAAAACTTTCCGATCTCAAAAAGAAATTTCTTGATTTTAAAACTCGGCTTTCAGCGGCGGGCTGTTTTGTTCACGTAACCGCAGATTCCGCATCTTTAGAAATTGTAAAATCAAGACTTCCGAAATTTGCAGGCAAAAATGGATTTTTTGCACCTTTGCCAAAACCTGCAGTTGATGAAGAAGCTTTTGTGAAAGCAACTTATCTGCCTGGGGAAAATAAAGTTGAAATGAACGAATCGTTTCCGATTAAATCCCAGGTTGGTTATGCAGCCACCTATATGCCAGGCGCAAAATATGGTACCAAAGAATATGCTGCAGCAAACGTGCTGTCACATTGGCTTTCAGGTACATATTTGTGGGAAAGAATCAGAACGACCGGTGGCGCATACGGAGCTTATGCCGGATGTAATCCTGGGGCGGATAGTTTTTATTTCAGTACTTATAGAGATCCATCTGCGGCAAAATCCAAGAATTTGTTCCCCAAAGTGCTGAAAGAGGCTGGAGAAGCGGATTTGGATGATGATGAAACTGTTCGCCTTATTACCGGTACCTATGGTGATCTTGTGCAGCCCCGTTCTCCTTATGGAAAAGGAAATGTTGCGTTGTACAGAACGATTTTTGCCATCACTGATGAGGATCGGGGAAATGTTCTTAAGGATCTGGTTCAAACAGGAAAGCATGAAATCCTGCAGTGTGCCAAGTCTATTTTGCTCACAAGTGAAAAAAGTCGCTCGGTTTTGATGTGCGAAAATCCGGAAAAAAATACTGGCGTTATTATACAATTGCCGTTATAATTTTCTTTAATCACAGGTGCAGCAGAGGTGCGAGTTATGGATAAGAAGACAAAACAGTGTGTAGATATGCTTCGTCAGCTTGTTTCTGACGTTCAGGGGGCTCCGTATCCAGGAGATGATATAAAATCGGAACTCTATACTATATGGTATGAACATGCCCAGCGTGCTGCTGTAAGTTGCTTTGAGTTTTTGGACGAAAATTATCCGGAAGATGCAAAAACAGTAAACAAGAAAATCGAAAAGTTGTTTAAATAGCCGTTTTTTCTCTTAAGGATCTTCTCTTTCTGTCGAAAATAGTTTAAAGGACTCAAAGGTTTTTAGATGGGTAGTATCAAGAAGAGTGTGTTGATTAATCGTCCTCAGTTGGCCGGATCGTATAAAAAAAGCGGTGTAGATATCTGGCGTTATTCTTTTGCAGGATCAGAAATCGGGACTGGTGCTGAACGCCGTTTTTTCATTGAATTTGAAATGTTGAATCCTTATCTGTCGCCAGCGGAAAGTAAACTTGGGTATCAGTCGCGAGTGAATATTTCTGCTGAAGATCTACAGAATGTGCTTGCCGGAACTGCTTCTGCCCAAAATCTAAGAAGTGAGACTTTTGTTGTGCCTTCATATTGTGTTGTCCGGGCCGGAATCTATGATGTAAAGCCTCGTCAAATCTGTGAATATTTTGCTACGAAAGAAGTTGCTTTCAATACTAATGTATTCAATGTAAATGTTGGTCATTGCAGTTTTTCTGATGAAAAACTTTCAGGTTTTCTGGATTGTCCGCTTTCCGAGATTCATGAACATCCAGAGTATCTTTGTGATGCTGGTTCCGTTTCATGGGAATTAAGGTATGACTTCAAGAAAGAGTATTCTAAAGGATATTTCCAACGTCCTGACGGCTGGTATACATCTGTTTGCAATGCGGTTTTTGCCGGAACGATTACATTTGATGGAAAGGAATATACTGTAAATCCTAAAAAATGTGCCGGTTATGTGGACAGACTTTGGGGAAAAACATATCCTGATCCATATTTCCACGTCTCCTGTTCTAATCTTACGAGCATGATAACAGGTCAGCTTATGGCAAAATCAGGTTTTGCTGTACAGGGAGCATTCGCAGACAGAGTATCCCTTTCCATGCGTATTGGCGAAAAGGAACTTACTTTTTGCGCTGATGAGCCTAAACGTTCCTATCAGGCTATTTGGGAATGTTCGCAAATGCCTGAAGATGAGAATGGTGAGCGCCTTCATTGGTCTGTAAGCATTACAAACAAAAAATTTGTTATAGATATAGATGTTTTTTGCCCTGCAAGTCAACTGTATGTGCGTTCATGGGAATTGCCGGAAGGCAAGCGGAAAATTCTAAAGGTAATTGGCGGAGGCTCTGGAACTGGAGAAGTTCGCCTGTATAAAAAAATAAAGAAGAATTTGGAATTGATTGAACATGCCCATGTGGCCATGGCATTGTGCCAGTTCGGCAAAACTGAAGATCCTGAACAATAATTAAATACGTCTTTTTGTGCATATTGTGAAAACTCCTGATTTACTGTATTTTTTATAGTAAACTTAGGAGTTTTTTTTATGACACTTGATAAAATGCGAAACATTGGCATCATGGCTCACATCGATGCAGGTAAGACAACAACAACTGAACGAATCCTCTATTACACAAAGAAAATACATAAGATTGGTGAAATTGACGATGGACAGGCTACGATGGACTGGATGGCTCAGGAACAGGAACGTGGTATCACAATCTGTTCTGCTGCTACCACAACTCAGTGGAAAGGCTATCAGATAAATATTATTGATACACCGGGGCATGTTGATTTTACAGCGGAAGTTGAACGTTCTCTTCGCGTTCTTGATGGTGTTGTGGCTGTAATATGTGCCGTTGATGGAGTTCAGCCACAGACAGAAACAGTTTGGAAACAAGCCGATGATTTCAATGTTCCTCGCATTTGTTTCATGAATAAAATGGATCGACTTGGTGCAGACTTTTTTGCATCCATCGAAGATGTGCACACTAAGTTTGGCTCTGAGACGGTTGCACTTCAGATTCCAATTGGGCAGGGAACTGATTTTGAAGGTGTCATCGATCTTCTTGATATGAAGGAAATCAGATGGGATGCAGAAAGCGAGGGCGAAAAGTTTACTGTAACCGATATTGATCCAAGCCGTATGGAAGAAGCAAAGACTTGGCGTGAAAAGCTGATTGATCAGGTTGCTTCAAATGATGATGCGCTTGCAGAAATATACCTTGAAGGTGGCGATATTTCTACAGAACAGCTTAAAAAAGCTATTCGTTCTGAAACTATATCCAGGGCAATCGTCCCTTGTGTAATGGGAAGTGCCCGTAGAAATCAGGGTGTACAGCCATTGATTGATGCTGTTGTGGATTATTTGCCTTGTCCTACAGAAGTTCCAGCTGCAAAAGGACTTCATGTTAAGAAAGATAAGGAAGAAAATGTAGAAGTTCCTTGTGATGTTTCAAAACAAGCTTTAGGTCTTGTTTTTAAGATTCAGTATGACCGCGAAATGGGAAGCCTTTGCTATGTTCGTATGTATTCTGGAAAGATTGCAGCTGGAACACAGATTTATAATGTAAGCAAAAGAAAAAGAGAGCGTGTGAACCGCATTCTTCGCATGCATGCTGATAAGTCTGAACCATTAAATGAACTTTGTGCTGGTGATATCGCTGTCTTTGTTGGCTTGAAACTTGCGCAAACTGGTGACTCCATAGGTAGTGAAGGATATCCGGTTTTGCTTGAAGAACCTGTTTTCCCTCAGCCTGTAATTTCTGTTTCCCTCGAATCTGAAAGCATGAGCGAACGTGACAAGATGAATGAAACTTTGGAGATTCTCTCTAAGGAAGATCCTACATTTACATATCATGATGATGCAGAAACTGGTCAGCTTATCATCAGTGGTATGGGAGAACTTCATTTAGATGTTCTTGTTACCAGAATGAAGGATGATTTTGGTGTTCAGTGTCGAGTTGGCAATCCTCAGGTTACATATCGTGAAGCTGTTACTTCAAAAGCTGATGCAAGCGACACGTTTGACAGGGTTCTTGGTGGAAAACAGCAGACTGCAGGTCTTACTATTCATGTTGAACCTTGTGAAACTGGAGAGGGAAACAAGTTTGCGTTTGGTTGCAGACATAGTGAGATTCCAGAAGAAATTGTTGCTGCAATCGAATCTGGCCTAAAAAGCTCATTGGATTCTGGAATAAAATACGGCTATCCTTGTACTGATACAAGCGTGACTGTAACTGATATTCAGTATGATGAACTTACTTCTACTACATTTGCCTTTGAAGCTTGTGCAGCGCAGGTTTTTGACAAAGCATGTTCGGCTGCAACTCCTGAATTGCTTGAGCCTGTGATGAATGTGGATATTTCTTGTCCAAAGGAATTTGTAGGTGATGCCATGAGTCAGGTTACTGCCCGAGGCGGAATGATTATGGGACAAGATTCCAAGTCTAGTGGTGAGATAGTTCATGCTCAAGCTCCTATGGCAAAAATGTTCGGCTTCTCTACAAATCTTCGTTCTGCAACGCAAGGTAGAGCAAGTTTCAGCATGGAATTCAGTCACTTTCAGGTAAAAGCTGGTGGTCTGGGAAATGCCTATTAAAAACTTGACTGATTCGGTGATTTTTTCAAAAAAAAAGCTTTCTGCCTGTTGACATAAAATCGCTGATTTGGTATATTCTTAAACATCACGCGGCGATGGCGGAATTGGTAGACACGTAAGGTTGAGGTCCTTATGGCGAAAGCTGTGCAGGTTCAAGTCCTGTTCGCCGCAGCAAGGGTTGCAAGAAATTGCAACCCTTTTCTTTTTAACTTGAATTTTCAAAAATCCGTTATTATTTTCTTAGTAAATAAAAAAAGTGGAGATAATTATGGATTACGAACATTTCACACTTAAAATGCAGGAAGCGCTTCAAGCTGCCAGTGCCCTTGCACAGAAAAACGATCACAGCGAAATCGGACTTGAACACCTTTTATATTCACTGCTTGAACAAAAGGACGGCATTGTTGTTCCAATTGTAGAACGAATTGGAGTTCAGGTTTCTTCTCTTAAAAAACAGGTTCAGGAGCTTTTGGATCAGTATCCTAAGGTGACTGGAAATTCACAGATGACAATGGCTCAGAATGCCCAGAAGGTTCTTGCAAAAGCAGAAAACGAAATGTCAAAGCTCAAGGATCAGTTTCTTAGCTGTGAACATCTTCTTCTTTCCATGACAAAAGAAGATTCCAAGGTTCGCGATCTTCTTAAAAGAAACGGAATCACTTACGATGCAGTTTACGAAGCTATGAAGTCAGTTCGTGGAAATCAGACCATCGATAGTCAGGATCCGGAAAGCAAAATGCAGAGCCTCTCAAAGTTCTGTACAGATCTTACAGCCCGTGCCCGTCAGGATAAAATTGATCCTGTCATTGGTCGAGACGAAGAAATTCGCCGCTGTATGCAGGTGCTTTGTCGCCGTTCAAAGAACAATCCTGTTCTTATTGGTGAGCCAGGAGTTGGTAAAACGGCAATTGTAGAGGGTCTGGCCCGCAGAATTGCCAGCGGAGACGTTCCTGAATCCCTTAAGAATAAACGACTTCTTGCCCTGGATATGGGAAGTCTTGTAGCAGGCGCAAAATTTCGTGGTGAATTTGAAGAGCGGCTTAAGGCTGTAATTACAGAAGTTACAAAGTCGGAAGGCCAGATTATTCTTTTTATTGATGAACTTCATACAATTGTTGGGGCAGGAGCTTCTGAAGGTTCCATGGATGCGTCGAACCTTTTAAAGCCTGCTCTTAGTCGTGGTGAAATCCACGTGATTGGTGCCACAACGCTGGATGAATACCGCAAGTACATCGAAAAAGACGCTGCCCTGGAACGCCGTTTTCAGCAGGTTTACTGTGCAGAGCCAACTGTGGAAGATACCATCGCAATTCTTCGAGGTCTTAGGGACAGGTACGAAATCCATCACGGAGTAAGAATTGAAGATGAAGCCCTTGTAAGCGCTGCTGTGCTTTCAAACCGCTACATCACAAATCGTTTTATGCCAGATAAAGCTATTGACCTGGTGGATGAAGCTGCCAGCCGCCTTAAAATGGAGATAGAAAGTCAGCCTACAGAGCTGGATCAGGTTGAACGAAAAATTCTTCAGCTTCAGATTGAAAAACAGTCTCTTAGCAAGGAGGATGATGAAGCTTCAAAGGAACGCCTTTCTAAGCTTGAAAAAGAGCTTTCAGAAATCTCTTCAAAACGGGATGCTATGAAACTTCAGTGGCAGAACGAAAAGAATAGCATCAACAAGGGCCGTGACTTAAAGGAAAAGCTTGAACAGGCACGGTTTGAAGAAGAAAAGTTTACCCGGGAAGGGAATCTTGAAAAAGCGGCTGAGCTTAAATACTCCATCATTCCAGATCTTGAAAAGAAACTGTCTGATGCCATTCAGGCTGAAAAAGAAAAATCTGAAAATCCAGAACGGGAATCTTTGCTCCGTCAAGCTGTAACGGAAGAGGATATTGCAAAGGTAGTTTCTACCTGGACAGGAATTCCTGTGGCAAAAATGATGACCAGCGAAAAGCAGAAATATCTTATGCTGGAAGAAGTGCTTCATAAGCGGGTTATCGGTCAGAATGAAGCGGTGCAGGTTGTGTCTGACGCAATTCGTCGTAATCGTTCAGGGCTTTCTGATCCAAACCGTCCGCTTGGTTCCTTCCTTTTTATTGGACCCACAGGGGTTGGTAAGACTGAGCTTGCAAAAACTCTGGCGGACTTCCTTTTTAATGATGAAAAATCTCTGACTCGTATCGATATGTCAGAATATATGGAAAAATTCAGCGTAACCCGTCTTATTGGAGCTCCTCCTGGATATGTTGGCTATGATGAAGGTGGTCAGCTTACAGAAGCAGTGCGTCGCCGTCCGTACAGCGTTGTGCTTTTTGATGAAGTTGAAAAGGCTCATCCGGATGTGTTTAATGTGCTTTTGCAGGTGCTGGACGATGGCCGGCTTACAGACGGTCAGGGACGGGTGGTTGATTTTAAGAATACAATCATCATCATGACAAGTAATCTGGGAAGCGAGTTCCTTCTTGAAGATGATGGAGAAGCTTCTGAAGAAACTCGCTCTAAGATTGATGCTCTTTTAAAGCAGCATTTCCGTCCTGAGTTTTTGAATCGTATTGACGAAACTGTAATGTTCCAGAAGCTTGGAAAATCTTGTATTGGAGGAATTGTTCGCATTCAGCTGGACCGTGTTGCAAAACGTCTGGAAGATCACCGCATCGCAATCAAGTTTGACGAAAAGGCTGTGGATTTCCTTTGTGAAAAGGGGTACGATCCGGCCTTTGGTGCCCGTCCTGTTAAGCGTGCTGTTCAGACCTGGGTTGAAAATCCTTTGAGCAAGGAACTGCTGGCTGGAAAATTTGGTGAAGGCTGCCTTGTCAATGTATCTTCTGATGGCAGTAAACTGATTTTTCAATAATATTAGTTGTTCTTGAATTGTTAAGCGGGGCTTTCTTGTTCGAATGTCCCCGCTTTTTTTTTGTTTGTTTTGGCAATGCTTTCTGGATGGCCTATAGTTTTGATTTTTTGTTTTTTTCTGCGATAATTCAGGAATAAATAGAAAAAGTTTGAGTGCACGGTTCAGGCATTTTTTCAGGAATGTCAGGTATTCGCAGAAGAATCCATTTACATATTTTTCCATTGCGGTTGTGCTGGTTCTGGCGGTTTCTACTGTAAAAGTGTATGAGGCTGAGACTCAGACAGATAGCGGGATTGCGACCATGTTTGATTCCGTGTGGTTTACCCTTGTTACAATAATGGCAGGATATTTTGATTATACGGTTTCTTCCACTCAAGGTCGAATAGCCGCCATTTTTGAGCTTGCCATCGGGATGGTTGTATTGAGTGCAATAACCGGTAAGATAGCATCTGTTTTCATGGATATGCAGATGAAAATACTCTGAAGCGCGCCCATATAGAAAATGCAGAGCGTGCTCTGGTTATCAGCGATAAATCAAAAAATTATTCCAACCTCGAAATAGATTCGCGTACTGTTCTTGCAGTTCTTACAATGGAAAACTTGAATCCTGGAATTTATGTTGCGGCGGAGCTTTTAGACGGAAAATTCCAGAATCACCTGGAAATGGCTCATTGCGACGAAGTGATTTTGACCCAGGATTATGAACATAGTCTTCTTGCAACAGCTTTCAGTGGCCAAGGATACAGCAACGTAATTCGATCTTTGATCAGTGATGATGCTGATACTGGCATTTTGATTGATGAAATTCCTTCTTCGTTTGTTGGAAAAACCTACAAAGAATATGAAGACTATCTTTGGAATGCAGGAAATCCTGGTGGAGTTCTTGTGGGACTTCTGCTTAATACCGGTAATTTTCATCAGAGACGAAAGGAAGCTTTGAGGGAGGCTCAGAAAAATCCTGATTTCAAAACGATAATAAGTGATTTGCAGAAAGTAAAAACATTGAAGAGCAACGAGCCGGTTTTGACTCCTCCTTCGGATATGGTCATACAAAAGAATTCAAAAGCCATTCTTGTGAAAGGTAAAAAAATGGAGGGAAAGTTATGATGTCATTTGAAGAGTTTCTTCCTGTGTTGAGAAACATAGAGTTGTTTCCCGATTTTGCAGAAGAATCTGATGAAAATCGTAGAATCCTTGATTTAGTTTATCAAAACATGAGCGTTAAAAATTTCAAGAAAGGTGAAATTATAATAAAGGAAGGGGATACTGGGGATTCCTTCTATATCCTGAAAACGGGAAAAATACAGGTGCTTAGATTGACGCCTGCAAAAGATGAAATGGCCCTTGCAAATCTTTCTGCCGAACAGTCCATTTTCTTTGGTGAGTCTGCATTAATTGGAACAGACACAAGATCTGCGACGGTTAAGGCTTTGACAGATTGTTCAGCCTTTGTTCTTTCAAGCAAGAAATTTTTGGAAATATGTGAAACAGAACCTCTTCTTGGTTATAGGGTTGTGAGTGTTTTGGCCAGACGAATGGCAGATACGATAAAGCAGACTAATTCCGATAAGGCGATTTTGTACCAGGCGCTCTGTGATGAAATTGAATTCGTGGTTTGATTTTGCTTGGAATGTACATCCTGATCCAGGATTTTTTGATGAATGGCATAGTTTAAAATAGGATGCATTCAATAAT
>JAEDGP010000124.1 GCA_016297405.1 Treponema sp.
TTCGACAAGCTCAACCACCGCAATACAAACTTATTGGACAGCCCTTTTATATTGATTATGACAAATAACTGTTACAGCTCGCCAGATTCAGCTGCTCCTGGCAAACCGATGTCTTTACGGTAGAAAGAACCTTCGAAGGAAACTCCTTCAATTGCAGTGTATGCGTTTTTCCATGCTTCTTCAAAAGTTGTACCGAATGAAGAACAGCAAAGAACGCGGCCTCCGCTTGTTACCATTGAATTGTCTTCTGAACGGCGATCAATAATTGCGCCTGCTACAAAAATTTTTGCTCTACCTGCAGCAATTTTTCCGTTATCTAATGTAATTTTTTTGCCTTTTGGATAGCTTCCTGGATATCCGCCGCTTACAACAACTGGACTTACCTGATAGCCTTTTTTCCAGGCAAACTTGAAGTTCTTCAAAGAACCGTCGCAAATAGCCTGACACATTTCTACAAAATCAAAATCCATCAAAGGAAGAACAGATTGAGTTTCCGGGTCTCCAAGGCGAACGTTGTATTCCAAAAGTTTTGGACCGTTTTTTGTGAGCATTACACCAAAGAAAATGAATCCGCGGTAATCAAAACCTTCACTTACAAGACCTTTCAAAGTTGGTTCAAGGCAGTCTTTCTGGAATTGAGCCATCATTTCGTCGGTTACATCATCCAAAGGGCAAACTGTACCCATTCCACCTGTGTTTGGACCTTTTGCACCGTCCATAAGACGTTTATGGTCACGGCTTGGAAGGAATGGAATGATGCAAGCATTTTCTGGATGAGCAGGATCTACATTTACAGCGGCAAGAACAGAAATCTCAACCCCCTGTAAATAATCTTCAATTACAAGCTTTGCACCTGCGGAACCAACACGACCATTGGAATCCATAAGTTCTGCTACAGCTGCAAGGGCTTCTTCCAAAGTTGCTGCGACAACAACCCCTTTACCTGCGGCAAGACCATCTGCTTTGATTACGATTGGTGCACCGTGCTGACGAACGTATTCTTCAGCTTCTTTTTGATCAGTAAATGTTTTGCTTTTTGCGCAGGCAACGTCATATTTTGCCATAAATTCCTTTGACAAATCTTTTGAAGCCTCAAGCTGAGCCCCAGCTTTTTTTGGTCCCACACAAGGAATGCCTGCATTCCAGAATACGTCGGCCAAGCCTTCTGCAAGCGGGTCTTCTGGCCCGATAACAGCCATTTCGCATCCTTCGTGCTTTGCAATTTGAACATAAGGGTTTTCGCCATCCTTTATGTAATCGCAATTCTTTATTTCAACGTTACAACATTTGGATTCATTTGCAGTGCCTCCGTTTCCAGGAACACATACAACCTTTTCAACTTTAGAACTCTGAGCAATTTTCCAGGCAATAGTGTGCTCGCGGCCACCATTACCAACAACGATAATATTCATAACCATATTTTACTAGATTTTCGGGTTTTGTGGTATAGGTAGATTTGAGTAAAGGAAGAAGCGCACCTGTTTTGTAAGATTAAAAATTATGTTATACTTTCTTCAATGAGATTTACCAGTACTAGAAACAAATCTTTATCGGTGGGCTTTTCAAAAGCCGTGCTGGAGTGTATGCCAGCAGATGGTGGACTTTATGTTCCATTAAATACTGAAGACTTGCGCCGATGGATTCTTTATACAGACGAAAATACAAGTTGGTCTTCATTGGCAGGTACATTAACATCAGCCTTTATCAATGACGAATTTAGTCCTATCATTTGTGAAACCATTGCTACGAAAGCATTCAAATTTGCTCCAGAAATCAGACAACTTGATGAGAAACTATTCTTGATGGAACTTTTTAACGGACCAACGGGAATGCACAGGGATTATGGAATTTCTTATCTTGCATCAGCGATAGAAACAATTCATCAGCTGAAAGGTGGATCTTCTGTTTTTCTGGATGTTTCTAAGGGTGAACTTGGTACAAGCCTTGCGATTGCTCTTAGAGGAAAAAAGCATGTAAAGGCCGTGATTGTTTATCCAAAAGGTGCCATCCGCGGTATAAAGGAAAGCGATTTTGTTTGGAACGGCGGAAATGTTTGGCCAGTAGAAGTTGATGGCACTGAAAAGCAATGTCATGATATGGTACGAGAGATTTTTGCCGAAAGGGACTTCGCTTTGGATCATGGACTGACAGTTGCCAATACAGCGAATATTGGTCGTCTTTTGCCTCAGGCATTTTTTTATCCTTTTGCTTTTTCCAGAATCAAACAGAAAGTCCCGGCGGATATTTTTTATTCATTGGCGCCTGGAAACTACAGCAATGTTGTGGCTGGTCTTTATGCATGGCAATTTGCGCTTCCATTAAATGGTTTTGTAATTCCATCAACTGATGCCCTTTCTGAAGATGCTATGGGAAATCCTGTTTTGCTTGATTCCATAGTTCCCTTGGAAAAACGCTATCCGGCAGATCCTGCTGAACCTTCAAATCTTGAACGCTTGGAAGACGTTTTTAGTACAAACAGCCTTCTGATGAGGCATTTTGTTTTTCCAGCATCTCTTAGTGAAAAACAGATTGATTCGGCAGCAAAAGAATTGTTCGTCAAGTATAAAATTTATCCTGATCGCCATACGGCTAGTGCTTATGCGGCTTGTCTGGCAAAAAAACAGAATTTTGATCAAGACGGCAGCACTGTCCTTATTGCAAGAGACAGCCCGTCGCTTTCAGAAGATTTTGTTCGTCATACGATTGGTGAAGTTCCACCTATGAAGGATTCCATAAAAGAATCTCTTATGAAAACACGGACAGGTCGGTCTGAAATTAAGGATGTTTGCGAATTGAAGTCAATAATCCAAAAACTTTAGCAACTTTATAACAGTAAATCCTGTACAGCAAATAGTTGTTGTGCAAAACCTTTTATACAATCAGATTGCTATGCAATGCTCTGTTTTGTGTAATAACGAGATTATGCAAAAAAGGCGCCACCAGATAAGATCATTGACGTGAAAATCAATGCTTGTCATGAGGCGCCTTTTTTTAAGGCAAAGAATATTTTTGCCTTAAAAAGAACTATTTCTTTGTTTTCTTTGCTGCAGGTTTCTTTTCAGAAGCTGCTGTCTTTTTTGCCGAAGTCTTTTTTGCAGAAGCCTTTTTTG
>JAEDGP010000048.1 GCA_016297405.1 Treponema sp.
CAATACGAGGGGAAAATGAAAACATATACATTCGCTATCCAGAAAGGTGGAACTGGAAAAACTTCAATTTCCGTATCCACAGCAGTAGAGCTTGCAAAATTCGGCCGCACAATCTTAATAGACGCCGATCCGCAGGGTAACACAACAGACTGGATGAATCTGCCATCGCTCCAATATGAGCTTTCCGACATTCTTTCAGACAAGTGCACAATCAAGGACGTCATTCAGCCAACTCAAGTAGAAAATCTTTTTATCATTCCAACAGCTGGAATTGACGGCGGCCTTCGCACTTACCAGGAAACTATTGCACAGAAAGAACAGTTCAAAATCGCTCAGCTCAAGGATGAACTTGCAAAAGCTTTTGACTATTGCGTAATCGATACTTCACCTGCATTTGGAGCTTTGGAAGAATCCTGCTTTATTGCAAGCGACGAGGTAATCAACGTTCTTAAACTGGACCGCTTCAGCTATGACGGATTAAAAACATTTAAGGTAAATCTTGATGCAATGAAAAAGCGCTACAACAACTGTTACGGTGTAAGCGTCAACGGTAAACCTTTCCTGAACAAACTTATATTGAACGAAAACAACAATGCAATCGCTCAGTGTCGCGATCTGGTTGCACAGTACAAATCTTTGGAACCAAGCGGATATAAGATCTTCGTGATTCCAACTGATACAGGGTTCAGAAAATCTCAGACCACAGCGGTTCCTGTTCAGGCTATCGCGGGAACTAAAAAAGAAACATTGGATTCTCTTTCAGAAATCGCACAGGCATTGAAGTAGGGGAGTAGGAAAATGCAGAAAATTCAGCCAGCAAAAAATTCAATCGACATGGACTTCTTGAACGATTTTGACAAGCCGATTGGTGCCCAAGCTCCCGCCCAGTCCACAGCTATTCAAAAAACCGCAATTGTTTCCCAGCCAGTTTCTGCAGATCCAGTTCCGGCAAGCATAAATCCTGTAAGCATGGAAATCTCTGAAACAGACTTCGCAAATGATGATGACGATCAGATTGTACTTTCAAAAGCGCTTAAAACCACTCAGATAGTAGTGCGCACTACAGAAAAAGAGCGTGATGCCATGAAATCCTATTTCATGAAACATGGCATCTCACTTTCAAAAGGAATTAAAATCGCAATCAAATATCTGGAACAACAGGAAAAAAAGGGATTGGTCCATTTTTCCGACATAGGCCTTTATTAATCAGGCTAGTGGAAAAACTCAAAATCAAAAAATGGGAAAGAGTAGGCAATTATGAATGAAAATGACAGCGAAAATGAACTTGTAGAAGTTTCGCGTGCCACCAGAATTCCAAAAAAAGGCAGCAAAAAGGAAGAAAGTAAATTCTTCAGTTTTCCTAACAGTCCGGCTTCAAACACGATGATCAGCGTTGTAAGTCATGCGGCAGATCTTGAAACATTTGCCAACCGTCTGGAAAACAACAGTCATTCTTCAAAACTTGACTTTTTTGCTCCTCCGGAAGGAATGAGGGATGTAAGTCAGCGGGTAAAATATACAACCGATAATACTGAAACAACGATTCATCTTGATAATATCGATTTGTTTTCTAAGGCGAACAAGCCATTAAAGAAAATCCTTACTTACACTTTAGTGAAGCTCAGTAAGGAAAACATCAGCGAAAACATGGAGGCGGATATAAGCATAAAATTTCCGCTGCAGGATTTCGTTGACCTAGGATGCTACAAGACAATTACCACTGCCAGACAGGCATTCAATCAGGCAAAAAATCCCCTCACAAGCATAAAGATTGAAGGGGTTGTGCGGGACAAAAAGGACATGAAGCAGATTACCGACAGCGGAATCGAAGTTCTTTTTACAGGTGCCCACATCAAAAAGGGAATCGTTGAAATCTATCTGAACAAGCGAATCAACTGGGAAGTTTTTGCTTTGCAGTATTTCTCCATCCTGCCAAAATCATATTTTTCACTTTCCGACAATGCGGCCGATACGCTGCTGAATATTTTTATGCTTGCGCGTAAAAGGCTTAACGATATTGACAGAAAAGAACACTTCAATATTGGCTTCAGAACTTTGCAGCAGATCCTGGACCTTCCTGACGAAGGAAAAACAAAAAATCCAAGCCGAGACATAAAAGACGCAATTTTAAATGCCTTAAATGAAGTTGCGCAAATTGAAAACGGAGATATTGTAATCACCCCGGTTTTCAATCCGAACGGAAACATTGTGGAATTCCTGGAAGAAGGGTATGCAGAAATTTCACTGCATAATGAATACCTGGAATATTTCGCTGATCTGGCCCATACAAAGAATACAAAAATCAGCGACGCAATGAAAAAACGGGCAGAAATAGCAGAAAAAGCTCAGATAAAAGCGCTTGCGAACAAGATTGCCGAAAGCGCAAAAAGCAAGGAAAAATAATATTTTAGGTGGAAAACATCTCAAAACATACTAAAAAAGTTATATTTTGAGTGGAATTTAGTATAAAAAAGTATACAGTTTCACTATTTTTTTAAGATATAAAGGTCAAAAAAGTTATATTTTACGTGGGAAATCACAAAAATCAGGCTTTTTTGACCTTTATTTTTTATATTTTACGTGGATAATTCAAAAAAAAGTTATATTTTACGTGGGAAAAACACCTCAAAAATGGCTAAAAACTCCATTCAAAAAAGTTATATTTTACGTGGAAACTTTTCTAAATCATTGTAATACAAGTAATTAAAAAGTTATATTTTACGTGGGAGTTTTTACGAAAAAAGTTATATTTTACGTGGATGAAAGCGGTTTTCTGTCATTTTTCCCACCTGAAATATGATTTTTTAACGGTAACCACAGGCATATTGAAAAAAGTTATATTTTACGTGGGAAAAATGGTGTTTTTTGGGCTTTTTTTTGGCAGAATCGAAGTTTTTATCATAAAAAATCAGCATTTTTGTGCCTGTTTTGTATCAATTTGCCTGTAACACAGGGCTTAAAAAGTTATATTTTACGTGGAAAAAAAAGCCCTTAATTTATAGTCTGCGTGGATAATAATATATTTTAGGTGGAATTCATCATAATTTACGTGGAATTTAATATATTCTACGTGGAAACAAAAAATTGCAAAACATTGCCATACAAGCAAATAAGCTAGTCCCAAAATTCCTAAGAGCTTATATATAGCTTTAAAAGAGCTATATGTATAAACCTTACGGCGTATTGAATTTACGCCGAATAAGGTATAAATTCCACAAAAGTTTCAGCCAGGAATTTCAAAAATTCCTGTAACGGTGGAATCAAAGGGTGGGGACCAAATGAATCCAAACGAAGCTAAAGAAACTGCCAAGTTAAGACTGGAAGACTATCTTAACTCAAAAGGCATAAACGCTTCAACAAATTTTAAATGCATCAATCCTTCTCATGAAGACAGGCACCCAAGCATGTCATACGATCCTAACCGCAGGAGGTGTCACTGTTTTTCTTGCGGTGCAGATTACGATATTTTTGACGTTGTTGCCATTGATACAGGTCTAAGTGGAAAAGAACTTTTTAATTACGTATACCAAATGTATCAAATTCCAGTTGAGTATGAACATGAGTCATCAAATTCCCACGTAAAATATAACTTTGAAATTTCCAAAAAAAAGACTGAAAAGCCGGAATCTCTTCTGGGATTTTTCGAAAAATGCCATGAAAATGTTCAAAAAACCGACTATTGGAAAAAGAGAGGTCTTTCAAAAGCTACGGTTGACGCCTATAACCTGGGCTATTGGGTAGAAAAACAGCGCTTTGTAATTCCAACTGGAGAATTCAGTTATAATGCCCGGGCCACCTGGGATGCAGACAAAAAGGAGCGATACCTTAAGCCAAAGGGAACTTACGAGCTTTTTAACTTAAAGGCAATTGAAATTGCAGAACAGCCGGTTTTTGTGGTTGAAGGCGAATTTGATGCACTTAGCGTAATTGAAGCGGGTGGGGTAGCCGTTGCATTGGGGTCCAGCGGCAGCATGAAATTTTTGGAATATCTAAAAAGCTGCAAACCAAAATACCCGCTGATCTTGTGTCTGGATAACGATGATGCGGGCATTAAGGCTCAGGAAAAGCTTGGAGAAGAGCTTACAAAAAAGGGAATCGAATTTGTTTTTGCAAATATTACAGGGGAATGCAAAGACGCAAATGAAGCGCTGGTAAATGACAGGGAAGGATTTATTCAGGATGTGCAGAATGCCCGCAACAATGCGCAGTTTTTCCTTGAACAGAAAAAGCAGAAGGAAGCGCAGGAATATTACAACACCTCAGCTGCAAATGAAATTGGTGACTTCATCAGCGAAATTGAAAAGAGATTTCAAAAGGACTGCATATCCACTGGATTCAAAAAAATTGATGATGTGCTGGACGGGGGCTTTTACCCAGGACTTTATATCATTGGGGCCATTTCAAGTTTGGGTAAGACTACTTTTGCATTGCAGATTGCGGATAATGCAGCATCCAACGGTCAGGATGTGTTGGTTTTCAGTCTGGAAATGGGCAGACAGGAACTTATTGCAAAGTCTTTGAGTCGGCTTTCTTTCCAGAAATGCAGGGAGTGGGGTACAGAATTGAATTTTGCCACGTCCACTCGCAATCTTCTGAACGGAAAAGCATTGCAGGAAAACGGGCAGATTGAATTTATGAATGAGTGCCTTAAGAAATATGGCAATTTTGCAAAACACATTTTTTTCCACATAGGAATAGGCGATATTGATGTGGAAAAAATAAAAGACGTGATTGAAAAACATATCCGAATCACCGGCAAAAAGCCGCTGGTAATCATCGACTATCTGCAGATTATTGCGCCCTACGATTTGAGGGCAACGGACAAACAGAATACAGACAAGGCTGTTGTTGAGCTGAAAAGGGCAAGCCGGGATTTTGACATTCCGATTTTTGCCATATCAAGTTTTAACCGCGAAAATTATACCAATCCGGTAAATATTGCAAGTTTTAAGGAATCGGGCGCAATTGAATACACAAGCGATGTGCTGATGGCTTTGCAATTTAAGGGAATGGACTACCAGAAAAAGGAAGACGGCAAATACGAGGACGAAAAAACCAGAACGGCAAGAATCATTCAACTTAGGGAGGAACAGGAAAAGCGTGCTGAAATTCCGGGAAAAGCCCAGGAACTGCAGCTTAAGGTTTTAAAGAACAGGAATGGTAAAAAAGGCGTGGTTGATTTGGAATTTCACCCTATGTTCAACTGTTTTGAAGAACCAAAGCCTGTAAATGGTGGTTGGGTATTGAATCAAAAGAAGCGCTAGTTTTTATGCAGATGCCCAATATTTATCATAAAGGTTATGAAACACGATTGGATAATTTTCTGTTATATAAACAATATTTTCATAATATAGAAAAGATATGCTATAATAAATATCTTAAATCATTGGTGGGGAATGAGTTTTAGCTCTTACAAGGGGATAATGAATTTATTAAAAAAAATTTGTTCTGCTTTGGCTGTTTCCATTTTATTTGTGGGATTTGCGATTGCAGAAGAAAACAAAGAAGTTTTTAACAAATCAAAAACAGTACGAATAGGATTTTATCAAGACCCTCGTTTTCAGGAAGGTCTTTCTGATGATGTAAGAAAGACGGGCTATGGATATGAGTACTACAAAAAAGTTGCCGCTTATAATGGGTGGAAATACGAATACGTATACGGAGAATTCGATACACTTTTTGAAAAATTAAAGACTGGCGAAATTGATGTTTTAGGTGGCATAACTTATTCACCGGAGCGAAGCCAATACTTCTATTATCCAGATTTTTCAATGGGAAATCTTCGCTATTATCTTTTTCAGAATGTAGATAATCCTATAATCAATCCAAAATACCAAAACAGTTTTAAGGGCAAGGTAATTGGTGGAATCAAACAAGGCCACATGATTGATTATCTTATGGAGTGGGGTAAAAGAAACAGTTATGAAATCAATGTAAAGAATTACGATAATTCAGAAAAGCAGATTGAGGACTTAAGGGCCAAAAAGATAGATGCAATTGTTTCCATTGATGATTACAGTATGGCAAGTAAAGGTATAGTTCCAATCACAAAGGTTGGCGAAGAACCATATTTTCTGGCAGTTACCAAAAAAAGAACAGATTTGTTGTCTGATCTAAATTATTCCCTTAACATATTGAACGAAATCGAGCCGTATTTTAAGGAAACAATTCGAAATGAAAACGGTGGCGACAGAATAATCAGTAAACGGCTTTCTGTGATTGAAGAAGATTGGCTTGCAGAGCACAGTGTTTTGAAAATCGGCTATCTGGACGATTATATGCCCTACTGTGATCAGTCTGCGGGCAAACCAAATGGTCTTTTGGTTGATGTCATGAATGGCATAATTTCTAATCTGGAGCTGAAAGACCGGTTGAGACTTGAATACAAATGCTATAAAAGCAGCAATGATCTGGTAAACGCAATTGCAAAAGATGAAGTGGATATAATTTTCCCAATAAGTGGAGCTACCTGGGAAAATGAAAAAGCTGGCGTTACTGAAACTGCTCCTGTTGTGGTGGCTAGCTTAAATCTGATTTACAACGGAGACTTTGACGAAGGAACAGTTAGCAGCCTTGCAATAAATAAGAACAATTACATGCAGGCTGCATATCTGAAAGAAAAATTTCCTGATTCAGACTTCCTTGAATTCGATTCAATAGAAGAATGTCTGGAAGCTGTAAAAAATGGTAAAGCAACAGCCACAACTATCAATGGACTTCGCGTGGATATTGTCCTGAAAAACGATGAATTCAAAAATCTTTCCCGAGTTCCGTTGGAACAACCCGATGAACGCACTTTTGGTATAAAGAACGGAAATTTCAGGCTTATGCTTTTGATGAGCCGTGGATTAAGGGTTTTGGGCCGTGAATATGGAGCCAATGCTTCATATAAATATATGAAGGATCTGTACAAAACAAGTTTTAAGGATATGCTCAAAAAGCATACTCCCATGATTTTTATCCTGGTTTTTACAGTTTTTTCTCTTATAGTTTTCCTTTTGGGAATGGTTATTTACCGTTTGAAAAAAGAAGCTAAAGAGCGAACAAGATATCTGAAAGAAATAGAATTAGCAAGAAAAGATACACTATCTGCACAGATTGCTTCCACCACAGACGAATTAACCGGATTCAACAACAGACGGGCTTACGAAAATCATCTGAACCTGGCTGAGCAGATTGGCGTTTCTCAGGAATACACCATAGTTTCTTTGGACGTAAACGGGTTAAAAACTGTGAATGATACCCTTGGCCATGCAGCCGGAGATGAACTTATTGTGGGTGCTTCACATTGCATTAGGGAAAGTTTTGGAAAGATTGGGCAACTTTACAGAATTGGTGGTGATGAATTCGCCGTTTTGATTAATGAGTGCAGCAAGGAAGAACTGGATTATGCAGTTTCTTTGCTTAAAATGGAAACCGGCAAATGGAAAGGCCGTTTTGTAAGTGAGCTTTCCATTTCTTTGGGAGCTGCTTCGCTTAGAGATTTTGGCGGAAACTCCTTGGCTCAACTGGAAGTTATTGCAGACAAGAGAATGTATGAAGACAAATCTCTTTTCTATACAACGCGTCACGATCGTCGTGGTAGTTCAAGGTCTGCTTATAAGAATATTTTGAACCATTTTATTAAAGTTTTGAAGGTAGACCTTTTGAGCGGCACTTTCAACGTTCTTAAAATGAATGAAAATGAACAGGATGTTCAGAAAGGTTTTTCTTCAGGAATTTTCAACTGGCTTAGGCTTTTTGCAGAAGCAGGACAGATTCATAAAGATGATGAAAAAAAGTATCTGGAAAAAACCAGCGTAAATTACATTATGGAAAATTTTGTGCAAAGTGAAAAACCTCTTCGCATTTTTTACAGGCGAAAAACTGAAGACGGCTATTCCAATGTCATGTTGGAAATGATTAAAGCAGATGATTTTTCAGATGAAAACCAGATTTGCTATCTTTTTGTGACCGATATAAGCCAATAGTTTTTTTAAAAACCACAGAAAGCAATGTTTTTTATTGACGATCCTATACCGATTGGAAGAAAAGCTTTTTGCAAAGCTATTCCATCAGAACATCATGTCTGTGGCAAGATCTGTTTGCCAGGAAAAAATTTCATTTGATGATTATACTGTATTCAAAATCATTCGTGCCTTCGTTTATGGAGTAGCAAATTAGGATAGGTTTTTTGGGGGAATCAAATTATGGAAAATATGAAGTTTTGCGAAAAGATTTTTTATCACATTTATGCTTTGGGACTAGGTGGCTGCCAACGATACAACGATTTTTCATGTGGTCCTGGTGATTTTTTTGAAAAACTTGAATCGGACCTGGATAGAATCAAAGGGCTTGGTTGTAATGCTTTGCTGATTGGTCCAATTTTTGAATCATGTGCACATGGATACGATACTTTGGATTATTTTCACGTGGACAGAAGGCTTGGAAATAACGAAAAATTTGCCAGATTTGCAAAAATTTGCCATGAAAAGGGTTTTTCACTTTGTCTTGATGCGGTTTTCAATCATACAGGAAGGGAATTCTTTGCATTTAAAGATTTGATTCAGAAGGGTAGGGAAAGCCAGTTTTGCGGCTGGTATAAAAACCTGAATTTTGATGGCAGATCCTGTTATGGAGATCCTTTTGATTATGAAGGATGGGCTGGCTGCAAGGATTTGGTTAAGCTGAATCTAAGAAATCAGGATGTGCAGAACCACATTTTTAGTGCGGTAGAATTCTGGATCAATGAATTTGGAATTGATGGTTTGCGTTTGGATGCATCGGATGTTATAGACAGGGATTTTCTTTCCAGTCTGGCAGGTTTTTGCAAATCTAAGAAAAACGGGTTTTGGCTGATGGGGGAAGTTGTTCATGGTGATTATACTCAATGGGCCTGTAAAGACAGAATAGATTCGGTTACCAATTATCAAATTTACAAGGCTTTATGGTCGAGCGTAAATGACAACAATTTCTTTGAACTTTCGTATAATCTTGAGCGTGAATTCGATTGTCACAGGGGACTTTATAACTATTCAGCATTGTATAATTTTGCTGATAATCATGATGTAAACCGTTTGGGAAGCGTATTGAAGGAACCAGAGAAAAAAATAAATCTGGTTTATTCTCTGGAATGGACCATACCAGGTATTCCGTCTGTTTATTATGGAAGTGAATATGGAATAAGGGGAGAACGCAAAAACGGAACTGACTTTGAGCTTAGGCCATGCTTGCCACCGTTTGGACCAATGCCAGAATTCGCCTGGCCAAATTTTGAAGGCCAAAAGGTTTACAATCATATTTCCAGGCTTTCATGGATTAGAAACAGCAGCGAAGCATTGCAGAAGGGAACTTTCAGATTAGCTACCGTTAGCAATAAACAGATAGGTTTTTGGCGAGAATACGGTGCACAGCGAATTTTGGTCCTTGCAAATATTTGTGACAATGTAGAAATGAAAGGGGACTGGATTGAAGAAGGGGAATATGAAGATCTTTTTGATGGCACAAAGTATTATGTGCATGGCAGAAAAAGTTTCTTTATAAACAGGAATGCGGTTATGATTCTGAAAAAGCTTAGTTAAAATTCAAAGAGAAATAAACTTATGAGGTAAAAATGCAGAAATTCAATGTTACTGGAATGAGCTGCGCTGCATGTTCGGCAAGGGTTGAAAAGGCAGTGAACAAGTTGAACGGCGTAAAGTCTTGCAACGTGAGCCTTTTGACGAATACGATGGTGGTGGAAGGAGATGTTTTGCCTGCGGACATCATAAAAGCAGTGGAAGAAGCAGGTTATGGTGCTGGCGAAATGGCTTTAGCCGGTGAAACTGATTTGAAAAGGAACAATGAAAATAGGGCAGCCGATCCAAGTTTTGTTCAACAAAAAGAAACAAAAGCGCTTCTTTTTCGCTTTTTGATTTCCCTTGCTGCGCTTTTCCCTTTAATTTATTTTTCTATGGGTCATTCCATGTGGAATCTGCCGATTCCAGTTTTTTTTGAAGAAAACCAAATTGGTTTGGCTTTACTGCAGATGCTGCTTTCGGCGATTGTGCTGATAATTAACCAGCGCTTTTTTGTGAGCGGCACAAAAGCCATATTTAACCGCGCTCCAAACATGGATAGCCTTGTTGCATTGGGATCTGGTTCGTCTTTTGTTTGGAGCACTTTTGTGCTTTTCTTTATGACAGGTGCGCAGAAAAACGGAGATTTGCAATTGTGCCATAAACTAATGCATGCTCTTTATTTTGAATCTGCGGCAATGGTTCTTGTTCTGATAACTTTTGGCAAAATGCTGGAATCCCTCTCCAAAGGCAAAACCACAAATGTTTTGAAAAGCCTTATGAATCTGGCACCGCAAACGGCTGTTCTGATTAAAGATGGCAAGGAAGCTGAGGTTTCGGCCTCTGCATTACAATCAGGGGATTTTTTTGTGCTTCGTCCTGGCAGCAGGATTCCAGCTGATGGTGAGGTAATAGAAGGAAACAGCACAATCGATGAAAGTTCACTGACTGGTGAATCAATGCCAGTGGATAAAGCAAAAGGAGATAGGGTTTTTACTGGAACAATCAACCAGGAAGGTTTTTTAAAATGTAAAGTCACAAAAGTTGGAAAAGACACCACACTTGCCAAAATCATTCAGATGGTAAGTGATTCTGCTGCCACAAAAGCGCCTGTTGCAAGAATTGCAGATAAGGTAAGCGGTATTTTTGTGCCTGTGGTTATGAGCATTGCTGTTTGCGTTGTGGCAGTATGGATTTTCGCCGGCAAAGATACAGGATATGCTTTGGCCAGAGGAATCTCTGTGCTTGTAATAAGTTGCCCTTGTGCATTGGGACTTGCAACTCCCGTGGCTATTATGGTGGGAACTGGAGTTGGTGCAAAAAACGGAATCCTTTTTAAGACGGCGCAAAGTTTGGAAGAAACAGGAAAGGCACAGATTGTGGTTCTGGATAAAACAGGCACAATCACTGAAGGAAAGCCCGAAGTTACAGACGTTTTTGTGGAAGATGGATTGAGTTTTGCTTCATTTGAAAAGTTGATTTTTGCGGTAGAAATGCAAAGTGAACATCCTTTAGCAAAAGCGGTTTGCCGTTATGGAAATGATAAAAACATAAATTCTGAAACAATTTTGAAATTCTGTAAGATTTTAGAATTTGAAAACATGCCAGGACGGGGAGTGAAGGCAAGAATCAATTTTTCTGGAAATGAAAAAACTGAACCAGGAGTTCACGAAAAAACAATCTATGCCGGAAAAAGCGACTATATCTGCAAAACTTTGGGAATTGCCCTTTCATCTAAAATGGAACAAAATCTGGATAAAATTGTGCAAGAGGGAAAAACGCCGCTGCTGTTCAGCGATAAAAATAGATTGCTTGGCCTTGTGGCTGTGGCAGATAAAATCAAAGCTGATTCCAAAGATGCTGTGGAAAAACTGAAGAAAGCTGGAATTGAAGTTTATATGCTCACCGGTGACAACAAAAACACAGCAGCGGCTATTGCGCAGAAAGTTGGGATTAGCGAATTTGTGGCAAACGTCACGCCTTTGGAAAAAGCGGATTGCATCAAGGCGCTTCAACGGAAAGGCAAAGTGATAATGGCTGGAGACGGCATAAACGATGCGCCAGCCCTTACCGGGGCCGATATAGGAATGGGAATGGGGTCTGGTACTGACATTGCAATGGAAGCTTGCCAGGTGGTTCTGGTAAATTCCAGCGTTGAAGCGGTGGCGAATGCAATAACAATAAGCCGCAAAACTCTTAGGAATATCCACGAAAATCTGTTCTGGGCGTTTTTTTATAATCTTTTGGGAATTCCGCTGGCTGCAGGGGTTTTTATTCCATTATTCGGGTGGGAATTAAGTCCTATGTTTGGTGCTGCGGCGATGAGTCTTTCAAGTTTCTGCGTTGTTTCAAATGCGCTCAGATTGAATTTGCTTAGATTTGGCAAAAAAATAAAAAAAGACAACATTTTTGAAATGAACAAAAAGGAGGTTCAAATGACAAAAACACTTAAGGTTGAAGGCATGATGTGCTCACACTGCGAAGGAAGGGTAAAAAAAGTGCTTGAAGCTGTAGATGGCGTTACAGAAGCTGTGGTGAGCCATGAAAAAGGCACTGCAGTTGTAACTTTGAGCAAAGAAGTTGCTTCTGATCTGCTTAAAAAAGCAGTAGAAGATGCTGACTATAAGGTTTTGGCAGTAGAGTGAACTTAAACTGTAACGTCATGGAGCCATTTTCCGCTTTTTAGTCTGTAAAGGCCCAGTGTGCATTTTAAAGGGTTTTCGGAAGCTACACACAGAAAAATGGCCCAGAACGGCAAGTTCCAGAAATTAACGGCGCACCAGCCCAGCGGCAGGGAAATGAGCCACATGAATCCAACATCTATGAGCAGGGCAAAAATTGTATCGCCGCCACTTCGGCAGATTCCTACAACTGTCACCATGTTGATGGCATACATTGGATACAGCAGCACAGTTATGAAAAGGAAAATCTGCGCCATGCGGATAACATCTGCATCAACTTTATAAAAAATTTCCAGTTTCAAAGCCAACGGAATCAAAAGAAGACCTAAGGTGGCTCCAGCGCCCGTCATAAAAGCCGTTAGTTTATTTGCAAGCTTTTGTGCCATTTGATGGTCTGCTTCTCCAATTGCTTTTCCAATAAGGATTGCTGCGGCATTTCCGCATCCGATGAAAAACGTCCATATCAAATTGCTGATGGTGCTTGTGATGTTGTAGGCGGCAATAACGTCGGTTCCTGCATGGGCATAAATGGATGCCTGGGTGGAAATGCCTGTTCCCCAAAGGCTTTCGTTTATGAATACTGGCAATGCAACTTTTATGTAGCGTGGGAAAAAGCCTGTCTGGCGCTTGAAAATCTGATTAAGCGGTGCGGCTACTTCATATTTTTTTGCATAAGGAATAGAAAGACAAACAATCATTTCGATGATTCTTGCACAAACGGTGGCAATGGCCGCGCCCTGTATTTCCATGGAAGGAATTATCATTGTGCCGTTCAAATTGAGCCCAAAAATCAGGATGTAATTTAGGGAAGTATTCACAAGTACAGATACTATAGTGGCAATCATTGGGATTTTTGGGCGTTCTGTGCTTCGAAGGGCATTGCCAAAAGCGATTGAGATTCCTGTAAATATGTAGCATGGACAAACGGTTCTTAGATAAACCGCACCGTTTTTTATGACATCTGGATCTTTTGAATACAAGCTGATGCAGAATTCAGGAAAGAAACCTGCGGCAATCGTAAAAACAAGGGCGATGATGGTGCTGCATGAAATGGTAATGCCCATGGATCTGTGGACGCCGCCCATGTCTTTTTTTCCCCAGTATTGCGCTATGAAGATTGAACCGCCTGAACAAATTCCGAACATCATTATGTTCATGACAAAGAAAATCTGGTTTCCAAGACCAACTGCCACAATCGAAGTTTCTCCGAACTGCCCGATCATGATGGTATCAAGCATGTTTACCAGGGAAGAAAGGAAGTTTTGCAGAATAATTGGTAATGCAATTACAAAAAGGGTCTTGAGAAATTTCATGTCCTTATGTTCCATTTTTTTGCCTTCAATGTCAAATGCTTGCAAATCTTTGGCAATTGTGCGATTGTAATGAAAGCTTGTAAGTAAAATCGAAGAAGGACAAAATAGTGACTATCAGACGTGCAGAAATCAAGGATATTCCAGGAATCAATAATCTTTTGGCTCAGGTATTGCTTGTTCATCACAAGGGCCGCCCGGATTTGTTCAAAGAAATAGGGCAGAAGTATACGGACGAAGAACTGCAGGAACTGATCAGAAAAACCCAGGATCCGATTTTTGTTTATGAAGATGGCGGAAAAATTTTAGGCCATTGTTTTTGCAAGACAATCGAAAGGGAAGAACGGCCAAGTTCTTATGCTTACAAAACTTTATTTATTGATGATTTGTGCGTTGATGAAAAAGCTCGCGGAAAGCATATTGGCAAGGCACTGTATGATTACACACGGGATTTTGCTAAATCTAACGGATATTACAATGTTACTTTGCATGCCTGGGAATGCAATCCGGATGCTGTAGGTTTCTATAAGCATTTGGGTCTGCA
>JAEDGP010000125.1 GCA_016297405.1 Treponema sp.
CAGTTTTCTGTATATTCAATTCATTTGCAACAAAATACACATTATTCTAGAATTTTCCAGTTTTTTTCGCTATATTAAACATGAAAGAAAAGACCGTCGGTTTCTTTTGCCGGCGGTTCATTTTATGGAGATAAAAAAAATGGCAAAAAAACTTACACCAATTACTTTGCTTTGTGGTTATCTTGGAGCTGGAAAAACAACTTTGATGAACAAAGTTCTTACAAATCAGAAAGGATTTAAAGTTGCTGTTATTGTAAATGACATTGGTGAAATCAATGTAGATGAAAGCCTTATTGCAAAGGGCGCAAATATCACAGATACAAGCAGCATTGTAGGCCTTCAGAACGGCTGTATCTGCTGTACACTTAAATCTGATCTTGTAAAACAGATTGAAGATCTTATCAAAACAGGAAAATTCGACTATATCCTTATCGAAGCATCTGGCGTTTGTGAACCAATGCCAATCGCTCAGGCAATCGAGCAGATTAAGAACGGAAAACTCGATAACGTAGTTTCTGTAGTAGATGCAAAGCGCCTTGTAGATGAATTTGCTGGCGGCGACAATCTTCTTAAGAAAGATATGGGTGAAGAAGATATTGAATCCCTTCTGGTTCAGCAGATTGAATTCTGTTCAACACTTATTATCAACAAAAAAGACCTTGTAAATGCAGATGAAATGAAGAAAGTTCAGGCCGTTGTAAAGGCTCTGCAGCCAAGCGTAAAAGTGATTGAAGCAAGCCATGGGGATGTTGCTGTGGAAGACATTCTTGCAACAGAACGATTTGATTTTGAAAACGTATTTGAAAGCGCAGCCTGGGTTCAGCATCTGGAAAATGCGGTGGAAGATCATGATGATGACGACGATGACGAACATGAACATCATCACCATGACAAGGAAGAACACGATCATGAACACCATGACCACCATGAACATGAAGAGCATGAGCATCACCATCATGATGATGAACACGAGCATGAACATAATCCAAAACATGGGGAAGAAGGCCATAAATGCGACGGCCACTGCCATCACCATCATCATAACCATGAAGGCGCTGATGAAGACGAATATGGAATCGGAAACTTTGTTTACTATCGCCGCCGTCCATTCAGCCGCGAAAAGCTTGAAGAATTTGCTGGTCGCTGGCCAAGAAATATCATTCGCTCAAAGGGCGTAATATGGTTCAGCGATGAAGAAGACATGGCTTATGTATTCGAAACTTCTGGCCGCCAGATCAGTGCTGGTGCTTCAGGCAGATGGCTTGCTTCCTGCTCAAAGAAAGAACAGGAACAGGTTCTATCCCAGGAACCAAAAGTTAAAGCTGAATGGGATGAAGAAGTAGGCGACCGCATGATCAAATTGTGTATTATCGGCCAGAAGCTTGATAAAAAGCAGATCAGTGCAGATCTTGACGCTCTTTTGGATTAGGTGAAATGACAGAAGCAAAAGTTGCCCCTGTAGAAAATAAAATGGGAGTGATGCCCATAGTTCCACTCATCTTCAATATGGCACTCCCGATTATGTTTTCAATGCTTGTGATGGCATTGTACAATATTGTAGATTCGATTTTTGTAGGAAAGATCGGAGAAGAAGCCCTTACGGCCGTTTCTCTGGCCTTTCCAATACAGAATCTTATGATTTCCTTTGGAGTCGGTACTTCTGTAGGTGTGAACGCATTGCTTTCAATGCGCCTTGGCCAGAAAAATCAGAAAGATGTAAATAAAGCCGCTATGAACGGAATCTTCCTGGCGATTGTGACCTGGGCCGTGTTTGCTGTTGCAGGTTCCTTCGTTTCAAGCTCATACCTTGAAAGTCAGACATCAAATCAGAAAATCGTAGATTACGCAAAAGATTATATAGAAATAATTCTTTTGCTTGGTTTTGGTTCTTTTGTGGGCTGCATGTGCGATCGCCTTTTGCAGTCCACGGGCCGTACCTTCCTTTCTATGATTTCACAGATTTGCGGCGCTGTATTCAACATTGTGTTCGATCCGCTTCTTATCTTTGGAATCGGCCCGTTCCCCCAGATGGGAATCAGGGGAGCCGCTCTTGCCACCGTTTTAGGACAGATTTTTGGCACTTTCGTTTCTCTCTGGCTGAACATTCGCAAAAACCATGATATTCAGTTCAAGTTAAAGAATATATTGCCCTGTGCAAGAATCATTAAAGACATTTATAAAGTTGCGATCCCTGCAATTCTTATGAGTTCCATAATGTCTTTTGTTACTTATTTTTTGAACCTGATACTTGGAAACACTCCAAACGGCGGCGACACTGCCATAGCTGTATATGGCGTTTACTTTAAGCTGAACAGCTTTATCTTTATGCCAGTGTTTGGGCTTTGCAACGGAATTATCCCGATTTTGGCCTATAATTATGGGGCACAGCACCACAAGCGAATCACAAATACCATTCGCGGCGCACTGTGCATAGCCCTTTTGATTATGACATGTGGAATGATTTTGTTCGAAGTTATTCCAGGTCCGCTGTTTGATTTGTTCAGCGCAAGCCCGCAGATGCGACGAATGGGAATTGCAGCTATCCGTATTATTGCTCCAAGTTTTCTGGGCGCTGCATTTGCAATTACCATGAGTTCCGTGTTCCAGGCTTTTGGAAGCGCGGTCTACAGCATGCTGGTTTCCTTTTGCCGCCAGATTATTGTGTTTCTGCCAGCAGCCTATTTTCTTTCAAAAACCGGAAACGTAGACAATGTGTGGTGGTGCTTTTTGATTGCAGAAGTTATGTCAGTTGGCATGTCGCTTTTCTTTATGCACCGCATTTACATTAAAAAAATTAAGCCAATTCCAATCAATTAGATTTTATTCTGGAGGGAGGAGCCCCTCCCTGCGCAAAATAAAAAGGGGCTGTCCAATAAGTTCGTATTGCGGTGGTTGAGCTTGTCGAAACCACCACATTTAGTGTGATAGTCATTTCGACAGGCTCAATGACCACTGCAATTTATACTTTTGGGACAGCCCCTTTTTATTTTGCTACCCACCCTGCGGCCGTAGTGCATGAGCTTTGCCTGGCCGCAACGCCAGTTTTGTTCTG